>NZ_JAFBBP010000001.1:307916-615833 GCF_016907275.1 Micromonospora luteifusca
CACCGCCCGGTCGGTCGAGTTCGACGCGGTCCTGCTGGCCGGAGCGCCGGCACCCGCACCGGACGCCCTGCCCGCCCGCGACGCCAAGGCGGGCAGCCCGGACCCGGCCACCGTGGACCCCCGTGTGCTGCTGCTCGTCGAGGAGTGCTGGCGGCACGCCAAGGCGATCGGCGCCTGGGGTGGCGGCGTCACCGTGCTGGAGCAGGCCGGTGTCGCCGGCACCCCCGGCGTCGTGGCGGCGGCATCGGGCGCCGAGGCGCTGACGGCGGTGCAGCAGTTGATGGCCGCGCACCGGGTGTGGGAACGGTTCCCGGCGTCGGTCGCCTGACCCGACCGGTCAGTGCCGAGGGCTGTCCTCCCTGCACCGGGAGGGCAGCCCTCGGCGCACGTCAGGCTGCTATTTCCTGGTCCATTGCAGATGGCTGCTGGCGCTGCAATCGCGCTGCTCGATCAACGCCCCGTTCGCGGTGCTCTGGCCGACCGCGCCCAGGCACATCCCGCTGTGCGCGTTGACCAGTTGGCCACCCTCGTTCAGGGCGAACTGCTGCGCCGGGGTCGTGTTGCAGGTGGTGAGCTGGATCGCCGCCCCGGCGTCGCTGGACGCGCCGAGCACGTCCAGGCAGCGCCCGCCCAACTGCACGCTCCCGTCCGGTCGCATCACCCAGAGCTGGTTGCGTGCGCGGTCGTCCCGGCAGTCGGAGAGTTGGAGCCGGACCGGGTCCGGTGAGTCCGGCGCGGCGATGTCCAGGCACCGGTTGCTCGCCACCCCGACGAGCTGGTACCCGGACCGTGCGGGCGGCGCGTCCGGCGTCGACGACAGGCGAGGGTCGGGCCTGGCGCTCGGGGTGGCTCCGCCCGCCGCCGACGCCGGCCGGAAGCCCGCGGTGACCCTCCGGAACGCCTCCGCTCCCGCCGACCAGGCGGCCTCGGGCGTCAGCCAGGCGATGCTGTAACCCTTCCGCTTCTCCGTCGTGAAGGTGCGCTGGCGGGCATGCATCGCCGTGTGCGCGTCGCTGCGGAAGACCCATTCCAGGTCGGCGGCCTTGAGCTGGTAGTTGACGGCGAGCAGCTCGACCCGACGGTAGTCGCGGTACCGCTCGCTGACCGCGGGGCTGCTCAGCTCCGCCAGCGGATCGCTACGAGGCGAGTCGGTCTCGTTGACGACGAGCATCCGCTCGCCGTCCGGCTCGTGGAACTCGACCCGCTGGCCATGCCGGACGACCTGCCAGTCGCGCGGTGCCGGCAGGGTAAAGCCGGTGTCGTCCCGGTAGACCGACCACGAGATCGGCGGGAACGTGCCGGTGGTCGGTGCGTCGTCCGGCGTCGACGGCGCCCCCGCAGCGGCGGCGTCCACCAACTCGGCCCCGCTGCCCGTCGCACCCGGCTCGCGGCGGTTGGCCAACGGAATCCCGATCACCAGGCCGAGCGCGACCAGGGTCGCGACGCCGCCGAGGAGCAGGGTTCGCCGTCGGCGGGCCGCCCCCGGACCGGCACCGTCCGCTGCGGCTCCGGCCGGTGACCGGGGTACGTCGTGCACCTCGATCGCGCGCGGCCCGGTCTCCGCCGCCCTCGGCCGGCGCACGGCGGGCACCCGACGCCACGTCACCGCGACGGGCTTCGACGTGCCGTCGAGCGCCGCGCGGAGCAACTGCTCGGCGGTCTCCGCGGCCATCCGGTCGGCCGGATCCTTCTGCAGCAGGCCGGCCAGCACCGGTGCGAGCGGTCCCGCGTGCCGCGCCGTCGGCGGTGGTTCGGTGACCAGCGCGGTGAGGCTCATCAGGCTGGACGGCCGAGCGTACGGCGACTGACCCTCGACTGCGGCGAAAAGGGTCGCGCCGAGCGACCAGAGGTCCCCTTCCGGGCCCACGGTGCCGCGCATGGCCCGCTCGGGAGAGACGTACGCGGGCGAACCGAGCACCACACCGGTGAGGGTCAGGTTCACGTCCTCGACGGCGGTGGCCAGGCCGAAGTCGGTGAGCACGATCCGGCCGTCCGCGCCGACGAGGATGTTGGCCGGTTTGACGTCGCGGTGCATGATCCCGGCGCGGTGGGCGGCGCGGAGCGCGCCGAGCACGGCCAACCCGATGGCGGCTGCCCGTACCGGTGGGATGGGGCCGTCGGTGGTGATGGTGTCGTGCAGCGAACGGGACGGCACGTACTCCATGACGATCTGCGGATCACCGTCGGCGCCCAGCAGCACATCGAAGACCCGGACGACGTTGGCGTGGTCGAGCTGCGCGATCGCCCGGGCCTCCCGAAGTGACCGGATCCGCAATTCCTGTCGCGCCTGATCGGTGAGACCGGGCGGTGGAACGATTTCCTTGATAGCGACGTCCCGCTGAAGCATTCGGTCGCGGGCCTTCCACACTCGACCCATTCCGCCTTGGCCGAGGAGCTCCAGGACTTCATACCGATCGGTAACAAGAAGCGGTAACATCTGTGGCACCCGGAGAGGCTACCTGTCCCGCCGGGCGCGCAATTTTTGGCAGGCTGAGAAGGGCCGCCAGGTGACCTGGGTCATTCCCTTCCGGGCACATTTTTTCGGGGCCCCGAGCCGGTGCCGGCGCACCGATGGTCCATCCGGAATCGCTCTTTGTGGACAGTGGCCGCCGGCACCGCCGCAACAGGGTTCAGCCGATCTCGGCCAACCGGGGCAGCACCTCGTCGCCAAGCCGCTGCGCGAACTCCACCGGGTGCCGATCCGGCGTGACCTGCACCTCGGTCACACCGAGCGCGGCGTAGTCGGACACCTCGGCGAGGAACCCGTCGGTGTCGTTCAGTGGGGGTCGGGAGGCGACCACCGTCTTCTCGATGGTGTCGTAGTCACGGCCCTCTGCGGTGCAGTGCCCGCGCAGCACGTCCAGCTTGCGTGCCACCTCGTCGGCGCCCTTGTCGGTGCCGAACAGATTGCAGGCGTCGGCATATCGGGCCACCAGCAGCAGGGTCTTCTTCTCACCGCCGCCGCCGATCATGATGGGCGGACGCGGACGGCTCACCGGCTGCGGCGAGTTGATCGTCTCGGTGAGCTGGTAGTACCGCCCGTCGAACGGCCCGTTGTCGTCACCCCACATCTGCAGGCAGATGCGCAGCGTCTCCTCCAGCCGCTCGAACCGCTCGGCCATCGGGACCACCGGCACGCCGAGGCCGCGCTGCTCCCGCTCGTACCAGGACGCGCCGATGCCGAGGCGGGCACGTCCGCCGGAGAGCACGTCGAGGGTCGTCACGGTCTTGGCGAGCAACCCCGGGTACCGGTACATCACACCGGTGACCAGCACACCCAGCGTCATCCGCTGAGTCTTCGCCGCCACGTAGCCCAACGTCGTGTACGCCTCCAGCATCGGCTCCTCGGCCGAGGCCACCGCTTCCATCTGGAAGAAGTGGTCCATCACCGTGAACGAGGCGACGCCGGCCTGGTCGGCGATGGTCGCCGTCTGCGCCAGGGTGGGCGCGATCGCGGCCGGGTCGGCGGGGGTCGAGTAACTCCAGTAGTGCAGCCCGAGCTTCATGTTCGGCACCTCCGGATCGAGCCTAGTGGCCTCCGGGGTCCGCGGTGCGCCTCTCGGCGAGGCCTGCCGGCGGGGCTGGCCGCGTCCATTACCGGTTCATGACAATTCGTGGATCACCCGCGGATATCCGACTGGCAGCTTCTGCTGAGTGATCCAAGAGCTGTCTTCCACCGAGTTTCGGCCCGTCGAGAACGAACCTGACGCGACGCGTGTCCGCTTCCGTCACCGTTATCGGACCGGGACCACCTCGGCCGCGCAGCGGTCCCAACGGGCGGAGTGGGCCGATGCGGCGAAGGGCGTCTGCATCATCCTCGTCGTCCTGTGGCACGTCGTCGTCAAGGACTACCTGCAGTTCGACTGGCACGTGCCGGTGCCGGTGCCGGGGCTGTGGGGAACGTTGGGTGAGCAGTTCCTACCGCTGCGGATGCCGCTGTTCTTCACCATTTCGGGCGTCTTCGCGGCGAACGCCGCCCAGCGGCCCTGGCGGGTCGTCGCCCGCAGCCGCATCGCCGGGTTCCTCTACCTGTACGCCGTCTGGCTGCTGATCCACACCGCGATCCTCGCCGCCGCTCCGGAGTTGCCGACCGACCGCGCCACCTCGCCCCTCGGCCTGCTGGAGCAGCTCACCATCACGCCGTCCAACCTCTGGTACCTGTACGCCCTGGCGCTGTACTTCACCATCGCCAAGGCGACCCGTAGGGTGCCCCGGGTGCTGGTCCTCGTACCCGCCGCGGTGCTGTCCGCCGTCGCCGCCGCCGGCCTGCTCGACACCCCGGGCAACCGCGCCGGCCTCTACCAGAATCTGATCTTCTTCCTCGCCGGCCTGTACCTGCGCCCGCAGATCCACCGGTGGGCGGCCACCGCCACCCGCCGCCGCCTCGTGCTGACCTCGGTCGCCTACCTCCTCGCGCTCGCCGCGATGGCGGTGGCCGGCGCCCAGCAGTGGTTCGGCGTGTGGCCGGCGGTCTCCGTCGTGGCAGTGATCTTCGGCATAACCGCCGCTGCCAGGCTGGCCCGGTGGGCGACTCTGAGCAACCCGCTGGCTAGGCTCGGCCGCATCACACTGCCGATCTACGTCATCCACATGCCGGTCCTGGCTCTGCTGCACCGGCTGTTGGTCGTACCGGTTTCCGGGCTGGGCCGGCCCGCTCAGGGCCTGATCGTGCTCGGTTATCCGGTTCTGCTGACCGGGCTGGTGATCGCCCTGAGCCTGGGCATCCACCGCGGGTTGTTGGCGGTGCGCGCACGCTGGCTGTTCGCGCTCCCCGGCTCCCGCCGGGTGGAGGCGGCCGGATGAACACCCTGGCCGAGGCGGTGGTCGATCTTGACGCCATCGCCAACAACGTGCGGGCGATCACGGCGGTCACCGGCACCGACCTGATGGCCGTCGTGAAGGCGGACGGGTTCGGTCACGGCGCGGTGCAGGTGGCCCGTGCGGCGCTGCGTGCCGGCGCCAGCTGGTTGGGGGTGACCTCGGCGGCAGAGGCGCTGGCCCTGCGTGCCGCGGGTGTGACCGCGCCCACGTTGAGCTGGCTGCACCGGCCGAGCGACGACTTCGGTAAGTTGATCAACGCTGGCGTTGACGTCGGCGTGTCGACACCGACGCACCTGCATGCCGTCGTCGACGCGGTCCACCTGCTCGGCGTGCCAGCGATGGTGCAGCTCAAGGCGGACACCGGGTTGTCCCGCAACGGGGCGGCCGGGGACGACTGGCCCGAACTGGTCAGTTGGGCCCGCAAGTACGAGCGGGAGGGCGGGATCCGGGTGCGCGGGGTGTGGTCCCACCTCATCGACGCGGACATGCCGGGCAGTCCCGAGCTGGACCGGCAGGTGACGACCTTCGAGGAGGCGCTGCGCGTCGCCCGCTCGGCCGGCCTCGACCCTGATCTGGTGCACCTGGCCAACTCGGCGGCCGCCTTGTCCGCACCGCAGACCCGCTTCGACCTCTGCCGGATCGGGATCGCGCTGTACGGCGTGGACCCGTTCGGGGCGAGCGGTCCGGGTGAATTCGGGCTGCAGGCGGCCATGACGCTGCGCACGAGCGTGGTCAACGTCAAGCGGGTGCCGGCCGGCACCGGCGTCTCCTACGGGCCCGAACACGTGACCGGCGCGCCGACCACGCTGGCGCTGCTGCCGCTCGGCTACGCCGACGGGCTGCCCCGCGCCACCGGCGGCCGCGCCTGGGTGTGGCTCGGCGGCCGGCGGTGCCCGATCGTCGGGCGCATCGCCATGGACCAGTGCGTGGTCGACGCCGGGGACCTGCCCGTGACGATCGGTGACCCGGTCGTGGTGTTCGGCCCCGCAGAGGGTGACCAGACCCCACCCACGGTCGTCGAGTGGGCCCGCTGGGCGGGCACCAACCCGCACGAGATCTTGACCGGCATCGGGCCACGGGTGGCCCGCGACCACCTCCACGAAAGGGCACCGATTTCATGACGACCCGACTGGCAGTGCTGTACGGCGGGCAGAGCGGCGAGCACGAGGTGTCCTGCCGCTCGGCGGCGAGCATCCTCGCCAATCTGGACCGTGAGCGGTACCAGGTCACCGAGGTGCTCATCGACCGTGACGGTGGGTGGCATGTCGACGGCCGTCCGATGCCCCTCCCCCAGGCGCTGCGTGTCCTGCGTACCCAGGAGGTGGTCTTCCCGGCCCTGCACGGCCCCTACGGCGAGGACGGCACGGTGGCGTCGCTGCTGGAGTGGCTCGGCGTGCCGTACGTCGGCAACGGTGTCTTCGCCAGCGCCGCCGGCATGGACAAGGGTGTCACCAAGCGGCTGCTCGCCGCGGAGGGCCTGCGGGTGAGCCCGGGGGTGACGCTGCGGGCCGGCGAGGAGCTGTCGCCCGACGATCGGCGACGGCTGGAGCTGCCGGTCTTCGTCAAGCCGGCTCGCGCCGGTTCCAGCCTGGGCGTCGTCAAGGTGAACGACTGGGCGGGAGTTGCCGCCGCGCTGGATGAGGCCCGCCAGGTCGACCCGAAGGTGCTGGTCGAGCAGGGGGCGCGGGGGCGTGAGATCGACGTGGCGGTCCTCCAGCACCCGGACGGCCGGGTACAGGCCGGCCCTCCGCTGGAGATCCGGGTGACCGGTGCCGGCTTCTTCGACTACGACGCCAAGTACGACGGCGGGGCGGTCTTCCAGATCCCCGCCCCGCTCGACGCGGCGACCACCGAGGTGCTCCAGGACCGCGCGATCCGCGCCTTCCACGCCCTCGACTGTCGTGGGCTGCTCCGGGTCGACTTCTTCCTGCCCACGGAGGGATCGCCCGAGCCCATCGTGAACGAGGTCAACACCTTCCCCGGGTTCACCGCCGCCTCGCAGTTCCCCCAGATCTGGCAGACCGCCGGCCTCGAATTCGCCACCCTGATCGACATCCTGATCGCCGGCGCGCTGGTGGACCAGGACCGGGTCCGCTACAGCGGGTTGCCCCGGCAGGCGCGAGCGGTCAACCTGGTGTGAGGCGGTGTCGCCGCCCGGTCACTTGACCGGACATGGCCGAGGCGGTCGAGCCCCGTCCGGCCCGACGATGGTGACCGGGGCGAAACTCTCCACCAGGTCGACCTGGGCCGCGGCGTCGGCCACGGTGCAGATGATCTGGTCGGCCGCGTGCGCCGACAACGGCAGTGCCGCACCGGTCGTCCGCACGGTGAGGCCGGACCGATCGGCGCCCGCCGTCACCGTGACCGGTCCGAGCCCGACCGGCACCTCGCTGGTGAAACCCTGGCCGCGTTCGTTCTCGTCCGGGCCGGCCGCAAGCAGGGCGAGCACGTCGGCGGGTGACGCGTCCACCTTGGCCGGGCGGAGGACCAGCACGAGTTCGCCCTGCGCGAGCAGGTAGAGCCCGGTGCCCCGCGACGGGCCGCTGACCGCCGAGCGCCCGGTGATGACGGGGCTGGGCCGTACCCCACAACCGGCCACGAGCAGCGTGAGGAGCAACCCACCGGCGAGCAGCGCGCGGCCCGTCCGCCGGCCGTTCACCGGGCACCTTCGTCGTCCGTCAGGTCCCGCGGCAGGCGGAGCGTGAACACCGCGCCGCCACCGGGGCCGTTGCCCGCGACGAGGCTCCCGCGTCGCTCGCCGTGGCGGTGCAGGCGCGCGTTCTCCCACGAGATGGCGAGGCCGAGGCCACTGCCCTCGGAGCGGGTTCGCGCGGTGTCGGCCTTGTAGAAGCGGTCGAAGACGTGCGGCAGCACCTCCGGGTCCAGTCCCGGCCCCTGGTCGCTGACCTCGATGGTGACCCAGTCCGGGTCGGCGCTCAGGCGCACGGACACCGGCTCCGCACCGTGCCGGAAGGCGTTGCCGACCAGGTTGGCGACGATGACGTCCAACCGACGGGGGTCCAGGCGGGCCACGACTCCGGGGGGCAGGTCGGCCCGTACCCGGTCGACCCAGCCCCGGATCCGCAGCGTCGCGGTCACCGCCGCGGCTACGTCCACGTCGTCCAGGGCCAGCCGCGCGGTGCCGGAGTCGAACCTGCTGACCTCGATGAGGTCGTTGACCAGTTGGGTGAGGTTCTGCGTCTCCTGGCTGACCAGGCGGGCGGCTCGGCCCGCGTCCCTGGGCAGGTGGTCCGCCTCCTCGTCCAGCACGTCGGTGACCGCCGTCATCGCCGCCAGTGGCGTACGGAGTTCGTGCGAGACGTCGGCCACGAAACGGCGGGCGTCGGACTCCATCCGCCGCAGCTCACCGACCTGCCGCTCCAGTGTCCTGGCGGTGTCGTTGAAGGTCCGCGCCACATCGGCCAACTCGTCGGCGCCCCGAACCGTCAGCCGGGTGCTCAGGTCGCCCTCGCCGAGCCGGCGTGCCGCCAGGCCCAGGTCGCGGACGGGTCGCAGCACACCGCGGGCCGCCAGCAGGGCCAGCAGGACGGCGAGGATCAGGGACAGCCCGCCGGTCAGCCAGGCGAGGGTGGCGAGCCGGTCGATGCTCTGCTGCTCGGGTACGAGGCTGCGCACCGAGTAGACCTCCAGCCCGGACGGGCGGGACGTGCCGTCGGGTCGGTCGATCTCCAGTTGGGTGCCGATGAGCAGCATGGGTTGTCCGTCGAAGGAGACCCGTTGCCAGGCGATCCGACCGTCGCCGACGTCCTGGCGCAGCTCGGGAGTGAGCAGCTCGGGAGAGTCGGAGCCCTGGGCTCGCAGGTCCCGGTAGATGACCACCGCGAAGCCCTCCCGGTCGGAGAGGCGCTGCGCCAACAGGTCGAGCTCGCCCTGGGTCGGCGGGAGCTGGGCGAGCGGGTAGACCTTCGTGAGTTGATCGGTCAGCGACGCGACCGCGGCGTCCTGCGCCTGTTGCAGGATGACGGTGCGGGCCTGGATGTAGCTGCCGCTGGCCACGGCCGCCGTGGTCGTCACGCCCAGCAGCGCGAAGGTCAGGAGCAGCCGGACGCGCAGGCCCAGAAGTCGGGCGCCGGCCCAGCGCCACCGTGTCACAGCGGCCCGAACCGGTATCCGAAACCGCGCACGGTCTGAATGAAGAGCGGCGCTGACGAGTCGGCCTCGATCTTGGCGCGCAGCCGCTGGACGCACGCGTCCACGAGTCGCGAGTCGCCGAGATAGCCGTGCTCCCACACGGCCTCCAGCAGTTGCTGGCGGCTGAGCACCTGGCCGGGTGTGTGCGAGAGTTCGAGCAGCAGGCGCAGCTCGGTCGGCGCGAGGCTGACCGGCGTCCCGTCCTTGCTGACCACCAGCGCGGCCCGGTCGATGGTCAGCGCGCCGTGCTGTTCCAGGCCGGCCCGCTCGCCGGTGCGCCGCGACTCGCCTCCGGTCCGTCGGAGCACCGCGCGGATGCGCGCCTCAAGCACCCGGGCCTGCACGGGCTTGACCACGTAGTCGTCGGCGCCGGCCTCCAGGCCCGCCACCACGTCCATGTCGTCGTTGCGGGCGGTGAGCATGATGATCGGCAGGTCGCCGAGCTGCCGGATCCGACGGCACACCTCGAACCCGTCCATCCCGGGCAGCATGAGGTCGAGGACCACGACGTCGGACGCGGTGCTGCGGAGCCGCTCCAGCCCCTGCTCACCAGTCTCTACCGCGTGGACCGTGTGGCCCTGTCGGGTGAGCGCCAACTGCAGTCCGTCGCGCACCGTCTGGTGGTCTTCGATCAGCAGGACCTGGGACATGTCGTCAAGTATCCCATCGTGAGATATTTTGCGGTTTGGGTGATGGTTGCGACCGCGAGCCGGGCCGCCCGGCCGGCGGGACCGCGAAGTCGGTCGAACGCACCAGGAACACCACCACGCCCACCAGGAACATCGTCGACAAGCCCGTCGCCGCGATGGCGAAGAGCGCCCCGCGCTGCACCGACGCGGCCAGACCGGGCACGACCACCAGGAGTGCCCAGACCAGCACGACCAGGCCGACCGCCGCCTCGGCCAGCCCGCGCCACAGGCTGCCGCCGTCCGGCCCGCCGACCGCAATCTGGTCGCCCCGCCGGCCCGCCAACGCGGCCGCGGCAAGGCAGAACAGCGCCACCCCCAGCAGTACGCCGCCGAGCGCGTCACTGAACCGGTGCCAGCCCGCGATCATCGTGGCCGAGGCGATCACCGTGACACCCGCCGCGCCCGGCACCGCCAGCCAACGCCGGGCCCACCCGGGCAGAACGAGCATGAACGCCAGCAGCAGCGCCGTCGCCACCGCGACGTGGCCGCTGGGGAAACTGTTGTGGGTGGTCGAACTCTCGATCTGGAGATCCGGGCGGGGCAGCACCGACTTCACCGCGCCGGCCACCACCACCGCGCAGAGGACCATGCCGACGCCGACGACACCCGCCACCAGCCGCCGGCGGAGCACACCCACCACCAGCACCGCGCCGAGCAGGGCGGCGAGGAGCATCGGACTACCGAAGGCGGCCAGCACGGTCTTGGCCGGCCCCACCAGGACGGTCTGCTGCTCGTACCCTCCGCCCCGCTCGGCGCGCGGCAGGAGCGCACCGTCGAGCCACTGACCGGAGTACGTCCGCACGAAGACGGCGGCGGTCAGAGTCAGGGCGAGCAGACAGCACAGAGACGCCGCGAACAGCCGAAGACCCAGAGGCACCGCCGCGCGGGAGTGTGGCAGCGGTCGCGCCGGCTGCGGGCCGGGCGTCGACCGCCCGACAGGGTACGACGATCCGGTGGACATGGTGACCATGCTCGCCCCGACACGTCCGTACGCCGTACACGAATTGTCTTGGTTCTGTCACAACTGCTTCCGGAAAACCGGACGCCAGTCGGATGACCTGCGGCGTGAATGAATTCATGTGCTTACATGCAACCATGTTTTACCCAGCCGAGATCAGCCGCCACTAGGGTCAGGACGCCGATCGATGTTTCGGTCGGCGGTGCGAGAAATCCATCCGGAGTGATTTGGGGAACCGGAAGGGGTCGGGGGATGCAGGGTATTCCAGTCGCCAGTGTGGTCATCGGCATCGCGTCGTCACCGGCCGAACGCCGACATCTGGCCCGTTTGCTCGGCGGGAGCGACGCCTTCCTGATCGTCTCGAACGTCGACCAGGCACGAGAGTTCCTCGGGGTGGTCGAGGCGCCTCCTGCCGCGACTCCCCCGACCAGCACCATGGTCGCCGAGGTGACGCCCAGCCCACAGCCGCCGCCACCCGACCTGACCGTCGACTCCGACCGTCGGGTGCTGCGGTGGCGCGACCAGGAGATCGACCTGACCCGGTTGGAACACGACGTCCTGCTCTGCATGGTGCACGCTCCCGGGCAGATCTGGACCTACGAGCGCCTGCACCTCGAGGTCTGGGGCAACCGGCACCTCGGCCGCGGCTCCGACATCCACTCGGTGATCCGGCGGGTGCGCGGCAAGCTCGCCCGGCTGAACGCCGCGGCGACGATCCACTCGGTACGCGGGGTCGGCTTTCGGCTCGCCCCCGTCTGATTTGCCGCACATGGTCCGGCCCGCCTGGTCTGAGACCAGGCGGGCCGGATTTCTTCGCTACCGCTCAGGCGTCAGCACCGGATAGGCGCCAACCCGAAGTTCTCCACCGTCGGAGTGGCGGTGGCGATTTTCGTCTGACGGGTCTGCGGCTTCCAGCCGTCCTTGGCGACGATCATCGTGAGCGGGTTGTTGCGGCGGTCCATCCAGTAGGCGTACTCGCCCTCGGCGTCCGTGGCGAAGGTCCACGACGACGCCCACGAGTCGACCTGGACGACCGCGCCGGTGAGCGGCGAGGTCGCACCCTGGCAACTGGTGCCGGTGACCGTACCCATGAGCTTGCCCCACGTCTTCGGGGGGTTCGCGGTCATGGTCACCGCGACCGGCGCCACCGAGTACGGCGTGTTCTCCGAGATCCCGACCGAGCCGGAGTAGGTGCCCGGCTGGTCCACGTTCGCCGTCATTCCGACGGTGACCGTGACCTTCGCACCCGGTGCGAGGGTGACCGCCGACTTGTCGATGGTCATCCAGCTGACGTCGGCCGCAGACTCGGCGCAACCCTCGAAGCCCGGGAGCGCCTCGCTCTCCGGAGCCGCGTTGAAGCTGCCGGACGAACCGCCGACCTTGTAGAAGCCGCACGCCGCCCCGCCGCGGTAACGCGCCGTGTTGGCGTTTGGCAGGTTGGACCACGAACCGGCGGCCGGGTCGAAGGCGAAGCCGGCGTTGCTGATGGCCCCACCCTGCGAACCACCGACGACGAGGAGCTTGCCGCTGGCAACAGCGTACGAGCTGGCCCAGTTGTCGGTCGGCGCGTCGGCGATGGCGGTCCACGTGTTGGCACCCGGGTCGAAGGCGTAGCTGGACTTCTGCGCTGCGGCGCCGTCGTTGCCGCCGGTGCAGTAGACCATGCCGTCGATCCCGCCGCAGGAGGCGAAGGCCACCGACTTCGGGTAGTTGGCCATCGTCTCCCAGGTGTTGCTGCCCGGGTCGAACCGGACGACGCTGTTCGACATCGGCAGACAGTCCGCGGTGGTGCAGCCACCGATCGCGTACAGCTTGCCGTCGACGACGGCCTGACCGGCCGCGGCGCGCGGTGCCGGGTTGTCGGCCAGCTCCGTCCAGGTGTTGGCTCCCGGGTCGTACGACCAGGTGGCCGAGTCCGGGCCGGCGTCGCCCCAGCCACCGGTGGCGATGATCTTCCCGCCGATGACGCCCACCGTCAGGGCGTTGCGGGCGCCGGGAAGGTCGGCGATCGCCGTCCAGGTCTGCGCGGCCGGGTCGTAGGCGTAGTTCTTGGTGGTGGAGGCGCTACCGTCGCCACCACCGAGCGAGTACACCTTGCCGTCCAGGTTCACCACCCGGTTGTCCATGATGGTGGACGGGTAGTTGGCGATGTTGGTCCACGGCGCCGCCTGCGGGCCGACCGCAGCGGTTGCGGTCTTGGCCTTGCCGGACGCCTTGGCGGCGAACGACGTCGGGACGTTGAGCCGCTGCTCCGGTGCGCCGGTGGCCCCGAGCACCTGCTGCCTGGTGACCGTGGAACCGTCGGCCCGGAGGATCTCGAACCCGTTGTCACGCTCTCCGAACTTGACCTCGACCGGCGCGCCGCCGGTGTTGGTCACCGTGAACGTCTTGCTGGCCTTGCCGCTGGGCATCTGCAGCGTCGCGCTCAGCTGCGTCGGAGTCACCGACAGCCGACCGGCCGCGAGCTGGAAGTTCGCGGCGGTCGCCCAGTCGGCCTCGACGTCGACCTGCTTGGACTGGCTGACGTAGTTGCCGGCGGTCGCGGTGAACGGGTGCGTGCCGGTCAGCGTCGAGTAGATCCAGTAGAAGCCGTCGGCCAGCTCCGCGTCGTCGGGGGTCGCCACGGTGACGGCCTTCTCGGCGGGCCGGTCCTTGCTGGTGACGGTCGCGCCGTTGACGTAGCTGTTGTCGTTCTTGTCGCGGACGTTGCCGACGACCAGACCGCCGTCGACCGGAACGCAGGTGATCTGGCTGCCGATCAGGACGCTGTCGACCTCCCACCACCACTCGTACGAGGCGTCGTAGTAGTGGAACCGGACCTGCACCTGCGCCTTACCGGCCGCCTGCGGGATCGGGATCTCGGTCACCTTCGGGCCCCGGACGTCCGTCTCCTGGCGGAGCACGTTGGTCCAGGTGGCACCGCCGTCGATGCTCAGGTCGACGTCGGCGGTGTCGTCAGCCAGTTGGTTGAAGTCCTGGTTGAACCGGATGACCGGCGCCGTGACGCTGGTCAGGTTGACCACCGGGCTGACCAGGGAGGTGTCCTGGCTCTTGCCCGCACCGTAGGCGTCGCTGTCGATCATCGCGAAGTTGCCGTTGGCGCCGGTCAGGTTGCCCCGGTTGCCGTCGTCGGTGAACTTCCAGACCGAACCGCTGCCCGCGTTGTCCACGACCGTCCAGCCGGCCGGCGTGGTCGTGCCGTCGAACGTCTCGTACTCACCGTCGGAGCCGAACGTGTATCCGGGCGCGGTGGTGCAGGTGTTGGTGTTCACCGGCACGGCGACGTTGGCGGTGGCGTTGCCCGAGCCGACCACGACCTCCTTGGTGACGGTCTGGTAACCCGGGTACTGCGACTCGTACTTCAGGGTGTAGGTCTGCCCGGCGGGCAGCTTGATGCTGTAGCGGCCGTTCGTCGGCGTGGTGTAGTCGTAGACGCCGGACACGCCCGTCACGGTCACCTTCGCGTACAACGGCCAGCCGTGGCCGGAGCCATCGGTGACCGCTCCGGTGACGTTGACACTTGGCACCGGTACCAGCGCGACGTTGAGTGTCGTGGTCGCACCCTTGGCAACCGTCGCCGGCTTCGTGGTGGTGCCGTAGCCGAACGCCGCCACGGCGACCTGGTAGTCGCCGGTGGGGAGCTGGGTCGAGAACTTGCCGTCGGCACCGGTGGTCAGCTCACGCGCGGCCGGGCCGGTGAGCGTCAGGGTCGCGCCGGCGATCGCGGCGCCGGTGGCCGCGTCGGTGACCGTGCCGGCCAGGGTGCCGATGTCGCCGGTCGGGGCGGCGTTGAGCAGCGCGAGGGCGTCCAGGAGACCTTCGCCGTAGACGTTGTTGTCGGCCGCGGTGCCACCGCACTGGTCGTCGGCCTTGTCGACCGCGGCGCCGTTGAGCAGCGCACGGGTCGCGTTGATGTCACCGATCAGCGACGGAGCCGCCGAGTACAGCAACGCGATCGCGCCCGCGAGGTGCGGTGCCGCCATCGAGGTGCCGCTGATGCTGCCGTAGGCGTTGCCCGGGATGCTCGACCGGATGTTCAGGCCCGGTGCCGAGATGTTGGGCTTGATCTCGCCGTTCTGCCCGGGGCCCCGGGCGGAGAAGCTGGCGATGTTGTTGTTGATGTCGTACGCGCCGGTCGAGTAGTTGCTGGCGAGGCTGCCCGGCGAACCACTGGTCTGACATGCCGGCCCGCTGTTGCCGTTGGACCAGGCCCCGAAGATTCCGGACGCGGCCCAGGCCAGCGTCACGTCCTCCATGAACGGCTCGTTGGACGGGTTCTGGGTGCCCCACGAGTTGTTGATGATGTTTGGTCGCTTGCTCGCGTCCGCGTTCTGGCCGTTGAGGTCCAGCGGCTCGAGCATCCACTGACCGGACTCGACCAGAGCGGCATCGCTGGGGCAGCAACCGTTCGCCGCGATCCACTTGACCCCGGGGGCGACACCGATCTGGTTCGCGCCGTCGGAGCCGGCCATGGTGCCCATCGTGTGCGTACCGTGGCCATCGTTGTCACAGGGCGCGGCCGCGCAGGTGCCGGCGGCGTTGAACCAGTTGTAGTTGTGGTCGAACGTCCCGTCGCCCTTGTTGCCCCGGTAGGAGTTCACCAGCGCCGGGTGGTCGAACTGGACCCCGGTGTCGATGTTCGCGATGGTGATGCCCTCGCCCTTGACGCCGTACTGGGACCAGACGTCGTCGGCGTTGATGTTGGCGATGCCCCACTCGAGGGAGTTCACGGTCTTCTCGTCGGTGCCCTTGGTGGTCTCGGGCACCTTGTAGGCAACCGGCGCGTAGAGGCCCTCGACCTCGGCGTGCCCGGCGAACTTCTGCGCCATCGACAGCGAGCCACTGCTCACCTTGATCGCGTTGGTGGCCCAGAAGGTCTGGTACTTCGCACCCGAGCCGTCGAGCTCGGCCTTGATCTTGCCCTGACTCGCCGCGGCGGTCTTGCGCAGCTCGTCCGCGACCGCCGTACCGCGCTTCGACCAGTCCTTGATGGAGCTGGCCTTGCTCAGGTCGGCCCGGTCCTTGAACCGGATCCAGAAGTCCCCTTCACTCTTGGCCTGGAGCTGCTTGGCAAGCTCCGGTCGGATCTTGTCCCCCGTCGGGGCGCCCGCCCCCATCTCGCCGCTGGGCGCGGCCTGCGCGCCTGTGCTGATGGTGGCCAAGCATGTCGCGGCGAGGATCGTCGCCGCCCCGGCGCTCACCAGTGATCTGGCTGTGCGCCGCCATTGTGGACGTCTGAACATTGGTGCTGCCTCCCTCAGAACGACCCAGGGGTGTAGATGGGCCATGGTGAGGGTGCGGGAGATTCGTCTCGGCGTACCGAGCGATCGAACCCTCCATGCCTCCCCATGCACCGCGCGGGTCACGCCGGTTGCCCGAGTGGACACTATGATCGAGAAGAACGGACGATCAAGAACTTGCCGTGAGCAACTTGTCGCTAAGAGTTGCCATGCTGGCGGCGCGCTTGCCAATCATTGTCAGGACCATGACGAGAGCTGGGCAGGGATGCCCATCGATCCCGGGCGGTGCGGTGGCCGAGGACGACGAGGCGACGGTGGACAGGGGTGTTCCGGCGGACGAGCCGTTCCCGCTGCTGATCGCGGTGACCCCGTCGCCGGCCGAGCGCATCCGGCTCGCGGAGCGCCTCGACGGCATCGCACCACTGCTGCTGGTGGCCGATCTCGACGAGCTGCGCCGACTGATCGCGGCGCCGCAGCAGGTGGCCGCCGCCCCGTCCGAGCCCGCGCCCGTCGCCGCCCTGGTGATCGACTCAGCCCGGTCCAGCGCCCGCTGCGGGGGCCGCGAGATCGACCTCACCCGACTGGAACACGACCTGCTGACCTGCCTGATCTCCGAGCCGGTCCGGGTCTGGAGCTACGCGGAGCTGCACCGGTCGGTCTGGGGTGACGAGGGGCGCGAACGCAAGGCGGACGTGCAGTCGCTGGTGAAGCGGCTGCGCCGCAAGCTGCACGCCCTCGGCACCGGGGCCGCCATCGACGTCGTTCGAGGTGTCGGGCTCCGGCTGACAGATCACCAGCAGGCCCGGGTCGAACGAGCCTGACAGCTTCGTCGCATGAACTGATCCCACGGTGGGTAGGACCTCAAGATCAGCAACGAAACAAGCGACGAAGAACGCTGGTAAGGAGAGTCAGGATGGCATTCCCCCACCCCTCGACCGTGTCCATCGGCCTCAAGGCGGCCGCGCACGTCGGGATCGCGGTGAGTGACCTCGACCGCTCGGTCGCG
This sequence comes from Micromonospora luteifusca, assembly GCF_016907275.1. Taxonomy (NCBI): domain Bacteria; kingdom Bacillati; phylum Actinomycetota; class Actinomycetes; order Micromonosporales; family Micromonosporaceae; genus Micromonospora; species Micromonospora luteifusca. The sequence goes on from NZ_JAFBBP010000001.1 coordinate 324,783, forward strand.
TTCTATCAGGCCCTGCTCGGCGCGGAACCGGTCGTACGGGACGAGAGCATGCACGGCGCCGGCTTCGCGCAGTCACAGGGTCTGCCAACGACGAAGCTGCGCTACGCCACCTTCAACCTCGACAACCTCGGGATCGACCTGATCCAGTTCCAGGAGCCGGTCGGTGACGTCGCACAGGTGGCCGCCAACCGGCCCGGCTCGATGCACCTGTGCTTCCAGGTGGACGACGTGCGCTCGGTCTTCGACCGGATGCGCGAGGGCGGCTTCGAGTTCCTCGGGCAGCCGTACACCTTCGCGGCCGGCGAGGTGAACCCGCCGGATGCCGTCGGCACCGAGGTCGCGTACTTCAACGACCCGGACGGAACGAACCTCGAACTCATCGCGCCCAAGGGCGGGTTCTCCCGCGGCTAGTAGTCCATTCGACGGCGTGGGGTGTGCCGGCTTTCGGCACACCCCACGCCGTTCTGATGAGACGGTTCAGCGGCCGGTGCCACCGCCCTCCGACTGGGGCCGTCCCGGCTCGGACGGCATCCGGGTGATCGGCGGCAGGATGAGGGCGACGAGGGCGACGATCGCGATGACCGTGAACGGCACCGTGTAGCTCTTGCCGCTCGCCTCGTAGAGCAGGGACGTGACCAGCGGACCGACCACTCCGCCGATGCTCCAGGCCACGATCATCGCCCCGTAGATGGCACCGCCGTTCGGGGTGCCGAAGTAGTCGGCCGCGGTGGCGGGCATCGTGCCGAAGCCGCCGCCGTACGCGAGGTAGATCAGTGCGGCGAGGACCGCGAAGAGCGCGAACGACGCGGCGTGCGGCAGGATGAAGAAGCAGATCGCTTGGAGCAGCAGCATCCCGATGAACGCCTGCATCCGCCCGATGCGGTCGGACAACCACGCCCAGGCCACCCGTCCGGCGCCGTTGAACAGGCCGAGGACGCCGACCAGGGTCGCCGCCGTCGCCGCGCTCGCCCCGGCGATGACCTGGGTGGCGTCCGACGCCTGGGAGATGAACGCGATGCCGCAGGCGACGTTGAGCGTGAGGATGCCGGTGAGCATGTACCACTGCCGGGTGCGCAGGGCCTCGCGCAGCGTGTAGACCCGGGTGCCCGCGAGGGCCCGACCGACGGTCTTCGGGGTGAACCCGGGCACCTGGTATCCGGCCGGCGGGTTACGGAAGAACGAGGCCCCGAGGAGGATCGCGATCAGATACCCGACGCCCAGCGGGAAGAACACATGCGTCGGGTCGTCGGTGCCGTTGAGCAGCCGCTTCGCCACCGGCGCGACGATCACCGCGCCGAAGCCGAAGCCGGCGACCGCGATCCCGGTGATCAGGCCACGCTGGTCCGGGAACCACTTGGCGAGCATCGCGATCGGCGTGATGTACGCGGCCCCCAGGCCAATTCCCCCCAGCACGCCGTACGTGAGTACCAGCAACCAGAGGTCGTCCTTCGACGACGTGAGCGAGGCCAGCATGTTGCCGACCGCGTAGAGCACGCCGCCGCCCAGCGCGACCGGTCGTGGTCCGCGCCGGTCCTGGATCCGGCCGCCGATCAGGCTGCCGATGAAGATCGTGCCGATCGCCACCTCGAACGGCAGCACGGCCTCCCACTTGGCCCAGCCGAACTCATCCTGCAACGGCTTGTTGAACACACTCCACGCGTACACCGCGCCGAGCGCGAGTTGCACGAGCACTGCGGCGACGACGAGACTCCACCGGCCCCGCGTCGGTGTGGGTCTTCCTGAATCAGTTGCGGTGTGTGCCATGAGCTGAGTCCCCCGTCTGCTGGCTCACTGGCTGGCGCCTCCTGGTCGGGCTACGTCCCCTTCTCGGCCGGCGACCGGCCCTCCCTGCGGTCGCGCCGCTCCCGTTGCGGCACGACCGTGTACTTCGGGTCGCGCGCCGACACCCGGCCTGCCTCGAAGACACCGAAGCGGGTGGCGATCGACGATGCGACGAGAGCGGCGCCGGAGACCGCGGACAGGATCCGGTTCCGTCGGCTGAGCAACGCGCCAACGGTGCCCACGCCGAGCAGCACGCGGCCCGCCCGGATCAGTCGGCCGCTGCGCCCGTGCCCGTAGGGCTCACCGGTCAGGCCCATCCGCTCCAGCTGGCGACCGCCGACCAGTTCGGTGGTCGCGGCAGCGAGGACGAGTCGCCGCAGCGGGGCGGTCTCCGCGGCGGGCGCCGCGATCAGTCCGATCCCGGACGCGGCGGCGAGCGCGCTGCCGGCGAAGACGAACGGCAGCGAGGGGTACCCGTCGTGCCACGCCGGCACGGCGGTGTCGGCGAGCAGCACCCCGGTGTAGGTGGCCAGCGCCGGGGCGGTGGCCGCGGCGGCCAGCGCGGCGACGTCACCGACCGGCGGCGCCAGCCGGCGGGCGAGACCCAGCACCCCGTGCTGCGGAAGTCGCGGCGCGATCTCGGCGACCGCCGCGACACCGGCGAGAGGCCCGAAGACGGTGAGGATCCAGGTGCCGACCGACATCGGCGAGGTCAGCTTGGCGACCCGGAGCATGTGGTGGAAACGGTCCGGCCGCCCGAGGTCGTGCACCAGCAGGAACGCGCTCGCGGCGACACCACCCAGGGCGGTCCACCGCCCCACCTGTCGCAGGCCGGGCCGCCCGGTCAGCTGGGCGCCCGCGCCGATCAGCGAGCCTCCGGCGGCCAGGCCGCCGGTGAACAGGTAACCGGCGATGTCGTACTTCCACACCGGCGGTTTGAGGACCGGCCGGCCGTAGTAGGAGGCGAAGTCGGCCGCCGGCACGGCGAGTTGCTCGCCATCGTGACCGCGACCCCGGTGGCGCTTGCGCTGCCCGTCGGGCTGGTCGAGGCGGGCCTGGAAGTCGCGGAACCGGGCGCCGACCGGCTCGTTCGGTGGCATGTCGGTCATGGCCGCCTGCCGAGGAACGCGAACACCGTGGCCGCTGTCATGGTGAGGGCGGCGAGGCCGGCACGTTTCCACATGGCCGGCAGGTCCCGGGTCGTCACGACCGGATCGGGGGGCAACCCGTACACCTCGGGCTCGTCCAGCAGCAGGAAGAACGCACCGTCACCGCCGACGCCGTCGTGCGGGTCATGCCCGTACAACCGTGCCTCGGGGACGCCCCGCTCGTGCAGGGTCGCCACCCGGGCGTCAGCCCGCTCCCGCAACTCGTCGAGGCGGCCGTACTGAATCGACTCGGTCGGGCACGCCTGCGCACACGCCGGCGTCTGCCCCGCACCCAACCGGTCGTAGCAGAGCGTGCACTTCCACGCCCGACCATCATCCTTGCGCTGGTCGATGACCCCATAGGGGCACGCCGAAATGCAGTAACCGCAGCCGTTGCAGATGTCCTCCTGCACCACCACCGTGCCGAACTCCGTCCGGAACAACGACCCGGTCGGGCACACGTCCAGGCAGGCCGCATGTGTGCAGTGCTTGCAGACGTCCGACATCATCAACCAGCGGAAATCCGTGCGAGCCTCCGCGCCGCTCCCCCGCCCCGGCGGTTGCGCGCCCGGCATCCCCAGAAACTCCGGCCCACCCGACATCCGGGCCGCCGCGGCCGGCGAGCCGGTCGGAAGACCCGGGTCCGTCCCGGTGTCGGCGCTGGTCAGGGCGCCCAGCGCCGCGGTTTCCGGGCTGATCGCCGGCCCGGAAGGGTCCTGCTCGAACGCCGGGGTCACCCGACCGAGCGCCCGAGGCTGCTCCACGAACGCGACGTGCCGCCACGAGTTCGCGGTCAGCGCCCCGGTGTTGTCGTACGACATGCCCAGCAGGTCGAGCCCGCTCTGCGGGACGCCGTTCCACTCCTTGCAGGCGACCTCACATGCCTTACAGCCGATGCAGACGCTGGTGTCGGTGAAGAAGCCCATCCGTGGCGGGGCGTCCTCGTAGCCGGCGTCGGGCGCCGGGTCGAGCGGCCCGTAGAGGGCGTTGGCATGGGGCATGGTCAGGCCTCCCGGTCGCTGCTGCTGTCGGCGACGTCAGTCGTGACCTGCGGTGGATAGCGGTGGCTCAGGTTTCCCGACCTTCGCCGGTAGTCGACGACGAGTTCCAACAGCTCGGGTCCTCTCGGGCGTCGGCCGGGTCGGATGTCGCAGGTGCCGACCTTGCTCTCCTGGATCAGCACGTTCGGGTCGAGGGTGATGCCGAACAGGTCGTTGGCCGAGTCGCCGGTCACCAGGCCCTCGAAACCGAAGTGGTAGGGCAACCAGAGCTGGTGGATGATCCGGTTGTCGACCCGCAGCGGGGTGAGCCGGTCGGTCACCAGGACCTTCGCCTCGATGGCCGCCCGGGCGGTGACCAGGTGCGCCCAGCCCAGGTGGTCGAGACCGCGTTCGACCGCCAACTCCGGCGACACCTCGACGAACATCTCCGGTTGCAACTCGGCCAGCGGCGAGACGGTACGGCTCATCGCACCGGCGGTGTGATGCTCGGTGAGCCGGCTGACCGTGAACACGTACGGGAAGACGTCGCTGTGCCGCTGCGGCGGGCTCGGGTTGAGCGTGTTGATCGGGTGGGTGTAGACCTTGCGGGTCGGGTTGGCCTGCTGCCGGTAGAGCGGGTTGCGCACCGGCGACTCGACCGGTTCGTAGTGGGTGGGCATCGGCCCGTCGAGCACACCGGTGGGCGCGTAGAGCCAGCCCTTGCCGTCACCCTGCAGGATGAACGGGTCGTCGCCGGCGATGCCCGGCACGCCCGAGGCGCCGTGAGCCGGCCGGTAGGACGGTGCCTTCTTCTTCTCGAAGTCCGGCACGTCGTAGCCGGTCCACTCGGCCTTCTCCTCGTCCCACCAGACGTACTTCTTTCGCTCACTCCACGGGTTGCCGTCCGGGTCGGCGGAGGCACGGTTGTAGAGGATGCGCCGGTTCGCCGGCCAGGCCCAGCCCCATTCCAGGGCCGTCAGGGACTGCTCCGCGCCGGGTTTGCGGCGGGCTGCCTGGTTCACCCCGTCCGCGTACACCCCGGTGTAGATCCAGCACCCGCCGAGGGTGGAGCCGTCGTCCTTCATCTCGGTGAACGAGGACAGTGGGCGGCCGGTCGCCACGTCGTATCCGTTGATCTCCAGCAGCACCGACTCGGCGCTCGGCTCCGCGTTCGGACCGTGCGTGGGGTAGTCCCAGGTCAGGTCGAGCAGCGCCCGGTCGCGCGGTTTCGTCGATGTCGCCAGCCGTTCCCGGACGATGCGGCCGAGGTGGTAGAAGAACCACAGCTCGGAGCGGGCGTCGCCTGGCGGCTCGACGGCCTTCTCCCGCCACTGCAACAGACGCTGCGTCTGGGTGAACGTGCCCTCCTTCTCCACGTGCGAGGCGGCGGGCAGGAAGAACACCTCCGTGCGGCACTCCCGCGTCACGATCTCGCCGGTCTCGATCTCCGGCGCGTTCTTCCAGAACGTGGCGCTCTCGATCTCGAACAGGTCCCGGACCACCAGCCAGTCGAGGTTGGCCATGCCGAGCCGTTGCGCCCGGCCGTGGGCCGACCCGACCGCCGGGTTCTGGCCCAGCAGGAAGTACCCCTTGATCTTGCCGTCGATCATGTCGAGCACCTGTTGGTAGGTGCCGTGATCACCGGTCATCCGAGGCATGTAGCCGTAGCAGTAGTCGTTGTCGGCGGTGGCGGCGTCGCCCCAGTACGCCTTGAGCAGGTTGACGCCGTAGGTGCGGGCGTTGCCCCAGAAGCCCTTCTGGCCCGGGTGCCGGATGCTGTCCACCCACTCGTCGAAGCTCGGGTGGTTGGCGTGGTGCGGCATCGGCAGGTAGCCGGGCAGCAGGTTGAACAGCGTCGGAATGTCGGTCGAGCCCTGGATGCTGGCGTGCCCGCGCAGGGCCATGACCCCGCCGCCGGGGCGGCCCATGTTGCCCAGCAACAGCTGGATGATCGCACCGGTGCGGATGTACTGCACACCGACGCTGTGCTGCGTCCAGCCGACCGAGTAGACGAGCATTCCGGTGCGTTCCCGGCCGGAGTTCTCCGTCCAGGCCTGCGCCAGTTCGAGGAACTTGTCCTGCGGGATCCCACAGACCTGTTCCACCATCTCGGGCGTGTAGCGGGCGTAGTGCCGCTTGAGGATCTGGTAGACGCAGCGCGGGTGCTGCAACGTCTCGTCGCGTTCGGTCTCGCCACCGACCGGGGCACCGTGCGACTCGTTCTCCAGCCCGGCCGCGGTCTCCCGCTGGGTCTCGGTGTCGCGGGTCGTCTGGTTCTGCCCGTGGCCCTGGTAGCGCCAGCTCGCCTGGTCATAGCTGGCGGTCTCCTCGCGGAAACCGGAGAAGAGACCGTGCAGATCCTCGGTGTCGACGTACTCGTCAGTCACGATCGTCGCCGCGTTGGTGTAGTGGACCACGTACTCCCGGAAGTCCAACTCGTTGTCGAGGATGTAGCGGATCACCCCGCCGAGCAGCGCGATGTCCGTGCCCGCCCGGATCGGCAGGTACGAGTCGGCCAGGGCGCTGGTCCGGGTGAACCGTGGGTCGACGTGAAAGACCTTCGCGCCACGGCGCTTGGCCTCCATGACCCACTGGAAGCCCACCGGGTGTGCTTCGGCCATGTTGGAACCCTGGATGACGATGACGTCCGAGTTCGACAGGTCCTGCTGGAACTGGGTGGCACCGCCACGACCGAAGCTGGTCCCCAGACCGGGGACGGTGGCGGAGTGTCAAATACGGGCCTGGTTCTCGATCTGGAGTGCCCCCATCGCGGTGAACAACTTCTTGATGAGGTAGTTCTCCTCGTTGTCCAGCGTCGCCCCACCCAGGCTGGACAGACCCAGCGTCCGGTTGAGCGGCCGACCCTCGTCGTCGGCGTCCTCCCAGGTCTCGTCCCGGGCGGCCAGGACCCGATCGGCGATCATGTTCATCGCCGTGTCGAGGTCGAGGTCCTCCCACTCGGTGCTGTACGGCCGGCGGTAGCGGACCTTCGTCTGCCGCAGCGGACTCGTCACCAGACTCTTGCTCGCCGCGCCCTTCGGACACAGCCGACCCCGCGAGATCGGGCTGTCCGGGTCGCCCTCGATCTGACTGACCTGCCCGTCCTTGACGTACACCCGCTGGCCACAACCCACCGCGCAGTACGGGCACACCGAACGGGCCATGCTGTCGGCGTCCTCGGTACGGGCAGTGAGCGCACGGGATCCGGCGGACATGGCCGCGGTACCCCGCCCGAGCGGGTCGGTGCCGGTGAGCTGGCGGTAGACCGGCCAGCCCTCGATCCAGCTGCGCACCCCCATGGCCGCACCTTTCCGACTAATCCCGCCAAATGTGAACAGCCTGACATTAGACGAGGTGCCAGCCCGGTCGCAGCGAGATCACAAGAGAAATGCCTTCCTCGGCCTTTTCGCGCAAGCCGGGGAAGGCATGGTGTATGACGAAGACCAGCGAGCCGGAGAAGGTGGGTTACGAAGGCCAGCCACGACGCCGAGATCGGGCCGGCTCTCGCTCAGATCGCCTCGGCCATCCTTGCCGCCGCCAAGGCGACCAGCTTGTGCAATTCCTTCTCCGCTGTCGCGTCTGACGTCTCCGCGCCGGGCGAATAGTCGATCAGGGACGTAACGCTTCCCACCCTGAACAGCACGTTGTACGCCCGGAAAGGCGGGGCGGCCGGGCCGGTCCTACTGGTGTAGCGCCAGGCCACCGCCTCGTCACCCACTCGGGGAGCCGTGGCCAACTGCATCGACAGGTTGAACAGGTAGCCGGGCGCGAGCCCTCTCTCCTCGCCCCAGGACCGACACCGCTTGACACCCGCGCGGACGCGGGCAACCTCGGCCGCAGCACCCTGCCCCGGATGCAATTTGACAACCTGGACGAATGCCCGGCTGGTGCCGGGGCCGGCCTGCCGCCAACGGAGGGAGCCCTGCAGGCTGGCGTTTTCCCCGCTGTAGAGATCACGCTGCACGCTGGTGCAGGTCGGGTCACTGGTTTGCGGCTCTCGCGGTAGATCGCCCCGCCCGAAGAGCTTCCAGTCACCATCCAGATCCTGCTGGCCCAGCAGCAACGCCAGCACCCGTTTGTCCAACAAGCCGTCAGAGGGCGTCGGAGTTGCCGTCGGGGAAACCGTCCGAGAAGGTTCAGGGCCAGGCGGAGACGCAGCGGGCGCAGCCGCCGAAGGGCTGGCGCCCGCACTGCACCCAGCCAGCGACAGTGCAACGGCGCAACACACCGCGATCGTCGTCCTTCGTGTCATGCCCATGATCATGCGCGGCCGAGTCGCGGTCCGCGACCCCGTGGGCAGTACACCTAACCCGTCTTCCCAGGAACAGGTCGGGCGCGCGGAGAACCGCCTGGCTGCGGTCGGCGATCCCACAACACCAGGCCGGCGAGCAGCATCGCGACGCCCAGAGCGACCATTCCCAACCCCACGGCGGTGCGGGCGCCACCCTCCAGGTGCCCCGCCACGATCCAACCACTGTCGAGCCCGAAGGCCAGCGCCATCACTCCCTGCGGGATCACCGGGATCCACCCCACCGTCAGCAACCCCAGCGCCCACGCGGTCGCCCGATTCTCCCGGTACCACTCCGCATCCATTTTCAACGGGATCACCGTCTCCGGGGGCCGGCTCCGCTGCCCGGCCGCGGCGAGCACCTCGGTCCCGCGCTGGGCGAGGCGGTCGTCGGCGAGCCAACTGCCACCCCACCAGGCCGCCGCACCGCACAGCAGCCCGACCAGCGGCAGCAGCGGCGCCACCCCCGGCGGGCCCCAGACCAGCAGCGCGAGCACCGGCGCGGCGGCGAGCAGCCCACCCCCGGTGGCGACCAGCACGTTGACGATGTCGGTCGGGTTGTCGGCCGAGGTGGGATGCCGCGGGTCGACAGCCGGGCGCACCCGCAGCAGCGACACCCACACCGGCACCGAGGCGCCCGCGCCGAGCAGAGCCGGCAGGGTGGAGAGTGCGGCCAGCGGGTCGACATCGGGTGCGAGGATGACCCCGGCGACGCTGAGCAGCACCCCGATCGGGGTGACGAGAACCAGCCAGGTCAAGGCCCGCCCGCGGACCTCGGCCCGTTCGCCGCCCGGCGTGGTGAGCGGCAGCCACAACGCGGTGCCGTCCAGGCCGATCAGCCCGGCCGACATCGCCGCCGCGCCGAGCACGGCGAGCGGCCCGGCCCACGGCAGCAGGAGGTCCACGTCGGACAGGAGCGGCAGTCCGGCGAGCAGAGCGCCATACACCACCGCGAACGCCAGATACTGAAGCCGCAACGGATGCCGCATCCAGGCACGCATCTCGCGGGCGACAACCGCCCGCGTCGCGGGCGACAACCATCCGCCCCACCCACGCCCGGCTCCGGCCGGTGCGGCGACCCCGGCCCGGCGCAGCGCGGCCGACTCACGGTCGGCGCGGCGGGAGAGCGGGACCGCGGTGGTCCGGCGCGGTCGGAACGGCACGCCGGCCGTGATCACCCTTCGGACGAGCACGATGTACGCGGCAGCGCAGAGCACCACGATGCCGGCCAGGGTCGCCATCACCCGCACCCCGCGCTCGGGTGACCCGGTCACGGCGGAGATCGGCCACCCGCTCGGCACGTACGCCATCGCCCGGACCACCTCGTCCGGCGCTCTGACCAGCAGGACCGACACCCAGGGGAAGACCGCCCAGAGCGACCCGGCGACACCCATCGCGGTGCCGGTGAAGATGCCGGTGAGCAGCGCCCCAACCGGCCCACCGGCGTGGCCGACGACCTCCAGCGCGATCGCCGAGCCGATCAACCCGAGCAGCCAGAGCAGCACCGCGCCGCAGGCGGTGACGAGGACCGCGACCAGGCCGTGCCGAGCGGCGTGCACCGGCAGCGCGGCGAGCGCCACCAGCGAGACGGCCGGGCCGATGCCGATCGCCGACGCGGCGAGCAGACCGATCGCAGCCGGGAAACCGCCGATCGGCTCCAACCGCAGGTGGGCCGGGTGGACCCGGCCGCGCCCGCCGCCGAGCAGCAACGGCAACACGATCCAGCCGAGAACCCACGCCCCGACCAGCAGGGCGAGGGTGTGCTGGTCGCCGCGGAGCGCGTACCGGATCAACCAGGCGGCGGCGAGCAGACCGGCCAGGCCGGCCACCGCGGGCCCCGGATGCTCGCGCAGCGAGCGACGCAGCATGGTCGTGCGCATCCGGGCCGGCACCGCGACTTTGCCGAGGGTGCCGGCAAGCGGGCCGAGGGCGAGACGATCCGCGCTCATCGGGGCCCGGTCAGCCAGTCCAGGCCGGCGCTGCCGGAGGCGTCGGCGCCGACCAGCTCGACGAACCGGTCCTCCAGGTTGCTGCCGGCGGCGACCTCGGCGACCGTCCCGGCGGCGACCACCCGACCCTGATGGATCACCGTGACCTCGTCGCACATCTGCTCGACCAGCAGCATCGAGTGGGTGGACAGCACGCAGGTGCCGCCACCAGCCACGAACCGGCGCAGCACCCGGCGGATGGTGGCCGAGGAGACCGGATCGACCGCCTCGAACGGCTCGTCGAGCACCAGCAGCCGGGGCGCGTGCAGCAGCGCCTGCGCGAGGCCGAGCTTCTTGCGGGTGCCGGTGGAGCAATCCGCGAGTGGGGTGCCCGCGCCCTTGGTCAGACCGAGCACCTCGATCAGCTCGGCGGCGCGGTCGGATGCTGCGGCCCGGGGCATCCCACGCAGCCCAGCGCTGTAGCGCAGCAGCTCGGCGCCGGTGAGGCGTTCCGGGAAGTCGAGGCCGTCGGGCAGCACGCCGGTCAACGCGCGGGTCACGCCGCGCTCGCGCCGCGCGTCGTGACCGAGGATCCGGATCTCCCCGGCGTCCGGGGTGACCAGCCCGACCGCCATCCCGATGGTGGTGGACTTGCCGGCGCCGTTGGGCCCCACGATGCCGTGGAACGTGCCGGAGCGGACGGTCAGATCGATGTCGTCCACCGCGCGATGCGCCGCGAAGGTCTTCACCAGGCCGCGGATCTCTAGTGCTGGGGGGATCACGCGCCGAGCATAGGTGACCCTTCTCGATGGCGTGGACCGATCGCACCGTCCACTGTAGACGGAGCCCCGACCTCCGTTCAGACGACGTGCACCAGTCGGAAACGCTCGGTTACCACCAGGGTGTCGTCGTCGACCGTGAAGCCGGGGTCGCCCAGCTCGGCGCGCACCTCCGCGCTGTGCCAGAACGCCTCGTGCCCTGCGCGCCACTGCGCCACCGACTCATCGCCCTCGCCCTCGGCCAGGGCGTGTTGCAGATCGACGTCGGCGAGCCGCAACACGCGTACCTCGATCAGCTCGATCACCGCGACCCGTCGGCCCGCGGAGTCCACCACGGCAGATCGTTCGCCGGCCTCGGGCAGCGGCTCGTTCGCGTGCTCGTACCCGATCAGCAGGGCGGACGTCGAGGTCTTCGCGCCGGAGAGGATCGCGGCTACCAGGCTGTCCCGCAGCGGCCCCGGAAACGCGAACTCGGCAAGCGGAAGATCGTCGAGCTCCATCCGCGGAGCGTACGCGATCCGGTGCGCCATGCGGAGCCGTCGTCGACAGCCTCGCGGTGACATGGCACGGTCTCGTAATGGCCACCTATGACGTCGCTCTCGTACTACTCGCCGATCCGTCGGGCGCGGTACTGCTACAGCACCGTGATGAGGACGCCGCCGCCTCGCCGGGCCAGTGGAGCCTGCCGGGTGGCCACGTCGAGCCCGGCGAGTCGCCAGAGCAGGCGGCCCGCCGCGAACTGCTGGAGGAGACGGGTCTGACAGCGGGTGAACTGCACCCGCTGTGGAGTGGTCCGCGCCCCTACGAACCCGGCTTTCCCCACACCGTGACCGTTCACGTGTTCCGTGGCACCACCACGGCTCGACAGGAGGACGTGGTCCTCGGCGAGGGGCAGGCGACGGTGTTCGTCCCCCGTGACCAGGTGCTCGATCGTGAGTTGGCGGTCTCCGCCGCGCTGGTCCTGCGCATGACCTAGGTAGCTTTGGCCCCTTGCTGCTGCTCGGCTGGGTCGCGTTGGCGACCCTGGCTGCCCAGCCGGTGGCGCTTCTGTTCCTCGTGTCAGTGCAGGGCACGCTCTCCTTCGCGTTGGGCGGCACCCTGATCGCCAGGGTGCTCTCGTGGCGGCAGTGACCCTCGGGACCGATGCCGGCGACCTCGGCCCGGTGTGGGTCAGCGGCCTCCTGGTTACGGTCGCACTGTTCATCGCCCTGCCCCTCCGGCGATTCATCGCACCCCGCGCCGGCCAGGCAATTCGATGAGCCCAGCCGGGCACGTACGGAATCGGGTTGCCCCCTCGGGCTTGCGGGCCTAGCGTCGTGGGGCACCTCCCGGTGCGCAGGCAACGGCTACTTCCGCTTTCAACGGGGAGACGTGGGTTCAAATCCCACCGCCACTTCGGGTGGCGTCGACCAGCGGCCCAGGTCACCTTGGCCCGCAAGGGCCGGTCGCCGTTACCGCTTCGACCTCGGGAGATGCGCTCACGCCGCACACCCGGTGCGACGGATACGGATACTTCTGGTAAGGGCCCGGTAAGGGCCTGCGGTTCGAGCCCGCAACACCGTGTCCACTTCTGATCTCGGGTGTGCGGCGTGACCACCTCCTCGTCGACCACGAGATCGCAAACTCTGTTGCCCGGGCTCGCCGGCCACCACTACGGTCGTGACCGCACTTCCCGGTGCGTTGAGTTCGATCTCGGGAAGCGCGACCACGCCGCACACCCGGTGCGCAGGCAACGGTTACTTCAGGGTTCCGCAGATGGGGGTTCGAATCCCCTCGACACCTCCGGGTGGGTAGTTCAACGGACAGAACGGCGGACTAGTCCGTGGCCGATTCTGATCTCGGGTGTGCGGTGCGGTGGCGCTTTCCCGGCTGACTGACGGGGGTCGTCATGGCCAAGTTCAACCTCAAGCTGCGTAAGAGCCAGCGTCGGCCGACGACCGGAGAGGGCGCGCCCGGCTTCACCCGTGAGCCGCGCCTCGAGCTGTTCCTACTCGCCGTCTCCAACATGGTCGGCGACGACACCTTCTACGAGGGCGCCACGACCCGGGACGCTCGTTTCCGGGACCTGGTCGCCGCCGTCGCCGTTGCCGACCCCAACTGGTTCGGCCGCTTCGTACCGTGGCTCCGGACTGGCGCGATGATGCGTTCGGCGTCGGTGGTGGCGGCCCTGGAGGGTGCCCGCGCCCAGGTCGCCGCGGGAATCGCGGGCTCACGGGCCGTCGTGAACTCCGCGCTGCAGCGTGCGGACGAGCCGGGCGAGGCTCTGGCCTACTGGCTGGCACGCCACGGTCGGGCACTGCCCAAGCCGGTCAAGCGGGGCATCGCCGACGCCGCGGTCCGGTTGTACACCGAGCGGAGTCTGCTCAAATACGACTCGGTCGGCAGCCAGGTGCGATTCGGTGACGTCATCGATCTGACCCACCCCACCGCGAAGGACGACCGGCAGGGTGACCTGTTCCGGCACGCGCTGGACCGGCGACACCGGCGGGACAACCCACTGCCGACGTCGCTGCGGATGCTGGCGGCGCGGGACGCGCTCATGGCGATGCCGGTCGAGCAGCGCCGGGCGGTCACCGATCCGGCGACGCTGGGCGCTGCCGGTATGACGTGGGAGGCCCTGGCCGGCTGGCGACAGAACGCGATGGACGCCCCGGCGTGGGAGTCCGTCATCCCGACCATGGGCTACCTGGCGTTGCTGCGTAACCTGCGCAACTTCGACCAGGCAGGGGTCAGCGACACCGTCGCGGAGACCGTGGCGGCCAAGCTGTCGGATCCGGGCGCGGTCGCCACCTCGCGGGTGCTGCCGATGCGCTTCCTGTCGGCGTACAACGCGGCACCGAGCCTGCGGTGGGCGTACCCGTTGGAGAAGGCGTTGCAGCACGCCCTGTCGAACGTGCCCGCCCTGGATGGTCGGACCCTCGTCCTCATCGACACGTCCGGCTCGATGCGGAGCCCGTTCAGCAAGGACGGCACGCTGCTCTGCTGGGACGCCGCCACGGTGTTCGGCCTGGCGCTGGCAGCCCGGGCACGGGCGGCCACGGTGGTCTCATTTTCGAATGAGAGCCGGGTGTTCCCGGCGTTGGCGGGTGAGTCGGTGCTCGCGGCGGTGCGGCGGTTCAAGGACGGTGGATATTTCTTCGGGATGGGCACCGACACCGAGAAGGCGTTGCGGACGCATGTCGGCGGGCACGACCGGGTGGTCATCCTCACCGATGAGCAGGCTCAGTGGCACGGCCAGACGAACGTCGCCGCGGCGGTGCCCGCGGAGATACCCGTGTACACCTGGAACCTGGCCGGCTACCGGCTCGGTCACGCGCCCACCGCGCCGAACCGCCACACCTTCGGCGGTCTGTCCGACGCCGCGTTCGCGATGATCCCGCTCATCGAGGCGGGATCTCACGACCGCTGGCCCTTCTGAGGACGCTGAAGCCGGGTCTCCGACCCGGCTTCAGCGTCCCCGAGGCCACCCACCCGAAGAGTTCAGCCCGTCCCGGCGGTGGGCTCGGCGAGGGTTCGGAGCGTTGCGGTGGTCGCCGGGTCAGCTGGGAAGAACGCCTCCACGGCCAGCCCGGAGACGGTGACATCCAGCGGGGTGCCGAGCGCGAAGGGTACGCGCTCCGGCGAGCTTCGAGGACCACCGTCGACAGGTCTCGGCGGGATGGCAGGAAATCACTCCTCGGGCAGCTTGCGCATGGTGCGCAGCGGGGAGAAGGCGACCCAGAACACCCCGAGCAGGGCACCGAGGGTGGCGATCCAAAGGGCGGGACGTACCCCGAGCGCGGTGCCGAGCACCCCGCCGAGCAGCGCGCCGACCGGCCGGATGCCGTAGTTGACGGTGCGTTTGAGACCGGAGACCATGGCGAGCATCGTCTCCGGTGTGGCCGCGATCTGCACCGATCCGGCTGCGATGTCGAGGACCATGACGCCCAGCGCAGAGACGAACTCGGCGGTGATCAGCAGCGCGAGCACCAGCGGCCGCGGTCCCCCCGCCAGCGGCACGAGGATCAGTGGGGCTGGAAAGACGACAAGGCCGAGGATCACTGCGGGGCCGATGCCGATGCGGCGACTGACCGGGCCGGTGACCGCTGCGCCGAGCAGTCCGCCGAACGCGCCGACCCCGACGATTATGCCGAGCACGCCGGGGGCAACATCGAGCTCGGTGGTCACGTACAGCACGAAGAGCGCGGCGAACATGTAGTTGAACAGGTTGAGCGTGGTGGTGCCGAGCAGGATCGCTCGTAGCACCGCAGAGCGGGCCACGTACCGCGCGCCGGCGGCCATGCCCAGGCCGGGGCCGCTCTGCACGGGACGCTCGGTGACCCTGATCCGGATCAGGAAGACAGCCGACGCCAGGTAGGTGAGCACGTCGGCGACCAGTGCGATCGGGGCTGTAAGCACCTGCACGAGCACGCCACCGATACTCGGGCCGGCCACGTACGACATAGCTCTGCTGCCGTTGACCAAACTATTGGCGTCCACGTAGTCCGGTCGCCGAACCAGCGCGGCGAAAAGGCTGCTGTGGGCCACCTCGAAGAACACCGAGAGGATCCCGATCAGGAAGGCCACGACGCAGAGCAGCGGCAGGTTCAGTGCACCCGCCCACCACAGCAGCGGCACGGCCAGCAGAAGGCCCGCCCGGCCAAGGTCAGCGATGATCATGACCTGGCGACGGCGAGGGTACCGGTCCACCCAGGCGCCGGCCGGCAGTGCGAAGAACAGGTTCGGCAGCAGCGAGGCAGCGGTCAGGTAACTCATCTCGGCCGGTCCCGCGCGGAGCGCGAGCACGGCCAGCAGCGGCACGGCGAGCAGGGTGATCTGGTCGCCGAAAAGCGAGACGGTCTGCGCGGACCAGTACCGGCGGAAGGCCTTCTGCTGTAGTAGCGGTGGGATGCGCGGCCGGCGCGGCGGTGCCGAGTCGGCCCGGACGAGGGGTTCCGTCACGGTCTGTCTCCGCTCAATGGACCTGCGGGTTTACGGGTCCACGCGGCACCGCCATCTGGATGATCTTTACCGGGCGGGACCCGGGTGGGCGACTCGCCGGGTCGGCGACGCGTTCGTCGTACCGGGCCAGCAGTTTGTCGACCTCCTCCGTGAGCTCGCGTAGCTCTCCGGCGGTGACATGCAGCAGCGTGTCGCCGAAGCCAGCGGCGGCTCGCCATTCGACGGGCTCGTCGCCGCGGACCGCGAGGTAGTCCTGCGCGTATTGCACGTAGAGGGCAAGCACCACATTGTTGAGTTGATCGGTGGCAGCCTTCATGACCGGGTCGTCGGAGTCGTCGTCCCAGGACGTGTATCGCGTGGTGGCCCGCCAGGGCCGTTCCCGAGCGTCCGCCCCGGCAACGCGTTCGGCGAACCCATACTTGGCGAGCTGGCGCAGGTGGAACGAGCAGTTCGGGACGTTGTCGTCGAGCCGGGCGGCAGCCTGAGTTGCGGTCATGGGGCCGTCGCTGCGCAGCAGCCCGATCAGACGCATCCGCAGCGGGTGCGCGTACGCCCGCAAAGTCCGTGGGTCGGTGAGCTTGATTGAACGCTCAGGCACCTCTTCGGTCATATACTAGAGAGTGCTTTAGAAAGATGTCTTTAGCAACTGTCAAACGTCCGACACCTCCGACTCCCAGGTGTGGTGGGGGGCTGCGGCCGCTGAGGACGCCCTCTTGAGGAGTTCAGCCCAATTCGGCGGTGGGCTCGGCGAGGGTTCGGAGCGTTGCGGTGGTCGCCGGGTCAGCCGGGAAGAACGCCTCGACGGCCAGCCCGGAGACGGTGACATCCAGCGGGGTGCCGAAGAGTGTCGTGGTGCTCACGAAAGACAGCACCTGGTCGCCGTGGTGGTACCGCAACGGGATGACGACACGCGACACGGCGTCGTCGCTGATCGGCGCCGCCACGTCGTTGCCGCCGGGATAGCCTCGAAGCTCCTGATGCAGCTCGTACAGGCTCGGGTCGTTGGTTGTCACGGCCTGCTGGTGCAGTCGTTTGAGCAGATGGGCGCGCCACTCGGGAAGGTTGCGGATGCGCGGGGCCATGCCGTCGGGGTGCAGGCTGAGCCGCAACACGTTGATCGGTGGGTTCAGCAGGTGAGGGTCGGCACCAGTGGTGAACAGGGCAACGGCAGAGTTGGCCTCGACGAGCTGCCAATGCTGGTCGACGAGCAGAGCGGGGTACGGGCTGTGGCCGTCGATGATCTGCCGCACGGCGGCACGTAGGGGAGCCAACTCCGGGTCGTTCAGCTGGCGGCTGGGGTAGGCGGGGGCGTAGCCGCCGGCGAGCAGCACGGTGTTGCGCTCACCCAGCGGCATGTCGAGCTGCTCGGCCAGCCGCAGGATCAACTCCGAACTCGGTCGGGATCGCCCGGTCTCCACGAAGCTCAGATGCCGGGCCGACACGCCCGCCTCGATCGACAGGTCGAGCTGACTCTTCCCGCGAGTTCGACGCCAGTCGCGCAGCAGCTCCCCGACCCCTCGCCCCTGCCTGGTCATCGTCGTCACACCCCGACCCTAATTGCCGCATCGGAGCAGCGACCTTTACCTGCGACGTAATCGACAACGCGCGCCGGCTCCCGAGACCATGTCCTCCGAGGCGACACCCCGGCCTCATTTCCCGCGAGCAAGGAGAGACTCATGGCCCCCGCGTACGCGCTCGCTCACCTGCGCCGAGCACCGGTCCACGCCGACGTGCTGGAATACCTGGAGCGCATCCAGTCGACCCTCACGCCCTTCGGTGGCCGGTTCATCGTCCATGGTGGAGTCGTCGACGTACTCGAAGGCAGTTGGCCGGGCGATGTGGTCATCATCGAATTTCCGGACCTGACCCGGGCCCGCTCCTGGTACCAGTCCAGCGCCTACCAGGAGATCAAAACCCTGCGGACGAGGCACCTCACCGCCGACGTGATCCTCGTCGAGGGAGTTGAGGCCGACCACAGCTCGGCGCAGATGGCCGCCGCACTCCGTCGAGCCGGGAGCCGGTAGTCAGTCGTTCAGACCGAGTTGGGGATACAGGGCGTCGGGCGCGGCGACCGCTCCCTCCGGGCGCGTGACGCCGGTGGACGCACCGAAGTCGCTGTAGCGAAGGGACGCGTTCGGCAGCCCACTGGCGGCGGGGATCAGGAAACCGACCAGCCGCCCGTCGGCATCCAGCGTCGCGCGGAACGGGTGGCTGCGTACGCCGTCGGGAAACGTGCCTCCCGGAGGGGGGCGGAAGTTGATCCCGGTGCCGGGGCCGACCCGGGTCACGTCGAACGTCCCGACGATCTCAGAGCCGTCCGCTCGCGCGGTGACGATCGCGTTGATGAGGCGGGCCGAACCGCCGGGGTCGTTCTTGCCCGGCGCGAAGCTGAGGGCGAAATCCGGGGGCACCCGGGCCGGGTCGAGGGTCATCCATTCGTGGCCGACACCCGGGAGGTCCAGGTCGGTCTTCAGGTAGACGTCACTGTCGATCATCCGGATCTCGATGACGCGGCCGGACATCGACATCGTGGTGATGCCGCGCTTCTTGACGTTGTCGGTGTGCGACAGCGTCGTGATCTGACTCGCGAAGTCGACATCGAGGCGGAAGCTCGTCTGATCGATGAACGTCGTGCCTGCCGTCAGCAGGTCGATCGCCTTTGCCGTGTCGGCTGCGTCAACTCCGACCGTCGGCGCCACGGCGGGTTCTTCTGTCGTCCCCATGGCGACCGAGCAGGCCAGTACGAGCAGAATCGCCCCGGAGATGCCGGCCACCACCGCTCGACGTGCCATGGCCGCAGCGTATTCGGCTTCCGCAAGCTCAAAGCAGCACTGGTCCCGGTCGACGAGCGACCGGGACCAGCGGGTCACGCTGTCAGGAGGCGGCAATGCCCTCCATGCCGAAGCTGTCGGCAAACTTCGGCAGGCCCTCCACGGTGGTGACGAGAGTCAGGGAGCCGTCCTTGCCCACCTCGTAGCCCTGCACGTTGCCGGCGGTGGCGTTCTGCACGTACAGGAAGCCGTCGCTGGTGGTCATGTCGATCGACCCTCCGCCGGTGTCGGCGGCGACGGCCTTGACGAGCTCAAGCTTGCCGTCGTCGTTGACCCGGTAGGAGCTGATGGTGGAGCTGCCGGCGTTGGCGACGAAGAAGAAGTCGCCGACGCGCTGGATCCAGCACGGGGCCTGCTGACCGTTGGGCACCGACGGCCCGATCTGGTCGAGCGCGCCGTCGTCCTCAAGCTCGAACCGGCTGACCGCGTTCGCACCCGACTCGGTGACCAGCAGGGAGTCCTCGGTGTCGAAGGTGAAGCCGAACGGCGTGTTCCCCGCGTCGCTGATGACGGGGTTCCGGGCCAGTTCGCCGTGACGACCGATCTCGTAGCTGAACATGACGTTCGCGGCCTTGGTCGACACCAACACGAACTCGCTGTCCGGGTCGATCTTGACTTGTGCCGGGGCGGTCCCGAACGCGGGCGGGTTGCCGTTGTGCAGCCCCAACGACCGGTTGGCGTCCTCGATCCGCGACAGGCGCCCCTTGTGCAGCTCGAACCCTTGCACCGAGCCCTCGGCGGCGGCGTTGAGGACGTACACGAGGTCACCACGGGCCGCGATGCTGACCGGCAGCAGACCTCCGGACCAGATGACCTGACGCTTGTGCAGCTTGGTGCCCTCGACCTCGAAGACCGTCACGGTGTTGCTGCCGGCGTTGACGGCGAAGAGCAACCCACGGTGGTAGATCAAGGAACCCTGCGATGCCAGCGCGTCGAGCGGGGCTCCGATGGTGAACCCACCGAGCCCGCCGGTCTCGTACTCGCCGGCCTTGGTGAGGCGGCCGTCCTCGTCGCGGTCGTACACCTTGATGGTGTTGCCCTCGGCCTTGTTGGTCTGGACGAAGACCGCGCCCTCGTCGCCGTGGTGGTGGTCACCTCCCCCACGGTCGTCGTGGTACCCGGGGCCGCCGCCGTCGGCGAAGGCGGGCCGGGGGGCCGAGCCGACGCTGGTCAGGCCGGCCAGGAGGGCTGCTGCGAGCGCCACGCTGCGCTTCATCAATGGCTCCTTACGCGCACGATGGGATGAATACGAGCTTTCCTCTCCTTCGCAAGTTAACGGAAGATGTAATCCCATAACGCGCTGTTACCCGAAAGCGGTAACTATGCGCCGATCCGACGAATGACCGGACGTCGGCGAAGAAATGACCTACGACAGAATCGGATGTTCAGCCCGTCAGGGCAGGAAATCAGCGGTCAGGCCGATCAGGGCGCGGGCGGCGGCGCCGACGGGACGTCCCACCGGGATGGCGAGCGACAGCGTCCAGTCGAGGTCGGCGCCGGTCACGGTCAGCGTGCGCACACCCTCGGCGCCGGCGACGACAAAACGAGGCAGCAGCGCGATGCCGAGGCCGTGCCGGACATGCTCGGCTCCGGTGGCGATGTCGGGGATCTCGATCGCCACTCGCCGGGAGAGGCCGGCGGTGGCGAACGCCCGGTCGGTCACCGCGCGGTTGCCATAGCCGACGGGCGAGTCGATGAAGTCCAGCCCGGCGAGTTCACCGAGCGTCACCGACTCGCGACTGGCGAGCGGATGGTCGTCCGGCACGGCGAGGTCGATCACCGAGCGGGCCAGCTCGGTGAGGTGGATGTCGGCCGGAGGCGCACCGGGCAGCGAGACGAACGCGAGGTCGAGCCGGCGCTCGGCGAGCGCGTCGATGAGCCCCTGGGAGCCGGACGGCGCGGCGCTGGTCTGCAGCAGCACGCCGGGGTGCCGGCGGTGGAACTCGCCGAGCAGTGCCGGCAGGTGCAGGAGTCTGATCGACGTCATCGTGCCGATCCGCAGGGTGCCGCGTAGGCCGCCGTGCACCTCGGCGACCGCGTCGCGCGCGTCGCGGGCCGCGTCGAGGGCGATCCGGGCGCGGGGCAGGAGCGCCGCGCCGGCGTCGGTGAGGAGTACGCGTTTGGAGTTCCGGTCCAGCAGCGGCGCCCCCAGCTCACGTTCGAGCGTCTTGACCGCCGCGGAGACCGCCGACTGGACGACGTGCAGGCGGGCTGCGGCGCGGGTGAAGTTCTGTTCCTCGGCCACCGCGACGAAGTACTCAAGCTGACGGAGTTCCACGCCAGCAAGTATCACCTATCGCGATCGTTGCTAGCATCAACTTTCGTTGTCCGTGATGCTCGGGCGGAGCGAGAGTGTTGTCATGTCGTTGACGACCCTGTCACCCAGCACCACCGCGCCCGCCAACCCGGAACGTTCGTCCCCCCGGCACGGCCGAGGCTTCTGGCTGATCGCCCTGGCGTTCCTGACCGCGATGGCGTTCTCCACCGTGCCGACCCCGCTCTACCCGCTCTACATGGCGCGGGACGGGTTCTCCACGTTCATGGTCACCGTGGTGTTCGCGGCGTACTCGGTGGGCGTGGTGATCAGCCTCGTGCTGGCCGGTCACGTCTCCGACTGGGTCGGCCGAAAGAAGATCCTCATCCCGGCGCTGGCGTTGGAGCTGGTCGCCGCCGCACTGTTCCTGAGCGACCCGTCGCTGCCGATCCTGCTGCTCGCCCGACTGGTCACCGGCCTGGGCATCGGCATGATCACCGCGACCGCCACCGCGTACCTGCACGACCTGCACACGGCGCACCGGCCCGGGGCGTCCCAACAGCGCTTCGAAGTGATCTCCACCGCCGCCAACATCGGTGGCCTCGGTTTCGGTCCGTTGATCGCGGGGTTCCTCGCCCAGTACGTCGACGCGCCGCTGCGTACCCCGTACCTGCTGTTCGTCGTCCTGCTGCTGGTGGCCATCGTGGCGATCGCGGTGACTCCGGAGACCGTCGAGGAGCGGCTGGTCAAGCCCGCCTACCGGCCGCAGCGGATCAGCGCCGACCACGGCGACCGGGCCGGATACGTGGCCGCGGCCGCCGCCGCCTTCGCGTCGTTCGCCGTGTTCGGCCTGTTCACCTCGGTCGCCCCGGGCTTCGTCGCCGGGGCCCTGCACCTTCCGTCACGCGCACTGGCCGGCGTCATCGTGTTCGCCGTGTTCGGCGGTGCCGCCGTGGCACAGACCCTGACCAATCGACTCGCCGCGCCGGTGAAGGTGCGGTTCGGGCTGCTCGCACAGGCGCTCGGCGTGCCCACCCTGCTGGTCGGGATGCACACCGCCAACCTGACCGCGTTCCTCGTCGGCGGCGTGGTCGCCGGCATCGGCGCAGGCCTGCTGTTGAAGGCGGCCATCGGCACCGTCGCCGCGATGGCGGCACCGGCCAAGCGCGGCGAGGCGCTGGCCGGGCTGTTCCTCATCGGGTACCTGGGGCTGAGTCTGCCGGCTCTCGGTATCGGGATCGCCACCCGCGCCATCAGCACCATCGCCGCGATGACCTGGTTCACCGGGCTGCTGCTGGTCATGCTCTCCGGCGTGGCCGTGCTGTTCCGCCGCAGCACCGCAACCCGCCGTGCTCCCGCTCGGCACGCCGGCTGAAGACGATGGTGTTTCCCGGTGGTCCACGGATGGGATGCTCGATGGGTGATGCGCCGACACGTCGCCTGGCTCGGGTTGACGACCGGGCTGTTCGCCGGCTGTTCCGAGCCGCCGTACCCACTACCGGACCGGAACGCGACTGACGTTCGGGCCGAGGAGGAGCGTCTCGCGAGGCTCCTCCCCCTCGAACTGCTCGGCGGACCGGGCACCTGCGAGGTCCGCCTGCTCGGGCGGGACGGTTCGTCGTCGTTCGCCTGGGCGCACTGCGAAGCGGCGGGCCCTGGCGTCGTCACCGGTGTCTCGATACCGGTGCGGGTGGACGGTGACCGCGTCACGCAGCCCGGCGACGGAAGTGCATACCCCCCGAGCGTGCGGCGCATGTTCCCGGAGCGGCTGGCCGAAGCCGTCCTCAACGATGACCCTCGGGTGCGTCCCTGAGGATCCGGCCCGGCGCCGCGGGGTTGTCCGGCGCTCAGGTCGCGTCGGGCAGCCACGGCTTGAGCACGCCGGGGTCGGCGACGTACTGCTCCACCTGTGCTCGCTCCTGCGCGGTCAGGGACAACGCCTGGAGGAGGGCCCCCCATTCGGGTACGCGCTCCGCCTTCTCCAGCGCCACCGACAGCTCGATCAGGCCGGCGAGCGCCATCGCCTGTTCGACCACCGGCGCGTCATCGGCACGACGGCGCATCCCCGAGTCGAGCGCCCGGTAGGCCGCCCGGTCATCCATCTTGAATTCGCGCAGGATCCGCGCGTTGTCGAGCACCCGCGCCAGGCCCTGCAACTCCTTCGACCCGCCGTACTCCACATCCTCCGGCTCGTCCCTCTGGATGAAGGTGATGGTGTTGCCTGACGGGTCGACGACGCTGAACCGCGACGCCCCGGCACGGTAGCGGGTGATCCGCGGCGGACCCTTGACCAGCACCTTGCCGTACGCGCGGCGCATCGCTTCGGTGAACGCCGCGTGGTACGGCGCGACCGCGTCGACCATCACCAGGCAACCACCGGACGCCTCCTTCGCCGGGTCCAGGTCCTTGGGTGCCGGGCCGTAGTGCAGTTGGAACCCACTCCAGGTGAAGGCCAGGTACACGTACGGCTTGAGCTGCTCGTAGGCCACCTCGAAGCCGAGCGCCCGCCAGAACGCCAGGGTCTCCGCCGGTGCCGGGCAGGGCAGCAGTGGCACCGTCGTCTCGTTCGGCTGGACACGGTCCTCATTGGTCATGGTCACTCCCGGTCCGGTCGGCAGGCCGGCCATTGTGCCAGGGTCGGCGAAGTGCTGCCCGCAATTTCGCCTCCTACCCAGGGAGGAGGTCGGCTCCGACCGCCGGCCGCAACCGAGGCCCTCGGTCGGACGCGATCGGCGGGCAAGACCACGAGCATCTACAGACATGACAATCGATCTGCGCCGGGCGGCACACTGGCACCGCCCACTGATGGTTTTCGTGTACGCGATGGCGGTGCTCACCGTCGTCTCCGCGATCGGCATCCTCGTCGACTCGCGCGTCCTCACCGGGTCGCCGATCTGGCTCAAGCCGTTCAAGTTCGCCGTCTCCTTCGTGGTGTACGGCACGACCCTCGCCTGGATGCTCTCCCTGCTGCCGCGCCGCAGCCGGGTCGCGGAGTGGGCGGGCACGGTCATCGTCGCGATGGCGGTGACCGAGATGGTGGTGATCGTCGGGCAGGTACTCCGCGGCACGACCAGCCACTTCAACGGGACCAGCCCACTGAACGCGGCGCTCTTCACGGCGATGGGTGCGGCGATCATGGTGCTGTTCGTCGCGCACTTCGTCATCGGGATCGTGGTGCTGATCCGACGGATCCCCGACGGGGTCGCCGCCCGCGCCGTCGGGTGGGGGCTCGGCCTGTCGCTGCTGGGCATGCTCGCGGCGGTGCCGATGGTGCTGCCCATGCAGGAGCCGGGGATCGACGGGATCTCCGGGGCGCACGCGGTCGGCGTGGTCGACGGCGGGTCGGGGCTGCCGCTGGTCGGCTGGAGCACCACCGGCGGAGACCTGCGGATCGGGCACTTCGTGGGGCTGCACGCCCTGCAGGCGCTGCCGATCCTGGCGATCCTGCTGACCCGGTACCTCGGGATGCGGCTGGACGAGCGCACCCGGGCACGGCTGGTGGTCGTGGCGGGCGCGGCGTACGGCGTACTCACGGTGTTGTTGACCTGGCAGGCGCTGCGCGGGCAGCCGCTGCTGCGCCCCGACGGGCTCACGATGGCCGCCGTCGCGGCCCTGGTGGTCGCGACCGCGACCGCCGCCGGCCTGGTGCTGACTCGCCGGCGTGCCCCGGAACTGGCGCTGGCCGCATGACCGCCGCACTGTTCACCCTGACGTTCGCGGTGGCCGCGCCGTTCTGGGTTCTGATGATCCTGCTGCCGCACTGGTCGTGGACCGCCCGGATCATCTCGTCGCCGTTGATCGTGCTGCCGGCCGTGGCGATCTACGCGCTGCTGGTGATCCCGGCGTTCGGCGACGTGCTGCCGGCCGTGACGTCGCCGACCCTGGGCGGGGTACGCGACCTGCTCGGCACCTCCGACGGCGCGGCCGCGGCCTGGGCGCACATGATCGCGTTCGATCTGTTCGTCGGGCGGTGGGCGTGGCTGGACAGCCGGGAACGGGGGGTACCGGCGCTGGTCATGGCTCCGGTGCTGGTGCTGACCATCCTGCTCGGCCCGCTCGGCCTGGCCGCCTACCTCGCGGTTCGAAGCCGCTGGTCCATGGACGTGCCCCCCGGGCCGCAGGGCCTAGGCTGACCCCGTGAACTGGGCGGGAAGGCTGTTCGACACACGGGACACGCTCGTGCGGATGGTGCTGCTCGACCTCAGCGGCCTGTGCTACCTGATCGTCGGCACCCACGGCGGCCGTCCGCCGACGGCCACGCAGTGGGTCCTCGCGGTGGTCGCGTTCGCCCTCGTGCTGGTGTTGCACCGTCGGCCGCTGGTCAGCCTGGCGGTGCAGGCCGGGCTGCTGGCGGTCGCGATCCCTCTTGTCGACGACACCACGATCAACCAGGTCGGCGCCAGCTGGGCCCTGCTCGAGGTGATCATGCGGGCGCGCCGAGCACGCACCATCTGGCTCGCCGCCGGGCTGCTGGCCGTGGTCGACCTGACCGACTCGATAGGTGATCCGGTCGGGCGGTTCGCCTCGGGCGTCTTCGGGCTGACCCTGGAGGTCGGCGTGCCGCTGCTGCTCGGTCTGCTCATCCGGACCAACCGGGAGCTGGGTCGGCAGGCCGTGGAGCGGGCGAAGGCGGAGCAACGCCGGCACGAGTCGGAGAGTCGCGCCGCCCGCGCCGACGAACGCAGCGCGATCGCCCGCGAGCTGCACGACGTCGTCGCGCATCACGTGGCGTCGATGGTGCTGCGGGTCGGCGTGGCCCGGCATGTGCTCACCGACCTGGACCCCCGGGTGGCCGAGGTGTTCGACGACGTGCACGGCACGGGGGCCGCCGCGCTGGCCGAGATGCGCCGGCTGGTCACGGTCCTGCGCGACCCTGACGGGGTACGCGGGGACGCGGCGCTGACCGCGATCGAGCCGTCCGCGCTCCCGGCGGCACTCGGTGCGACGGTCGACCGGGCACGCCAGGCGGGAATCACCGTGGAGGCCGACATCGACCCGGCGGTCGGCTCACTCGACGCGGTACGCGGCCTGGCCGTGCTGCGACTGACCCAGGAGGCGCTGACCAACGTGGCCAGACATGCCGGGACGTCCGCGGTCGCGCACCTCGTGGTCGCCGTCAGCGACGGGGCGGTGCACTGGGAGGTCTCGGACAACGGACGCGGCGCGGTGCCGGCGGCGGTGCCGTCCGGAGGCGGGCACGGCATCACCGGCATGCGCGAGCGCGTCGAGGTCCTCGGCGGCCGGTTGGAGGCGGGCCGGGCCGGCGACGGATGGCGGGTGCGCACCGTCCTCCCGGCCGTGGCCTCCGCACCCACCGCCGAAAGGCCGGCCGTGTCGGTGCCCCGTGCCCACGAGGCACCCGCCGGGGCACCCACGCCGGAGCCGGCGTGATCCGGGTGCTGCTGGTCGACGACCAGCACCTCATCCGAGCCGGGCTACGCATGCTCTGTGACGCCCAGCCCGACATCGAGGTCGTCGGGGAGGCCGACAACGGCCGCGAGGCGATCCCGCTCGCCTCGCGGCTCCTGCCCGACGTCGTCGTCATGGACCTGCGCATGCCCGGTGTCGACGGGATCACCGCGACCAGTCGGATCCTCGCCGAACGCCCCACCACCCGCGTCCTGGTGCTGACCACGTTCGGCGACGACGACCACCTCTACCCTGCCCTCACGGCCGGAGCCTGCGGTTTCCTGCTCAAGGACGCGCCCCCGACCGAGTTGCTGGACGGCATCCGGCGGGCCGCCGTCGGGGACAGCCCGTTCAGCCCGGAGGTGCTGCGACGCCTCGTGCAGCGCGCCGTGCACGCTCGCCCCGAAACACCCCGGCCGGTGCAGGGTCTGACCGCCCGCGAACAGGACGTGCTGAACCTGGTCGCCGAGGGCCTGTCCAACACCGAGATCGCCGACCGGCTGCACATCGGCGTCACCACGGTCAAGACCCACATCACCAGCCTGATGACCAAGACGGACAGCCCCAACCGGGTACGCCTGGCCCTGTTCGCCCGCAACGTCTGACGGTCGGAAGCCGCGCGGTCGCCCCTTGACGTCTCGCTGGGAGCGCTCCAAGATCAGCTGGAGCGGAGCCGCGCGCACGGCGGGCCGCCCGAGCCGGGTGTGGTGGTCTGTTGCTGAGCGCTTTCGGTCTGACCGAGCTGGAGGAGAAGGTCTACCTCGAACTGGTCCGAGGCCAGGCGGGGACGGCGACCGAGCTGGCACCACGGTTCGCGGCCACGGTGGCCGAACTGGACCACGCGCTCGATGTCCTCGTGCGGGCCGGGCTGGTCCGCCTGGTCGCCGGCCGTGCCGGCGCCGCCCCGCCCGACCTGGCCATCGAGTCGCTGCTCAACCAGCGGATGCGCGAGCTTCAGGAGGCACGGGTCGGCCTGTGGGACTGGCTGCGGCAGCAACGCCCGGCTGATCCGCTGGACCAGGACGTCCAACTGGTCGTCGGGGTGCCCGCGATCATGCAGGCGTTCGACCAGTTCCTGCGCGGGGCACAGGAGGAGGTGCTCGGCTTCGACCGCCCGCCCTACGCGGCCGTGCTGCAGGACAACCCGACCGAGGTCGAGATGCTCGGCCGGGGCGTCGCCTTCCGCGTCGTGTACGACCGGCGCGGGCTGGAACGACCGGGCGCGGCGACCCACATCGGACGGTTCGTCGCCGCCGGTGAACAGGCACGGGTCGCCGCGAACGTGCCCGGCAAGGTTGCCATCGCCGACCGCCGGGTGGCGCTGATCTCCTTCCCCACCCGGGACGAGAGCAGGGACCCCTGGGCGCTGGTGGTCCGTGGCGCGACCTGGGTGGAGGTGCTCGTGGCGCTGTTCACCGAGGTATGGGATCGAGCCACACCGCTCCGACTCGCCCCGGCCACCGGCCTGGTCGACGACGTCGAGCGGCAGAGCACGCCCACCCCGACCGACCGACAGATCCTGTCGCTGCTGATGACCGGCCTGCCGGACAAGGCGGTCGCCTCCCAGTTGGGCATCTCCCTGCGTACGGTCCAGCGACGCCTGCGGCAGTTGATGGACACGACGGGCAGCGCCACCAGGATGCAGCTCGGGTGGTTCATCGCCAAGAACGACTGGCTCTGAACCCGGACGTGGGGGCCTGCCGACCCGGCAGGGCGTCGGCAGGCCCCGTACCTCACTTCGTGACCGTCACCGACACGGTGATCGGTGTGGACGCGCCCTTCGCACCGTTGTTGGTGACCAGCAGCGTGGCGACATGCGTGCCTGCCGCCAGACCAGTGGTGTCCACGGTGATGGTCAGGTCGTCCTTCGCCCCCGGCTGCACCTCACCGGAGGTCGCGGCGGACAACCACGGCACCTCGCTGTACGCCGGGAGCGACCCGTCGACGTGGTAGACCTTGCCGGCGTACGGCCGGCCGGTCGCGCCGCCGAGCACCCACAGGTTGCCCTGTTCGTCCAGGTCGAGCCCGGCACCGCTGAGCGGGTTCGGGTCGGGGTCCGGCACCGAGGCGAGCGGTTGGCAGGTGGCCGGGTCGAGCGCCCAGATCGACTCCTTGGAGTCCTGGTTGATGCCCCACAACACGTTGTGTTCCTCGTTGAGGGCCAGGCCGGTGATCCACGGAATGGGCGGGGTGCACTCCCCCAGCACCGATCCGGGCTGCGGGTGCGACAGGCCGGCGAGGTGCCGGATACCGCCGTCGCCGCTGAGGTAGAAGGTGTCGTCCGAGGCGCGGTAGGCGAGCCCGTAGTAGAGCTTGCCGACCCACGGCCCGGTGATGGTCTCCTTCACCTCCAGGGTGTCCGGGTCGAAGCACACGATCGGCAACTCCCCGATGAACGACATCTTCGGCGCGCACATCAGGTCCCGGCTCGGCACGTACGCCATGTCCGAGGGCCAACCCCCGATCGGCAGCACGCCCTTGCCGAGTGACCGGCCGTCGGTGCTGAAGCGCTGCATCTCCCCGAAGAGGTACGAGTTGGAGACGATCAACTCGCCGTTGCGGTAGCCGACACCGTACGCGTTGTACATCTCCTTGACCGGGAACGAGCTGAGCTGCCGGCCGGGGATTCCGGTCGGTGGCGTGGGCGAGTTGATTTCCCGGGCCAGCCAGGTGGCCGGCAGGTCACCCCGGTTGGTGAGGCTCACCGTCGCGGTTCGGGTCGTCCCAGCCCGCGCGGTCAGTGCGACCGCGTTCCGGTTGGCGAGCAGCAGCGGCGTACGCAGCGCCAGGTCGCGCTTGACGACCGTCGCCTCGACCAGGTCGACGGTGCTCGCCGGCAGGTCGTAGCCCGGTTGCAGAGCGGTCACCGTGACCGGCCCGGCGGGCGCCTCCAGCTGGTAGAAGCCGTCGGCGTCGGTGGTCGCGGTGATCGGCTGCGGCGCGTCCGCGGACTCGACCCGTACCGTCGCGCCGGCCAGCGGCTGGCGGTCGTTCGCGTCACTCACCGTGCCACGCAGCAGAGCACGACCAGCCACCTGGAAGGTGACCGCCTCGGCCGCGTCGAGCACCTGCTCGTCCCGCGAGTACGTCAGCGCGTCGCGGCCGGTGGCGTCCTCGATGCCGACCGTCGCCGAACCGCCGGTGGCCCCCGCGCCGGTGCCGAGCTTGCGGTACTGGATGGTGACGCGGCCGTTCTCGGCGAACCGCACCTGGACGTCGACCCGGGTCTTCGGCGCGCTCTTCAGCGCGGCCCGGTTCCAGCTCACCACGAACTGCCGGGCCGTGCCGGCTCCGGACACCTTGGTCCGCACCGTCGACGCGTGGTCCAGGACCAGGTCGTCCCAGAAGGCGTAGACGGCTGGCGCGGAGACCGCCGGGGCGGGCAGCGGCCCGTTGTCGCCGACCGAGGTGGTCGCGTCGGCGCCGAGGGTCAGGTAGCCATCGGTGTGCACCGTGAGCCGGTGGTAGGTGCTGCCGTAGAACGTCACCGGGAACGGCAGGTCGACGCCCCGGCTCGCGGTGTCGCCCGTGAGGGGCAGCACGCTCCCGCCGTCGACCCAACCCGCGGCGGCCGTGCCGGCCTGGTAGCCGTGCCGGTCGGCCTTCGCCGCGAGCGTCACGTCCACCGTCTCCGGCCCGTCCACGGTCAGCGCCACCGTCTTCGGTGCCAACCACCGGCCGTAGTCGACCAACAGGTCGTAGTCCGCCTCGGGCAGCATCCCCGTGTAGTGGCCGTCGGCGTCGGTGACGAACGCCGGGAACGTCTCCCCGGCGAGCGACAACCGGGCCCCGACGACAGGCTTGCCCGCCGGATCGGTGACCCGACCCTGGACCGCCTGCCACGGCGCGGCTTCGGAGAGGTCCAGAGTCAGGTTGGTCGTGCCGCTGGTCGACACGGTGATGGTCTGTCGTACGGTCCGTCGGGCGAAGAACGACGCGGTCAGCGTGTACTCCCCGGCCGGAACCCGACCCAACTGGACCGTGCCGCCCGCGTCGGTGCGGGCACCGCGGCTGACCAGAGCGGAGGTCAGGGTGATCCTGGCCCCGGAGAGCGCGGCCCCGTTCAGGTTCGCGTGCACCACGACGCCGCCGAGTTGCTCGGTCGAGGCCTGGGTCACCAGGTCGTACGCGTCGAGCCGGCCCTCGCCGTAGACGTTGTTGTCGGCCGGGGTGCCACCGCACTGCAGGTCGTTGACGTCGTGCGCGGTGCGGTCCAGCAGCTCGCGGGTGGTCGCCAGGTCGCGGCGCAGGTTCGGCACCGCCGACCAGGCCAGGGCGACCGCGCCGGCGACGTGCGGAGCGGCCATGGAGGTGCCGTCGCTCATGCCCCAGTCGCTGCCCGGCACCGAGGACAGGATGCCCACCCCGGGGGCGGTGATGTCCGGCCGTACCGTGTCCTCGCGGCCCGGCCCACGGCTGGAGAATTCCGCGATCACACCGGTGGCGTCGGTCGCGCCGACGGCGTACGCCAGCGGGTTGGTGGCCGGGTGGCCCGCGGAACCGCACGGCTCGGGCAACTCCTGGGCCTCGTTCCCGACCGCGAAGACGGGGAAGATGCCGGCGGCGACCCAGGAGTCGATGATCGTGTCGTAGAAGGTGGGGTCACCGTCGTGGCCACCCCAGGAGTTGTTGATGATGTCCGGCGCGAGGTCCGGGCGCGGGTTCTCGCCGTTGTGGTCGGTCGGCGCGAGCATCCACTGACCGGCGGCGAGCAGCGCGCTGTTGCTGCAGTAGTTGGCCTCACAGCCCTTGGCCGCGATCCAGGTGGCACCGGGAGCCACGCCGCTGATCCGCCCGTCGCCGTCGTCGCCGACCATCGTGCCGACGGTGTGGGTGCCGTGGCCGAAGTTGTCACAGGGCGTCGAGGGCAGGCAGATCCCGGTCGGGTCGTACCAGTTGTAGTCGTGGCTGAAGGTGCCGTCGCCGTCGTTGCCACGGTACTGGCGGACCAGCGCCGGGTGGTCGTACTGGACCCCGGAGTCGACGCTGCCGACGACGATGCCCTCGCCGCGGGTGCCGTACTCGCGCCAGACCTTGTCGGCGCCGATCGAGGTGAGGTTCCACGGCAGCTGCGGACTGTCGGCGGACGCGCCCGCGGTGCGCACCGGCTCGGCCAGCTTGGTTCCGCCGATCGACGTGATCCGCGCGACCTCCGCCCGACCGGCCAACTCGGTCACCAGTTTCAGGTCACCGGTGACCTCGATGATGTTCGCGATCCAGTACGGGGTGAAGTCCGCGTGCCGGTCACGCAGCAGGGTGCGCAGGCCGCGCTGGGTCTTCTCGGCGTGCGCCAGCTTGGTCTCGTAGACCCGCTTGGTGCGGGCCACTCGCCCGGCCCGGCCACCGGCGGCCCGCTCGACCCGGTCCAGGTCGCCCTGGTCCAGGGTGGCCTCGTCGGTCAGCTCCACGAAGAAGCTGGCGTCGGTGCCGGCGCGGGCCGCACCGAGCACGCGCGGGTCCACCTTGCGCAGCGGATCGACCGCACCGACGGTGGGTGCGGGCGCGGCCACGGCGGCACCCGTGGGCAGTGCGAGCACGATGGCCAGCGCCGCACCGACGGCACCCATGGCTCGACGTGTCCGCTGTCTGGGTCTGAGCATGAAGAACGTCCCTCCCTCGGGCGGTCGCCCGGGGAAGGCCGGCACCGCCGTCGCCGATTCTCAGGCGACGGACCTCCGGTTGAACCGCTTGATCACTGGCGGAGCACGGACATGGCGGGACTCCGCCATCCCGCGTTGGCCACAGCGACACCGGCACGCCATCACGACAGTCAGGCAGGCATGCGCGCGCACGACGGTCAGGCCCGCATGCGCGCGGACACGACGATGACGAGCACCAGCGGCACGATCAACAGTGCCGGGGCGACAACCGGCAGGTGCAGGGCGACCAGGGCGCCGACCGCGGCGCCGACCATCAG
Source organism: Micromonospora luteifusca (assembly GCF_016907275.1). Classification (NCBI taxonomy): domain Bacteria; kingdom Bacillati; phylum Actinomycetota; class Actinomycetes; order Micromonosporales; family Micromonosporaceae; genus Micromonospora; species Micromonospora luteifusca. The sequence goes on from NZ_JAFBBP010000001.1 coordinate 357,040, forward strand.
GGCCAGCAACACCTGAGCCTTGGGGCGCAGACTGTCCCACGGGCTGCGCGCGGCGACGCCGGCGATCAGGCTCGTGAGCGTGCCGGTCAGGTACGTGGAGGACAGGCCCGCCACGCCGAACCGTTGGATCGCACTGCTCTGCACGCCCAGCGCCGCCGCGGAGAGCATCAGCAGCGCGAGATGGACGTGCGCGTCGGGGGCCCCGAGTGTGACCTCCCAGACGACGAAGAACACGACGAACACCAGTAGCTCCAGGACCAGCGCCCAGGTGACCCGTCGTGGCCAGACCGGATCGTCGGGCTGTGCCGAGCCGACGACGCGGGCGCCCGCGAGGACGCCGACGATGAAGCTGATGATGGCGCAGCCCGACGTCAGCGCGAGGTCGGCTTCACCTCTGCCCGCCGAGAGCCCGAGCAGGACCATGTTGCCGGTCATGACGCTGGAGAAGGCGCCGCCGAGGGAGAGGAACCCGATGGCGTCGGCACTCCCCGTCAGGAAGGTGAGGACGACGACGAGCGTGTTCCGCCGTCGCAGGAGGCGCTGGTCCTCCCCGGCTGCGCCGTGGGGGCGGATGACGCGAGGCACTGTGCTCGACACTGTCGGCTATCCTCCAGAGATTGTTCTTCGTATACACGAAGCTCGGACACGTTACGGAGAGGCAACCAGGTGGCTGACGACCTGCGGGACAAGCTCGGCGCGCAACACCTGCCGCTACGCGATCAGGTCCTCGCCGCTCTGCGGACCGCCATCATCGACGGCGACTACCTACCCGGCGAACGGCTCACCGAGGACCGGTTGGCCGAGGACTTCGGGGTTTCCCGCAACCCCGTCCGCGAGGCTCTGCGCGTCGCGGAGGCGGAGGGTTTCGTCGTGATCCTCCCCCGTCGGGGAGCGGTCGTCGCCTCCCCCAGCAGCGGGACCATCGCCGACATGTTCGCCGTCCGCGAGCGCCTGGAGGCGCTGGCCGCCCGGCTGGCCGCCGAGCGGGCGACCGTCGCGGACGTGGCGGCCCTGCGTGCTCTGCTCGACGAGGGCCGCGACGCGACGCAGCGGCAGGACCTGGCCCGGGTCGCCGAGCTGAACAGCGCACTGCACCTGCGCATCCTCCAGATCAGCGGAAACCCCTGGCTGTCGTCGATCGCCAAGTCGCTCTACCTCCATGTCCAGTGGGTCTTCCGGCTGGGCGCGGCGGAACGCGCGCCGCACTCGTGGGCCGAGCACATCCAGCTCGTCGACGCCATCGAGTCAGGCGACGGTGACCGCGCCGAGCGGGCCGCACTCGACCATCTCGACGCGGCATCCGCGGCGGCGTACGAGAACGCCGAGGGTGGCTACGGCGCCCACTAACGACCGCACGCGTAGCCCTGCATCCCCCGCGGGTTCGCGCCGGCCGCCAGCACACCCGTAGCCGGGTCGCGGGTCACCGCGCAGAGCCGACCGAGGCTCCACCCGTCGGAGCGCCGCACCTCGTGCCCGTACGCCCGCAGGGTGGCCAGCACGTCGTCGTCGAGACGGTCCTCCACCACCAGGACGCCGGGTTCCATGTCCCGTGGATAGAACGACCCCGGCAGGCTGAGCGTGTGCCAGGCCGGCGCGTCGATGGCCTCCTGGAGGGGCTGACCGCCGACGAGATGCCGGAGCAGGAACGGCAACTGCCACTGGTCCTGCTGGTCGCCGCCGGGGGTGCCGCACGCCATTACCGGCTCGCCGTCGCGGTGCACCATCGTCGGGCTCAGTGTGGTACGCGGTCGACGGCCCGGTGCCAGCGACGAGGCGAGCCCCTCTTCCAGCCAGAACATCTGCAGCCGGCTCCCCAGCGGGAAACCGAGCTCCGGGATGGTGGGCGAGCTCTGCAGCCAGCCGCCACTCGGGGTCGCGGAGATCATGTTGCCCCACCGGTCGACCACGTCCACGTGGCAGGTGTCGCCGCGGGTCACCCCGTCCGACTGGATGGTCGGCTCCCCCGTGGTGGGGTCCGTCGAGTCGACGCGACTCCCCGCACCGGGTTGGACGTGGGCGGGTAGGCGTGGCTGCGCCCCGTCGGGACGCCCCGGCCGTAGCTCCGCCGACGCGCGGTCGCCGATCAGGGCTGCCCGTTCCCGCGCGTACTCCCGGGAGAGCAGTGCCTTGGCGGGCACGTCGGTGCCGTCGCCGTACCAGGCCTCCCGGTCGGCGAAGGCGAGCTTGAGCGCCTCGGCCTGGGCGTGGACGCCCGCTGCGGTCCCCGCGTCGTACGCGCCGGGGTCGTCGAGGGCGTCCAGGGTGGCCAGTGCCTGCAGCAGCACCGGGCCCTGCCCCCAGAAACCGGTCTTCGCCACCGAGTAGCCGTGCCAGTCGAGGGTGGCGGGCGCCTCCCAGGTCGCCGAGTACGCGGCGAGGTCGTCGCCGGTCACCAGCCCGGCGTTCGGGCGCCCACTGGAGTCCCGGAACGGTTGTCGGCTGAACTTCTCGATCGCCTCGGCCACGAAACCCGTACTCCAGGCCCGCCGCGCCGCCTCGATCTGTGCCTCCCGGTCGGCGCCGGCCGCCTGCCCGGCCTCGACCAGCCTGCTCAGCGTGCGCGCGTACACCGGGTTGGCGAACATCTCCCCGGCGGACGGTGGCCGGCCGCCACGCAGCCAGAGCGCGGCGGAGGTGGGCCAGTGTTCCTCGAACAACGACCGCACCGCCGCCACGGTGTCACCGACCCGGCCCAGCAGCGGGTGGCCGGCGCCGGCGTAGCCGATCGCCGGCTCCAGCACCTCGGCGAGGGTGAGCGTGCCGTGCTCGCGCAGCAGCAGGAGCCAGGCGTCCACAGCGCCGGGTACGGCCGCCGCGAGCGGCCCGGCCCCGGGGATGAGGTCCATCCCGAGGGACCGGAAGTGCGCGATGGTGGCAGCGGCCGGTGCCGGCCCCTGACCGCACAGCACCTTCGGCCTCGGGTCCCCGGCGGTGGCCACGATGGCCGGCACCTCGCCACCCGGCCCGTTCAGGTGCGGTTCGACGACGTGCAGGACGAACCCGGCGGTGACCGCGGCGTCGAAGGCGTTGCCCCCGCGTTCGAGGATGCCCATCGCCGCCTGGCTGGCGAGCCAGTGCGTCGAGGACACCATGCCGAAGGTGCCCTGCAGCGTGGGTCGGGTGGTGAACGTCATGACAACACCTCACTCGGATCTGTGGTGCGAACGTCGGGGCCGGTGCCGTCCGGTTGGACCAGGTGGCAGGCGGCCATGCCGTCGCCGATCGGCGTCTGCGCCGGCACCTCCGTCGCGCACCTGTCGAACGCGAGCGGGCACCGGGTGCGGAACCGGCAGCCGGACGGCGGGTCGAGCGCGGACGGCAGGTCGTCGCCGAGCAGCACCGGCTGACGCTGCCGTTGGCGCACCGGGTCGGCCACCGGCGCGGCCGACAGCAGCGCCTGTGTGTACGGGTGGGCGGGCCGGGCGAAGATCCGCTCGCGGGTGCCCTTCTCGACGAGTTGGCCCAGGTACATGACGGCGATGTCGTCGGCCAGGTACTCGACCGCGGACAGGTCGTGGGTGATGAAGAGGCAGGCGAACCCGATGTCGCGTTGCAGGTCGGCGAGGAGGTTGAGCACCGACGCCTGCACGGACACGTCGAGTGCGCTGGTGGGTTCGTCAGCGATGAGCAGCATGGGTTCGGAGATCAGCGCTCGGGCGATGCTGACCCGTTGGCGTTGCCCGCCGGACAGCTCGTGCGGGTAGCGCCGCGCCACTTCGGCCCGCAGGCCCACCCGCTCGAGCTGCGGGGCGACGCGGGCCTCCCGCTCGCGCCGTGAGATCCGTTTGCCGGCCAGCCGGAGCGGCTCGGCCACGATCTCGCCGACCAGCATCCGCGGGTCCAGTGACGCGGCCGGGTCCTGGAAGACGATCGACACCGCGCCACGGTGGGGGCGCAGCCGCCGTCGGGACAGATGGGTGACGTCCGTACCGGCGATCTGGACCGTGCCCGCGGTCGGTTCGACGAGGCGCACCACGCATCGGCCCACTGTCGACTTCCCGGAGCCGCTCTCCCCCACCAGGGCCGTGACCCGGCCCCTCGGGATCGTGAGGGACACCCCGTCCACGGCGCGGACCGGGCCGAAGTGCATCACCAGGTCCTCGATCTCCAGGGCGTTGGGCTGCGGCGTCATCGGTTCGCCTCCTGGTGTGCCATCGAGCAGGGGTGCCAACAGGCCGCGAGGTGGTCCGTGCCTCCGTGCCGCTGCAGCGGCGGTGCGGAGTCGCGGCACTGCGCGTCGGCGGCCGGGCAGCGGTCCGCGAAGGTGCATGCGTCGGGCTGGGACGACAGGACGGGCACCAGCCCGGGGATCTCCGTCAACCGGTCCGTCCCGGCGTGCCGGCCCGGCTGCGGCGACGCGGACAGCAGGCCGGCCGTGTAGTGGTGTCGCGGGTGCGCGAACAGGTCGTCGACCGGTGCCCGCTCCACCACCCGCCCGGCGTACATGACGACGACGCGGTCCGCGATGTCGGCGATCACACCGAGGTCGTGCGTGATGATGAGGATGCTCGTGCCGAGCCGGTCGCGCAGGTCCCGCAGCACCTGGAGGATGCCGGCCTGGACCGTGACGTCCAGCGCGGTGGTGGGCTCGTCGGCCACCAGCACCTTCGGGCCGCAGGCCACGGCCATCGCGATCATCACGCGCTGGCGCATGCCGCCGGAGAGCTGGTGCGGGTAGGCGTCGACGCGTTGGGATGCGGACGGAATCCCGACGAGCGTCAGCAGCTCGACGGCGCGAGCCCGCGCCGCCCGTCGGGACATCCGCTCGTGGACCTGGAGCACCTCCCCGATCTGACGCCCCACGGTGAGCACCGGGTTCAAGGACGTCATCGGTTCCTGGAAGATGTAGGCGATCTCCTGGCCGCGTACCCGCCGAAGCGCCGACTCGCGGGCGCCGACCAGTTCGGTGCCGTCGAGGCGTACGGAGCCGGTGATCCGGGCGCTGCCCGGCAGCAGGCCGGCGATGCTCATCGCGGTGACGCTCTTTCCGCACCCCGACTCGCCCACCATCCCGACGATCTCCCCGGGGGCGAGGTCCAGGCTGACACCGTCGACCGCCGAGACGGTGCCGGTCTCGGTCGGAAAGGACACCGAGAGGTCGCGGATCTCCAGCACGGGCGCGGAGGCGGTGGTCATCGCCGGTCTCCCTTCGGGTCGAGGGCGTCGCGGAGGGCATCGCCGAAGACGTTGAACGCCAGCGCCAGACCCATGATCACGACACCGGGCAGGACCGCGGCCCAGGGTGCGCGGGCGGCGAACTGTTGGGCGGTGGCCAGCATGGTGCCCAGGCTGGGTGCCGGTGGTTGGATGCCGAGGCCGAGGAACGACAGGACCGCCTCGCCGAGGATCGCGGCCGGGATGGCGACGGTGGCCTGCACCAGGATCACCGACGTCGCGTTCGGCAGGATGTGCCGGGCCAGCACCCACAGGTCACTGGCACCGTCCACGACGGCTGCCGCGACGAAGTCCAGTGACTTGAGGCGCAGCGTGTCCGAGCGGACGACCCGGATCACCCCGGGGATCTGGGCGATGCCGATGGCCACGGCGGCGTTGCCCAGGCTGGCCCCCCGGATGGCTGCCAACCCCACCGCCATGATCAGAAACGGGAACGCGAGCAGCAGGTCGGTGAAGCGCGAGATCACGGCGTCCCAGGCCCGGAAGTAACCGGCCGCGAGCCCGAGCGGCACACCGAGGACCAGGGAGGTGGCCACCGCCAGGAGCCCCACCTGCAACGATGCCCGCGCGCCGAGCATGATGCGGGAGAGGACGTCCCGACCGAGGTCGTCGGTGCCGAGCACGTGCCCGGCGGTGCCCGGGGGTGCGAACGTCCGGGCGAAGTCGGTCTGGTCGACGGAGTAGGGCGCGAGCCACGGTGAGAGCAGCGCGATGCCGGCCGCGAGTGCCAGCACGACGAAGCTCACGACGGCGAGCGGGTTGCGGCGCAGCCGCCGCAGCACGCGCGTTCGCCGGGTGACGCTGACGGAGGCTGTCTCCGCCATCGGCACGGTGAGGACGGTCATGCCGGATCTCCCGTCACTCGGATTCGTGGGTCGATGACCGAGTAGAGCAGGTCCACGAAAAAGTTGATCACGATGTAGGCGGTCGCGGTGAGCAGGACGACGGCCTGGATCACCGGGTAGTCCCGCTGGAACACCGCGTCGATGGTCATCTTGCCGAAGCCCGGGAGCCCGAAGATCTGTTCGGTGACGACCGCGCCCGAGATCAGACCACCGAGTTGGAGGCCCACGACGGTCACCACCACGATGAGGCTGTTGCGCAGCGCGTGTCGGGTGATGACGGCGCGTGGCCGCAGGCCCTTCGCCTTGGCCGTCCGCACGTAGTCGGAGGACAGCGAATCCAGCATCGCCGAGCGGGTCTGCCGCATGATGATGGCGGCGAGGCCCGTCCCGAGGATCACGGCCGGCAGGACGATGTGGTGCAGGTTGTCCACGGGGTCCTCCAGGATCGGCACGAAGCCGGAGGCGGGGAACAGGTTGGTCGCCACGGCGAGGTAGAGGATCGCGAGCAGCCCGAGCCAGAAGTGCGGCACCGACAGGCCGATCAGGGCCAGTCCGTTGGCGAGCCACTCCGCCGGGCGCCCGCGGCGGACCGCCGCGAGCACACCGGCGCCGACCCCGAGCGCCGCGGCGATGAGAATCGCCAGTACGGACAGCTCGACGGTCACCGGCAGGGCGGTGGTGAGCATCGACGAGACCGGCGTACCGGTCCGGATCGACACACCGAAGTCGCCCTGCACCAGGCGTTCCACGTACTGCGCGAACTGGACCGGCAGCGGCTGGTCCAGCCCGTAGTGCCGACGGATGGCCTCCAGCGCCTCCGGCGAGCGGTCCTCCCCGGCCAGCGCGAGGGCCGGGTCACCGGGGAGCGCCCGCACGCCGACGAACACCACGATCGTCGACATCAGCAGAGTCAGCGCCGACTGCCAGGCGCGAGTGAGGAGATACCGGGCCACGGCGCGACCTACTTGGCGAAGCCAGCGAAGGCTGCCCGGAGCACGCCGTCCGGGAAGACCTGCAGGCCCTGGATCTGCTTGCTCACAGCGGTCAGGTTCCGCTGCCGGTAGAGGTAGATCAGCGCGTCGTCCTGCTGGAGCAGCGTGACCGCCTGCCCGTACAACTTCTTGCGCTCTTCGATGTCACCGGCCTGGCGGGCCTGGGTCAGCAGGGTGTCGAGCTGGGGGTTGCTGTAGCCGGAGACGTTCTGGCTGGCCTTGGTGCCGACGAAGTTCGTGATGTTGGCGTCCGGGTCGATCCGTCCGCTCCAACCCAGCTGCAGCAGCTCGAAGTTGCCGCGATCCTGCTCGTCGAGGAGCGACGAGTACTCCACCGGGTTGATCTTGAGGTCGAAGCCGCCGTCCTTGAGCATCGACTGCAGCGCCTGCGCGAGGCGCAGCGTGTCGGGCGTGTTCGAGGCGAGCATCGTCACCGTGTACGGCGTCTGCACACCCGCCTCGGCGAGCAACTGCTTGGCCTTGGCGGGGTCGTGCGCCGGGCAGGTCTGCGCCTCGGGCGACGAGAACGAGCTCGCGGGTGAGATCGGCGAGCAGGCGACGGCGTGCTCACCGTTGAAGACGGCGTCGACCAGCGCCTTGCGGTCGATGGCGTGCTCGAAGGCCTGCCGCACCTTCGCGTTCTGGGCCAGCGGGCGGTTGATGGGCTTCGGGGCGGTGCCGACGCCGTCGACGTTCCCGATGTTGATCGTGAGGCCCTGGTAGCCGAGGGACTGCGACTGCAGCACGGAGACCGACGCGTCCTGCCGCAGGGAGGCGACGTCCTGGGTGGACACGCTGTCGGCGACCTGCGCGTCGCCGGAGCGCAGGTTGGCGGCGCGGATGCTCGCGTCGCTGAGAATGCGCCACGTGATGGTGTCGAGGTGGACCGCGTTCGCCTCGTAGTAGTTCGGGTCCTTCACGACCTCGATCGAGTTCTGCGGCACCCGCTTGGCGAACTTGAAGGGGCCGACGCAGACCGGCGCCGAGGCGAAGTCGTCGCCCAGGCTCTGCAGCGCCTTGGCACTCATGATCATCCCGGCCCGGTCGGCGAGAGCGCCGAGCAGGGGCGCGAACGGCTGCTTCAGTCGAAGGACGACGGTCTGCGCGTCAGGGGCGTCGACGCCGTCGATGGGGCCGAGTTCACTCTTGCGCGCCGACCGGGCGTTGGTGAGGTGTCGCTGCAGGGTGGCCTTCACCGCGGCGGAGTCGAACGGCGTCCCGTCCGCGAAGCGCACGCCCTGACGCAGCGGGATGGTCACCGTGCGGCCGTCACTGCTCGTGGTGGGCAGGGCGGTGGCAAGCTGCGGTACGACCTGCGCCTGCTCGTTGACGTCGTAGAGCTTCTGGCACATCGCCTGGAAGACGTAGCGGGAGTAGAGGCTTCGCGACAGTGTCGGGTCCAGCGCGTCGGGTTCCGCGGAGAGGGCGATGACGAGCTTGCCGCCCTGCTTCACGGCAGCGGGATCTGCCGGCGTACCGAAGGAATCCTGGCCTGCCGACTGGTTGCCGCCGGACTTGTCGCCTTCCCCGCTGTTCGACACCGGTGAGCAGGCAACGACCGTGCAGACAACAGCAGCCGCCGCCACGGCGACCCGGAGGACACGGCGACGGGGCAGGCTCGTTGCGCTGACGGAGAGGTTCGTCATGGAGAGCTCCTCGAGTGGGCGATTCGGGGAGCGTATGTTGTATACGATGACCGCCGCAAGACCTGCGTGGATGGCTTTCGAACGCCCCTGAAACGCCCCCGTCAGGTGGCGCCCGGATCAGGCGCGGCGGGGTCGACCGTGCAGGGCGGCCCGCAGCGCCGGCCCGAAGAGTTGCCGGACGTCGGCCGGGGACAGCCCGCCGATCGAACGGATCGGGTTCAGGTACCGCATGAAGATCAGCCCACCCAGCACGCCGACCGCGGCGGTGGCGCGTTGCGTCGCGTCAGGTCCGCCGAGAAATTCAGCAATGCGGAGGCGCAGCTCACCGTCCAGGTAGTCCCGCAGGGCGCGCATCGTGTCGTCGTCCCGCGCCGCCATCCGGTTCTCCGCGGGCAGGGCCGCGTCCCACAGGCCGGTGACCGAGTCGAGCAGGCGGTCGGCCAGGCCGGCCTGATCACCCCGCAGGGCCTGGTCGAGAGCGCTGGGGTCGACGCACAGCAGGTTGAGTGACTGGCTGAAGAGGCCCTGCTTGGAGCCGAAGTGGTAGCTGATGAGCGCCGAATCGACACCGGCGGCGGTGGCGATCGCCCGGACCGTCGTGCCCGGATAACCGTGCTTCAGGAACAGCTCGCGGGCGACCTCGGTGATGCGCGCCTTGGTATCGGGGTTGCCCCGGGGACGGCCTCGGGTTTTATTCAACACGGTTGAATAGTGCCCCTCCTCGGTGCCACGGTCAACGCCATCAACCCCGCAACGAGGAGCGAGCACATGCGAACCGTCGTCTTCGGCGCCACCGGCCCCACCGGCCGCCAGATCACCGACCAGGCCCTCGCCGCCGGCCACGAGGTCGTCGCGGTCACCCGCCGCCCACACACCGTCCAGCCCCGTGGTGGCCTCACCGTCGTCGGCGCCGACGTCGCGGACCCGGACGCCGTCCAACGGGCCGTCGCCGGCAGCGACGCCGTCCTGTCCAGCCTCGGCGTCCCGCTCACCCCGAAGCCGATCACCGTGTACTCGCAGGGCAACGCCAACATCCTGGCCGCGATGCACCGCCACGGCGTGAAGCGCCTGGTCACGGTCAGCTCCAGCGTCCTGGACCCCACCTGGCGACCGACTGGCGAGTTCTTCTTCAACAACGTCATGGATCCGCTGTTCAACCGCAAGATGGGCCGCACCGCCCACCAGGACATGCGACGCATGGAGTCCCTCGTCCGCGACAGTGCCCTGGACTGGACCATCGCCCGGCCGTCCGGGCTGTTCGACCACCCGGCCCCCACGCGCTACCAGGTGGCGGAGAACGTCGCGGACGGACTGTTCACCGCACGTGCGGACCTGGCGGCGAGCATGGTGGCGCAACTGACCGACGACCGGTTCGTCCGACGGGCGATGGCGGTGATCACCACCGAGGTCAGGCCGAGCATCGTGGGTCTGATCTGGCGCGAGGCCGTCATGAAGAAGAAGTGACGCTCCCGCCGCCCGGCGGTTGGTCACCGACACCGAAGCGCATCAGGCCGGCAACCAACTACGACCGCGTCGACGGAGTGTGCGGGCGGCCTGCACCGCCCGCACACAACGGCCAACTACTCCGGGTACGAAGGACCCGGCTCGGTACGCAGCATCCGCTTGAGCATGCGGTTCGCCGCCCGCATGTCGTCGGTGATCAGGCTGGTGCGCACCGTCCCCTTGCCGGTCAGCTTGCCACCCACCTCGAAGACGGCCGTGTCGCCGGGAAGTGGCACCGCCTGGCACCCGGTGTACTTCTCGGCGGGCAGCCGACCGTCCAGCAGGTAGGCGTACACCGCGTCGTCCACGCAGGACGTGTAGTACGGGAAGACACCGTGGCTGCCCTCGTTGTCGACACTGATCATCGACGCTCCGGGCAGCTTCTTCGACGCCGCCAACGCACCCTCGTACGCCGTGGCGACGTCGAGTTCGTCCTGCAGCATCAGCACCTTGGGGAACGTCTTCTGGTCGAACGTCGGCATCCGGTTGCTCGTCGGCCAGTACGCACACGCCGGCGGGTTCTGCAGGAACGGCGCGACCAGCGGGGCGTCGCGGGTCAGGCGACGGCTGAACGCGTTCCAGTGCGCGATGCTGTCGTTCCACTGCCCGTCCTGGCAGCGGATCACCTCGAAGACATAGTCGATGTCGTACGTGTACTCCTCGGTGCCCTGAGGCAGCTGAACCTGGCCGGGCTGGGCCTTCAGAGCCGCCTCGGCGGTGACCCGCGACTGCTCGATGTACGCCCGGTCGTCGGCCGTGATCCCCGGTGCGGCGAGCATCTTCGCGGTCGCCGCGGTGAGGATCTGCTCAGGCGTCCAGCCGTTCCACTCCTCGTAGTACTCGATCACCGTGTTCACCGCTGCCGCGGCGGTTGGATAGTTCTGGGTGTCGTAGAGCGCGCCGAGGATGAAGAACCCGAACATGAACGGACCCATGCCGATCCGGGTGCCGCCGGCCCGCTCGAACAACTCCCGGATCGCCATCGGGTCGGTGCCCCGGCCGTACAGGTCGTCGTGGCGAGCCATGTACGGCAGCAACTGCTCCTGGAACGCCCGGTCGCGGGTGAACGGTTGCAGGTCCCAGGTCTCCTGCAGGGTGGGCGAGCCGACTGCGGCAACCGAGTCGAGCACCATCCGGTTGGTGCGGCTCGGGAACGTCGCCGCATACCAGGTACCCAGCCAGGTGCCGTACGAGTAGCCGAGGTAATTGAGCTTCTGCTCCCCCAGCAGCACCCGGATGAAATCCATGTCGTAGGTGGTCTGCTCGGTGGTGATGTACTTCGTCAGCTCGGTGCCACGACAGCCGGCAACATTGGCCTGGGTGATCTGGTCGTTGGTGACATCGGTGTCGCGGTAGGTGACCGAGCAGAGCAACGGGGTGCTCTGACCGACGCCACGAGGGTCGAAGCCGATCACGTCGTAGTGCTCGGCGACGGTCGGCGCGGACCGCGCCACGTACGGTGCCAGTGACAGTCCGCTGCCACCAGGGCCGCCCGGGTTGACCAACAGGATGCCCTTGCGGTCGGTGCCGGAGGCGACGGTACGGCTGATCCGGACCTGGATCGTCTTTCCGTCGCGCGGGTTGTGCCAGTCGCGCGGCACGGTGACCGTCGCGCAGCTCAGCCGCAGTTGCGCCTCGTCTTCGGGGCTGACGTCAGCCAATCCGCACGGCTCCCAGGAGAGCTGCTGGGTGGCGAGCGACGCGGCCAGGGCGGCGGTGTCCGGCTCGGCCGTCTTGGCCGCGGCGGCCGGAGCTACGGCCGCACCGCTGCCCAGGACCGCCGCGGCCAGTGTCGCGGCGAGGAGTGCGGCCGGCCGGCGCACGCGGTGTGGGCGGTGCGACCCGGTCGTGGGATGGGGCATCGTCCCGTCCTCTCATGGAGCGGATGTCGAATGGCCTTCACCCTGGACCAGGAGTGTTTCGCCGATGCGGTCCCGAGTTGACGAAGACCAGCCATGGCAGGATCCAGCCAGTCACAGCCAGCCGCGTCGACTGGCCTGCACGCCGAGCTGAAACCGGGTGCGCGCGCCGAGCAACTCCTGCAGGCGACTGATCCGACGGTGCACGGTGCGGTTGCTGATGCCGAGGTCACGGGCGATGGCCTCGTCGGTCAAGCCCGCGGTGAGCAGCGCGAGCAACCGCTGGGTGGCGGCGGTCGGCTCGGCGTCCGGTTCGGCGGTGTCGGTGGTGGCGTGGATCGGCGCACCGAGCCGCCAGAACACGTCGAACAACTCGGAAAGCCCGTCCAGCAGGCGGGAGCGGTACACCAGCATCGCGTCGGCGTCGTCACCGCTGGTACGCGGCAGGATGATGAGGCCACGATCGGCGTCGGTCAGCATCATCTTCAACGGAAGCTCCGGGAAGACCCGCGCCTGCTCACCCGCGGCGACAGCGGAACGCGCCGCCCCCAGCATCACCTCGTCGTGCAGCAACTCGCCCTCGTAGACGCAGCGGTAGCGCAGGCCACGACGCAGCGCGTCGTACTGTGCCTCCTCCGGGACCCGCGCGGTGTCGCGCAGGTACGGCCCGCGCTCCAGACCCCGCACCTCGGTGCGGGCACCGGCCTGCAACTGGCGGAACAGCTCACGGGCCGCGTGCTTGCCCTCGATGACCTCGACGAAGGCGGCCCCCGTTCCGTGGACCGCCGTGTAGAGCCCGGACAGCGTCTCGGCCGCGGAACGCGCCCGAGCGGCCTCCAACTCCCGCTGCGCAGCCCAGCTCTCCAACGCGCTGCGCGGCGGCCGGACGTGCAGCACCCCGGCCGTGTCCCGGTGCACCGCGCCGCTGGTCAGCAGCCCCGCGAGCACCCGAGTTGCCTGCGGTGACGAGGTGGACAGGAACTCCCGCTGCGCCACGGGCGCCGCTTTCAACAGGTCGAGGTAGACGTCCGCGGCCTCCGGCGTGAGTGGGAGCGATCCCAGCTCAAGCGCAGAGGCCACGCCGGAGGGCTCGGTCCGCATGCCCACGATCGTAAAGCGCGCGGTTGGCGGCGGTCCCCACCTCGGGGCCTGCACACATCGTCACCGGTTGATAGCGTCATGGTGATCGCGCCGGCGGTGGTCCCCTGGGGAGGGTCGATATGTGGGCGGACGACGCCGCGCTCGACGCGGCACAGCGCCGGCTCGACGAGTGGGAGTCGTCCCTCGCCGAACAGGCCGAGCGTGCAAAGACGCTGTCGGCGAGGATGCAGGGCTTGACCGGCACCGCCCGCAACCCCGACCGGAGCGCCGAAGTCACCGTCGACTCGGCCGGGCTGCTGATCGACCTTCGGTTGGACGAGCGCATCCGGCAACAATCCGCGGCGCACACCGCCCGGCAGATCCTGGAGACCACCCGAGCCGCAGGCGCCGACCTGCTACGGCAGGTCAGTGAAGCGGCGGTGGAAGCCCTCGGCGACGACGCACGCGCACGGGCCATCATCGACTCCTACCGCAGCCGGCTGAGCCACGACGAGGGGTCGAGCGATGCCCGCCGGTGACGGCATCCAGGTCGACCCGGACGGCCTGACGACCCACGCCGTACGCCTCGATCGCTGCGCCGGCAACCTCGACACCGCTCGGCAGGCTGGCCAGCACGTCCGCTTGGGCGGCGACGCCTACGGCCAACTCTGCGCGATGATGCCGATGCTGCTCGACGGGCTGCAGCGGGCCCTCGTCGACGGCGTCGGCGCGGCCGCCGACTCCGCGCGGGACACCGCCGGAAGGCTCCGGCTCAGTGCGGATCGCTACCGGGGCTCCGACGCCCGCGCCAGCCACCTGCTCGATCAGACACGGCAGCGGCGGTGACGACGAATCCGCTCATCGCCACCGCGTCCGGCACCCCGCCCAGCGCCTGGGCCGGCGTGTGGATCTGCGAGGACATCGAGCTCATCGCGCAGGGCGTACGCAACGGCAGTTGGATCGACGGCAGCCTCGGTGTGGTGAGCGCCGGCCTGGACTCCCTCGCCTTCGTCTCCGATCCGGTCGGCGCCCTGCTCCAGTACGGAATCGCCTGGCTCATCGAACACGTCAAACCGCTCAGTGAGGCGTTGGACTGGCTCGCCGGCGACCCGGCGCAGATCACCGCACACGCCCAGACCTGGCGCAACGTCGCAGAGTCCCTCCGCGAGGAAGCAGCCGCGTTGGCCCGCGCCGTCCGCACCGACGTCGCCAACTGGGGCGGCGCCGCCGGCCCCGCCTACCGGGCCTGGGCCACCGAGCAACAGCAGGCCATCACCGGCCTCGCCCAGGGCGCCGACACCCTGGCTGCGATCACCGAGGGCGCCGCCGGCCTGGTCGCCGCCGTCCGGCTCCTGGTCCGCGACGCCATCGCCACCTGCGTGTCCCGCCTTATCGTGTACGCGGGCGAACTCCTCATCACCGGCGGACTGGCCACACCACTGGTCGTCGAGCAGGTCACGACACTGGTGGCGTCCTGGGGTGCACGGATCGCCCGACTGCTGCGCGGACTGCTGGCCAGCCTGCGACGGTTGATCCCGGAGGTACGTCGGCTCGGCGACCTCATCGAAAAACTCAAGCAGGCACTGGGGCGACTGCGCGACTCGCCACATGCGCGGTCGGTAAGCACGGCAGAGGGGCCACAGGGCTTTCATGGCGGCCACACCACTCGGCCTCGTGACCTGGCGGACTACGGACGGCAGGACCGGTGGGCGGAGGAGGCCTACGACGTCATCCGTAGCCAGGACGATGCTGACCTCATAACTCGCCAAGTCGCGGACGCCCCCCGCCTTGACGGTTCCCGAGGGTTCTCACGGGAGGAGATAGAGCAGATCCGTCGGCACATCTTCTTTGACGAGCACCCGATGGATGACTACGGAGGCGGAATCATCCATCAACGATATGACCCGAGCCCTCCCATGGCTGAAGCATGGTTGCGCTTGCGACGGGGCAGCCCGCTGCCCGAGGATTACGCTCTACTGGAGCACGAATTGGTGGAGCTGCAGTACTACCGGACACATCCGCAGGCGGCTTACCGCGAGGCGCATCTTGCCGCCAACCAGGTGTCCGACTGGGGTTCGTCTATACCCGGGCCGACCTACGAGGACTACGCGGACATTGGAGGCTAGGGCATGGGAATGATGGTGACCGCCCGACGCGTCGAGGCGGCTGCGGGCGAGGTCCGATACGAGTTCGGCTTGGATGACAAGTTCGACCGGATTCTCACGATCGATCCAGGCACCCTCGACGCCCGTGTCGAAGATGGCGATTTCAACTCAGCCGCTGGTGCGATCACGGCAAAGATCGTTAAGGCCTGGCGGTCCAGCGGCGAATTCCCGACGAGGATGTTGTTCGCAAGCTGAACCCCGGCGGGGTGCGCGAGCAGGAAAGACCTGGTCCGAGGCCTTGGCGATCGGTAACGCTTCGTGTCCCACGCGCGCCGGGGCTGGGCGCCGAACCGGTAGGATGCTCCCATGAGCTCAGAGGCGGTTGGCAGGTACATGCCCCCGGTCGTGACGCTCGACGACCTGACGGCGATGATGGCCGCAGACGAGAACCACCGGTACGAAATCAGCCCCGAGGGAGTCGTCTCGATCATGCCGCCGCCGGGCTACAACCACGCGATCATCGCGACCCGGCTCATGGTGTGGCTCGCTCAGGGCGGCGTCCCAGCGGAACACATTGCCCAAGCAGTCGGGCTACGCATACCGGGCCGTGATGGCGGCGTCGGCGGACGCATCCCCGACCTGGTCGTCTGGAGCAAGGCTCAGGCCGACGGTGTGTGGCTGCCGGTCGCCGACGTGCTCCTTGTGATCGAGATCGTTTCACCCGGTTCCGAGGGTGTCGACACGGTGACCAAGCGCAGTGAATACGCCGCCGCGAGCATCCCCCAATATTGGGTGGTCGACCAAGATGCGGCGCAGACCGTCACCATGCACCGTCTCGACGGCGACAGGTACGTCGCCCGTGCGACCATGCCGCTCGCTTGGGTCCTCAACACGGGGCCGGACGAGCACGGCCTCGGCTGAATCGGCCAGAAACCTCGCTCATCGTGCCGCTCCCGACTCAGCTCACGCCTGTTACCGATACGAGTGGTGACTCTCGTCAGCGTGGGTGAGGCGACCCTCCTGGTCGAAACGGAGGCGACCGCTGGTCAGGCGACGTGCAGCCCGTACCGGAGTAGTTTTGTCAATCTTTTCGGTGGGTCGGCCGTAGCCGAGCCGCTCCAGGCCGGCGCGCAACAGCCGCTCCTCGTCCACGCTCGACATGCCGTGCAGCACGTGGACGAAGACGTTGGCCACCTCCTCCGGCGGTACCTCCTCGAAGGCCGGTGACGAGACCAGGGAGGGCCAGCTTGGCGGTCACCCGACTGGTGGAGCGCGCCCCGGCCGTACGACGATCTTGGAAGTCGTACGTCTGAGGCAGGATGTGCGCCATGACAACGCAACACCAGCACCTGGTCTACGGCCACTCCACGGCGCACGACTGCCTCGCCTTCGCCGACGCCGGCACCGCGACCGAGGAGGCCGCGGAGATCCAGGCGCTCGCCGCCGCGCGAACCTGGGGCGAGGCCCGCCAGGTCCGGATGACCCACCTGTGGAACCCCGCCGGCCCCGAATACCACGAGCCGGAGGACGGGTACGCCGACGACAAGCCCTTCGACATCACCGAAGTGGGTGCGGTCGCGGACGGAAACTGGCCGCGGCTGGTCACCGAGCGGGCGTTCACGGTGCTGCCGCAGGACCTGCAGGACCGGTACGGCAAGCGCCAGGTCACCGTGCACAACGGCGACTACCTCGAAATCGCGGTCGCCGGTGAGGGCGAGCTGGTTGCGGAGCTGCGTGAACGCGGCTACGAGGTGACCCGCGACGACGCGCTCATCAACCTGCTCGGCGGCTTCAGCCTGGGCTCGCCCGCTGCTTGAGGAGCGACGGAGACGCCGGCGTCGTTCGGAAGGGTTGACGGTGGTCGGCCCGGCGCGAGCCGGCGTCTCCGTGGCTGGTGCTCAACGTCGGCGGTTGTTCAGACTCGGAAGGCCACCGGACACGGTCCGCACGCGGCCGTCCGGGTTGCTCCGGCCCGGCTTCTGTGGGGCCTCCGTCACCCGCCGCCCGGCGAGGTCGGAGGCGCTCAGGTTGACGACGACCCGGTCCGGCCGCTGCCAGCTCCGTAGGTGCGCCAGGGCTAACTGTTTGTCGACGATGCCAGTGAGCGCACGAATCGCCGGCATCGCCCGGGACGGGTCAGCGAGCAGGAGATCGGCGACATCGGCTGGGCCCAGAATGCGAGGCGAGGCATTGCCGGCCGAGACGAGGGACCCGTGGATCTCACCATCTTCAAGCCACAGCCACACCGGCAGCTTGCCGTCGCCGGCCCGCATCAAAGGAGTTATCGACGGGGTGCTCAGCCTGGTGGCGGCCTGCCTGGCCGCAAGGTGGGCTCGGAGGGCAGCCGCCAGCTGCGCCCGCGGCTGCGTGGTGGAGGCCTGCCTGGCCGCAAGATGGGCTCGGAGGGCAGCCGCCAGCTGCGCCCGCCGCCGCGACAGGGCCGCAACGTCGGCCGCCGGACGGGACAGGGCCGCAACGTCGGCCGCCGGACGGGACAGGGCCGCAACGTCGGCCGCCGGACGGGACAGGGCCGCAACGTCGGCCGCCGGACGGGACAGGGCCGCAACGTCGGCCGTCGGACGGGACAGGGCCACCTGACCCGACGATGCCTTCGGACGGAGTTGCGGCGGCCTGGTCGGTGCGGCTCGCCGATTCGCCGCTCGCCGTTCCTCCATGAACCAGCCGGCGAACGTCCACTGCTCCCGCGTGAAACTGACCGGGATGACCTCGGTCAGGTCCGGTGCCGACGTGTCCTGAACGGAGAGTTGGGCGTGTCGCTTCGCATGGTCGGCTGCGGTGAATGACCCGATATCGAGGATGGCGGCCAGCGGTATCCGCCTGACGTAGGCCTTCGGCCACGGCAGCAACCGCCAACGCCGGAGGACAAGGTGCTCCTCCTCGAACCTGGCGTCCCAACGCCGAGCGACCATCCCCGCCACCTCCCCGTGCTGCGCACGTTAGCGGCCCGATGATCATCACCGCAGTAGGCGCAACGGGCAGTTGAGATGCCGGATCGGCTGGTTGTGTCAGCGCGATGCAGGCTCCGCGAGCGGTCGCCGTTGTGGCGGCCGCTCCAACCGGCGGCACGCCCGGTTGATCGTCTGCCGCGGTTGCACGTCGAGCCGCCGGGCAAGTTCGTCGCGTCGTCGAGCGGCGTCCTGGCACGCAGCAACTCCTGCCCGACCCGCTCCGCGATCGTGAGGCCCCTCATCGGCATCTGGTTCCCTTCTTCTGGCTCGCTCACGGGCTGGTCGTCTGACTTCCGAAGGCGTCGTCCGGCCCGGACGCCGTCCAGCGCCGGTCAGGCGGGCGCAACGGGGTGCCGCGCGAGTAGGCGGCGATACCGGTCATCAGGTTCGACCAGGTCTCGGCCCGCCACGTGGCACCCGTCCGGGTGACCAGCAGCAGACGTCGCCCATTCCACCAGCCGTGCACCGCCGGCTCACCCTCCGACGCCACCTGCACGTCGGGGAAGTCGCGCAGGGCGTCGAGGGCGGCGATGACGGCTTGACGGGTGGTGCGGCCGCCGGTGACGCGGACGATGGAACCACTGTCGAGCTGGGCACCCGTGAGCCGGTCCACCGCGTCGTGCAACGCCGTGCGCCCGAGGATCCAGCTGAGCTCGGCCACGAAGTTGGTCTGTCCGAACAGCACACCGAAGGTGTGTCCGCCCAGGCCGGCCGCGTACCGCCGGACCGTCTCCACCGGCGCCGCCGCGAGCCAGTCGGCCCATTCCACGTAAGCCTGCCGTAGCTCCTCGAATTGCTCGACGAGTTCGCTGTCTGGCTCGGTCCGGCGGTCGAGACCGCTGCGCAGCGCCACGAGCCCGATGGTGGCGAGGGCCGCGTGCTCGTCGTCCAGGCTCTCCTCCTGGTCCGTCATCCAGAGTTGCAGCACCACCCAGTAGAGCAGGTCGGACCAGTCGGCTGGATCCAGCCAGAGCCCGCCGGCGACCAAGGTCAGCACCAGCCGGCTGACGGCCAGCTTCGCCGGCAGCGACCACCCCTCCGACGCGCCGACCAGTCCTTCGATCTCACGTCGTAACCGGGTGCGCTGGCCTGGCGTGAGCGCGTCCAGCACCGTCGCGACAGGCGCCGCCCGGTCCGGTGAACCCCCCTCCGTCGTCCTCCGCTCCCCCTGGCCGGGCCGCCGCGAAGCGCCGTTGTCCTCGTCCGGATCATCGAAGATCTCTTCGTCGGTCGGCGTTGGCCGGCTCCGGCCTTCCACGCCGAGGGCGAAACGCAGCAGCGCCGGCCCGACGGCCGCAGTGATCCGACCTTCGACCTGGCGCCGCCGGTTGCTGCCGGGCGGGGTGGCGATGCGGTCCGGGCGGACCGAGGCCAGGTGAGCGAGCGCCTCTACGAGCGCGGCCAGGTGTGCCTGGTCGGCGATCACGAGCGGCAGCGACGTGTGTTCCAGCGGGGACGGGCGGTCGATGCGCGACAGCGCCGCGGTCACGTCGGTCACCACCACGTCGCGGATCTCGACGCCCATGTCGGTCGCCACGTGCACGGTCGCGCACCCACCGGACAAAAGAGACGAGTCGGCCGCCGGGACAGCGGCGTAGAGGTGGAGTTTGCCGTCGCTGTGTTGGTGGTCGAGCCGCAGCCCGTCGACCATGAGCCATGCCGGGGCCAGCTCCGCGTCGGCGAGAACGGTGGCCTCCACCCGCTCGGCGTCGACGCGGACCCCGAGCACGCGGAGGGCCGCCTGCGAGGGGACGCGTTCGCTGGGTTCCCGTACGTGCAGACCCGCCGGTTGCGCCAGGTCCACTTCGTGGGCGGCTCCGGTGTCGATCAACGGGGCCGTCTCGGTCAGCAGGCCGAGCTCGCAGTTGCCACGCGTGGCCATGGTCCTGACCAGGGCGGCCATGCTGCAGTTGGCGCTGCCGGTCAGCGCCCACGACTGGTCGGCCGTTCTCCACTCCACGATCTTCGCGTGATGGTAGCGGCTGCTCTTCGGGGTGGCGACCACGCCCGCCGGCGCGCGTTTGACCACTCCGGCGAGGGCGTCCGGGTCGCACTGGACGTCCCGGGTGAGCAGGAGGTGCAGTTCGGCGGGTCCGAAGCGGTCGACCAGCCGGCGCAGCGCCTCCGCCCGCGGGTCGAAGAACGGGGCGGCGACCGCGAGCGACGTGACGGGCGTCCCCGGCACCGGAAGCTGCTCGATGATCGGACGCGCCGCCGTCGTCACCAGCACCGGCTGGCCGGGGGCCTGCTCCGCCGGACGTGCGGTGAGCAGCGCCGCGACTCCGTCGAGGCGTTCCCGACCGAGGTTCTCCACCCAGACCGCAGCGGGCAGTCGACTCAACCAGGCAGCGAGGTCATGGAACAGCTGCGGCACCGTATGGCCTGCGCCGCGCAGCAGCGTCCAGACCTCCGCGTTGTGGTGCCAGCCCGACGGGGTGGCGTTGCCGGACCCGATGGCAACCACGGCGTCCGTCTCGGAGGCGATCACCACGAGCTTCGGGTGGAAGGCCCCGCCTCCCTTACAGACGACCGGCAGGGCCAGGTAATCGGCCCGGCGAGGCCCCTGGGTGAGCTCGTCGGCGTCGTACAGGATGGTGGTGCGGGCGCGGACGGCCTGCGCCTCCCGCAGGCAGACGTCCTCGAAGAAGGACAGGTCACAGGTGTACGTGAGGACGAGAACCTCTTCGGCGTCGGCGAGCGGTCGGCCGCGCAGCAGCGCCGGCGGGGCGGCTCCCCGCAGGTTCTCCCACGGCGTCACGACTTCACCTCCGTGGCGTGCCGGCCGGGACGCCAGGTACCGCCGTCGTGCGCGACCACACCCAGTTGCTGCATGACGTTGGTGAAGGTCGGCAGCCGGAGGGAGACCGCCCCCCGGCCTTCTCGGCCTTCCAGGCGCCACCGGTCGCCGACGCGGCGCAGGCGGGTGGGCAGGCGCAGGCCGTACCGGGTCCACTGCATCTTCTGCCGGCTCACCGATTCGGCGCGATGGAACAGCGCGGCAGCGAGGTCGGAGACGGCATCGGCCAGCGGGCGTTCGGCGTCGCGATCGAGCCACGCGACGACGTAGCCGGGGCCCAGGTCGTCGGAGAACGTGCCGACGAAGGCGTCCCGGGTCACCGGGTCGAGATGGTCCAGCCGTCGGGCGCCGACGGCGAGCAGCCGCAGCATGCCAAGCACCGTCCAGTCGTCAGCGTCGAGCGCTTCTTCGTACAAGTCGTGCTCGACCGGCAGGGGGGTGCCGGCGTGGTCGATCACTGGAGGGAGGCCGTCGATGAGCGCCTCGCGGACGGTTGCGTCCGGAAGAGCGCGGACGAACTCGGCGATCGCCTGCTCAAGGGTGCCGGTGCTGGACAACGGCGACACCAACCGCGCCCAGATCAGCCGCCACGCCCAGACCGACCAGTTGCGCAGAAGCGCACCACGCCAAACGAGGGCATGAGGGTGCAGGTCCTCGCCCACCAACTCCAGCAGCCCCGGCCGGAAGCAGCACCACCGGTCCATGGACATGTCGATCGACTCCACCTCGACCTGCTCGCCGGTGAGCGCCCCCACCAACAGCGCGGCGCTGCGCCGATGGGTTCTGGCGTAATCGAGGTGGCCGCGGTCGACGAAGTAGGCGTTCCGCACGCACGTGCCGTCGGGGGCGTCGCCGATGGCGCACACGCACAGGTGACGCAGGGCACCGAGGTCCGCCACGGAGAGCGGCTTCTCCCGTTCCGACACGCTCAGCACCTCGTCGAGGGCAGCGAGCTGGTCGGCGTCGGCCGCCGGCCCGGGCAGGGGAATCCGTCCCCCATCGGTGAGACCGAGCACCGTCTCAATCCCGGCGTACGTCTGCAGGTAGCCCCCAGGTACTCGGCTATACGCGTCGGCCACTCGACCGACCTCGACGGCACGCTGCCGGTCCAGTTCGGGCCGAATCGTGTTCACGCCGTGTGACCCGAAGGATCCGGCCCGTAGGTGGTGGTCGTCGCCGCTCTCGCCGTGCGTAACGGACACCGCGCCTAGCACGACCTCAGCGCGGCGAACCAGCGCACGGAACTGTCCCAGGTCCGCCTTGTTGGTCCAGCCCCGCCGCTGCGCCTCGATCGCGAGACGGGCGTGCAGGGCTAGGTAACGGGCGTGGGGGGTGGTGGTGATAACGCCGGGAATCAGCCCTGCGGCGTGCGTGCCGATCACAGTCTCGACGGCGAGCGGCTGGCGGCCGGTGTCCTCCGGAGTGTCGGGTTTGAGCGTCCACGCCGGACCCTGCATCGCGGTCACCAGCGCTTCCCCAGGTTCTTCGGCTGGTCGATAAGGTCCATCGCGCTACGGAAGCAGACTGACCCGACGCGGCCAGCGGAGTGACGGATAGCCGACATGCTTGTGTTATCAGCGGCGCAGGCGGCGGTTGCTGGGGCCGTGGTGATCAGCGCCGAGCAGGCAGCGAATCACCAAGGCGCGCTGCGGCGACATCCTCGATTCCGATGGGTCGGCACAGGCGGGCGCGCTGTTGGCAAAGCTGCGCCGGAGCGGCTACGACGTCACCCACGACGAAGGGCTGGGTCGGCGAGAGTCCCGGATCCGGAGAGGGCACGGCGGCTGCTTCGCGAGCACCGCTACGCCTGGTGACGTGTCCCGAGCGGTCGGGGGCGCATTGACGGGAAGCCGTCAGAACAACCTCGGGATACGCCCTTCGTCAACCGTGGTGATCTTGGCGGCTCCCTGTACCGGCAGGACGCCGCCGGCCGCCAGGTCTGCCACGGAGATCAGCCGACCGGCGCAGATGCGATCCAGTAGTTGCAGCTGCCGCGGCTCGGCAGCCACGCAACCGCCGAGCACCGCGAGGATCTCCAGCAGCTCGTCGGTGAGGTCGCTGCTCCAGCGGTTCAGCTCTTCATCATCCAGCGGGGAGGAGCGACGTCGGTGGCGTTGGTTCGAGCACCGATAGTTGAACCAGTGCCGGACAACTCTCATCCCACCGACGTCGTACTCCCAGACTCGACGGTGAACGGGAGCGATGCGCCCGCTGCCGACCAGCAACGTCTCGCTGCCCGCCTCCCAGGAGATGCTGTCGGGGAGGGCTCCCGGCTCGTCCGGTATCGCCGCCTGCACCCTTGGCGCCGCCGCGTCAACGAAGTCGCGGAACGAGATCGGGCGCTCGCCCAGGCTGATCTGCCCGAAGGTGTGCAGCCACAACACCTCGCGACCGATCGACACCCCCTCGGCCCAGCTGTTGGCATCCGCTGTCAGCGGCACCCGAACGCCGGGGTGCTGCAGCTCCTGCCGAAACCGTTCGGTATAGCCGGGATGGGCGGTGACTGCAGCGACGTAGGCCATCACATCGGCGGCCGCCACCTCGGTACCGAGCGTCTCGGCCAGCATTGCGCACAGCCCTGGTGCGACGTTGGGTCGCTCTGTCGAGGTGTCGCAGTAGAGCGGGAAGACCCGCCCGCTGCGTCCGTTGTAGTGGTGCAGGTCGGGTATCAGCTGGGTGAAGGTCACGCCCGGACCGCTGTCGATCGGCTGGCTGTTCTGCTCGGTCAGGTAGATCTGGTGCGGTGACCGGACTGCCCACAGCGGTGGTCGTGGCATCACCATGAGCCGGCTGTCCGGCAGCACCCACTGTCGGTCAAAGGAGCGGTAGGCGACCCTTACCGCCGTCGGCGCCGGGCCCGTCTCCGCAGCGAGCGGCCCGGCCGGTCCCGGCATCCCGGGCAGCGGACGGACGACGGTGTCGAGCTTGCGGTCCCGGGACTCGGGCAGCATCCGTCGGCGCAGGCCCTCCCCAGCTTGGATAAATCTGCGCCAGCGGCGCTCCAGGGTGTCGGCGTCCGGGGAGTAGATCCAGGTCCGTCCTGCCGTCACACCGCGGGACGACTCCGGAAAGAGCTGCTTCAGTCCCGGGTAGCGGCCCCAGTCGGTGTCGGGTTCCGGCAGGAACGGCGCCCGCCAGTCCGCGCGACAACGCTGCCACCCTGGGTCGGGAAGGCACAGCTCCTGCAACCGCTGGAGTTTGTCCTCCCGCGCGCCGGTCAGTGCGAGGGTCCTGACAGTCGCCGGGGTCGTCCGGTCGCCCTGGCCGTAGCGAGCGAAGATTGCAACGCAGAGCTGCCGGCCGACGTCCGGACCGAATAGGCGGGTGTGTTGCTGTGGTCGGTTCCCCTCAGGGGACAGCTCGATGATCCATCCCTCGTCGCAGGTCCGTCGGAGGTACTCGCGCATGCCCTCAAAGGACTTGCCCTTGACGAAGCTCGACGGCGTCACGAAGGCCACAATCCCCTGCGGTTCACCGGGGTGAGCCTCGAAGGCCTTCCACAGCGCCCAGCGCCAGAAGCACCATGGCAGCCCGTAGAGGTCCGACTCGTAGCGACCTCCGCCGGGCACCCGGAACTCGTCGAGCGAGGGCCGATCCGGACAGGTGCCCGGAAGAAGGGGCGTCTTCCGCCGCTCTTCGATCCACGGTGCTCGGCCTCGCGTGTTCTCCACGTGCGGAGGGTTGCCCACCACAACCATGACCGGCATCTCACGCTTGATCCGGTTCGCCTCCAGGCGAGAGCGTTCGATGACCCGGTACGCTGCCCGCAGCCGACCCTGCTGAGTATCGGGATCTTCCAGCGCGTCGGTGAGGAACCGGTACTCGGATGGGGGAAGTTCGGTGCGGAACTGCGCCTTCATCGCCTCATGCAGCCGAAGTTCGGTGACGGCGTAGGGCGCGGCCTGGATCTCGAAGCCGACAAGACGCTGTTGGAAGAACTGCCGCAATCGTGGTCCTCGCGCGCCCGCCCCCTGCTTGGCGTCGATCGTCGCCGAGACCGCTCGTAACACCTCGACTAGGAAGGTTCCGGTACCCATGGCGGGATCCACGACAGTGACATCATGGGCGGCGAACCCCCACGAACGATCGAACCGGTCACGCAGAATTTCGTCCACAAAGTCGACGACCGCACCCGCCACGGGCTGTGGAGTGTAGAAGGATCCGCTGCGCCGCCGCAGCGTGGGGTCGTAGATGGACAAAAAGCGCTCGTACAAGTCGGCGTGGATATCGCCCCGCCCGTTGTCGATGGTGCTCCAGTCCACACAACCGATGACCCGCAACAGGGTATCGATCATCCGAAGCTCGTAGGCGGCGTCGTTGTCGGTCAGCACCGCCAAAGCCCGGCCCATGAGGGAGTGCTTCTTTCCGAGCAGACGGGCGATCTCGTGCATCGGGGTCTCGTCGAAGACGATTCCGTCGATGCGCGCAAGGAGCAGCGCGAAGGTGACGGTCTGGGCGTAAGCGTCCGCGAAGCCGGCGTCATCCAGATCGGGAAACAGCAGGTCACGCCAGTCATCGGCGAGCAGCGACAGCTCTTCGTGGGCCAGATCACGGGTGGGGTCCGCGAGGATCGCACCAACCTCGTCGCGCAGCAGCCGACACAGCCCGGCGACGATCCGGATGAGCTGGGCCAGGGTTCGCGGCTGTTCGGGTTGCCACAGCAGGAACTCCTGGATGAGGGCTTCGAACTCGGGCCCATTCGCCCGCAGCGGGCGCCGACCGCCGGAGAGGTCGCCCTCCAGGTGAACAACGGAGCCAGCCAGTTCTCCGTAGGTGTATCTCGCCCAGGCAGTGCCGTCGGAGTAGAGGACGTTCGGTAGGGCCTTGAGCTTCTCCCACTGCAGGCGCTCACGTTTCGTGGGGCGACGCCAGGTCGAGGGGATCCCGTGCCCATCGGCTTTCAGCTCGACGTACCCGACGCGGACTCCCCCGACGTCCACGGCGAAGTCGGGGCGCGCACGCACCACGTCGAGCCGGACCTCTCCGTAGGGAATTGCGTCGATCCCCAGGTGCCGGCCCATGCGACGAAGCAGCTCTTCCAGCGGACTGCGTAACTGATCTTCGGGATCACCGCCTCGACCGGTCTTCTCCGCGACTCGGGCACCGAAGGCAGCCACCGCTTCAGCGGTGGGATCTGGCACCAGGCGTAGCTGACGCTCACTGGAAGGCGTATGACGGCGACGTGCGGGACTACCCATGAATCCCCCTGCAGCCGTGGGCTGGCCCTCCAGGATTACCGGCGCTTCACATCGGGCACATCCTGCAATCGATCGATAGCCATACGTGATTGCGGTTCGTAGAATCGTTGTTGCCTATGTCCTGACCGGCAGTGGAAGCGCGTTCGCAGGTATCGCGGGTTGGACCGGCTGTCAGCGGCGCAGGCGGCGAGAGCAGGGGCCGTCGTGGTCGGCGCGGAGCAGGCAGCGCCGGCCGCCGGGCATCAGCAGGTCGCAGAAGACCCGATGGCGTACGTTCTGGTGGTCCTCGGCGGAGACGGTGGTCTCTCCCGGATCGGTCTGCGGCAACACCAGCAGCCACCGGCCGATCACCCGGGCCAGGCGTTGCGCGGCGAGCAGGTCGGCGGCGGCCACCGGCAGGTGGATGACGTACCGCTGGCTCATCGGGCCTGGCCCCGCTCGTTGCGGGCACGGGCCTCATCGGTCTGCCAGCGACGCAGGCCGGCTTTGATCCGCGCGGTCTCGCGGCGACTTTCGGCGAGCGCGGCGTAGACGGCGGCCATGTCGCCGGCGACACGGTCGAGGAAGGCGTACACGTCGTCGGGGTTCAGGCCGCGACGTCCGAGCCCGGTCGGTGGGAAGCGGCGCTCGCGCACCTGCCACGGCAACAGACTTGTGTACTCGGTAGAGCGGTAGGTCGCACCGCCGCTCGGTGGCTCCGGTCGCTGGTTTCTGGCGTTCATGTCTGCCGGCCTTCCTGATCAGAGGGGCGAGGGAGTTCGGGGGCAGCACGGCGACCGTTCGGGGGGACCGGCCGGCCGCCGTGCTGTGATCAGCCTGCGACAGTCCGCAGTGGAAGCGCAACGTTCCAGACCGCAATTTCGCCGTTGTGCATTGACTTTCTTTGTTGGAACCCGTAGGAGTTGCAGGAGCAAGTCACGCAGTGTTGCGCGACGGAACCAGGGAGTGTGCGGATGCCCGACGACATCGGATCGACCGTGCCGCGCCGACAACTCGGCCGGCTACTGCGACAGTTCCGCAACGAGGCCGGGGTGACGCTCGACGCCGCCGCCGAGGCCCTCGAATACAGCCGGCAGAAGATCTGGCGCCTCGAATGCGGCCAAGGCTCGGTCCGGGTGCTCGACGTCAAGGCGATGTGCGAGCTGTACGGGGTGTCGCCCGAGATGACCGAGGCGATGCGTGGGCTGGCCGCGGAGACGAAGTCGAAGGGCTGGTGGCACGCGTACGGCGACGCGGTGCCGAACTGGTTCGAGCTGTACGTAGGCCTGGAATCCGCCGCCTCCCGACTCCGTCGTTACGACGAATCGCTCATTCCTGGAATCCTCCAGACCAGGGAGTACGCGCACGCGCTCTACCGCCTTGGCGGGATGCTGAGCGAAGAGGAGCGCGAGCGAGCGGTACAGGTTCGGCTTCAACGGCAGGCGTTGCTCTTTCGACGGCTGCCGGCCGCACCCAGGCTGGAAGCCGTGCTGTCTGAGGCGGTACTCCGCCGTGGCGTTGGCGGCTCGCCGGTGATGACCGGACAGTTCGCTCACCTCACCAAGCTGTCCGAGCTACCGAACGTCAGCGTCAGGGTGCTGCCACTGTCTGTCGGCCCGCAGCCCGGCGCGGTTGCGGGATCCTTCGTGATACTCGACTTTCCGCCCAGCAAGGGCGGTCGCGCCGCACCGGAACCGTCTGTGGTTTACAGCGAATCGTTGACCGGAGCGCTGTACCTCGACAAGCCCGACGAGTTGGCCGCCTACGAGCGCGTCTGGCGCGGGCTGGATTCGCTGGCCCTTCGCGAGGCAGAATCGACTGACATGATCAAACGGATCGCTGGGGAGATGCGGCATGACTGACCTGGCCGGCGCCGTCTGGCGCAAGAGCACCCGCAGCGGCGACAACGGCGGCGACTGCGTCGAGGTCGCCACCAACCTTCCCAGAATCGTCGCCGTCCGCGATTCCAAGGATCCGAGCGGGCCGGCGCTGACCTTCCAGCCGCACGCGTGGGCAACGTTCATCACTACAAGGAAGCAGCGCCGATTCCTAGATTGACGCGTATCTGACGGTTGGCGGCCACCCGCCCCTTGACAGGATGGGCCAATGCAACAGCTCGAGAGGGGCAACCGGCTCTTCCTGTTCGTGATGAGGGACGCCTGGCTCCAGCCCGACGCAGGACCCGGCCTGGTCTCCGACTAGGCAGCGGTCGCCACGTACCCGCAGGAGAGTCGCGACAACTGAATCTCATCCTCTGGAGCCAAGCCTCAGGCCTAGGTGGTTGATTGTCGAGCAAGCGACCCCTCGCTAGCCTGCTCGCATGGCTGAGACCTTTGAAATTGATCGCGTCGATCGCATCGCCGACATCCTGTACGGCGTCGCGGTGGCTGACGGCCTGATCTGCTACGGACCGCTCGGTCAGCGTGTTGGAATCTTGCCCCATTATCTCGGGCCTCATCTGGAGAAAGTTTCCCGGCGGGCGGCCGAGCGGGGCGAGCCGATCTGGAGTGCGCTAGTAGTAGGCAAGGAGACGCGTCGCCCGCACGAGGGATTCTACGACCTGGCCCGGCGGATGCGGCCCGAGTACGAGAACCTCGGCGACGACGTGTTGTGGCAGAAGGAGCGGGAGCGCTGCTACGCCGCAGCCCACTGAGGTCCGGCCCGTCACAGGGCGCGGGTGGCGATCGCCAGGAACGGGCTGGGCTGGCCGCTCCATGACACGTGCAGCGCCTCCCGTGCCCGGGTGCTCGCCACAAAGAGCAGGCAGCGTTCCCGGAGCAGGTCACTCTCGTGCTGCAACGGGTCCACCTCGGATGGCGTGACTTCCTTGGCGAACGGCACGGCCCGCGCGGTGACACCGACAATAGCGACGCACCGGAACTCCAGTCCCTTCATGGTGTGCATCGTCGCGAGTCGTACCCCATTGATGTCCGCGCCCGGCTGATCCCGAACGAGCGCGGATGGAATCTCGGCATCGGCCAGTGCGTCGCGCACCGCGTTCAGCGTCAGGTTGAAACGGGCGCAGACGGCGATCTCGCTGGCCGCCACGCCCTGCCTCAGCCACTCCCCCACCCGCTCCACGAGTGCCGCGACCTCAGCTTGGCTGGTCGGATATCCGGCGGAGTGGGGTCGCTTGCCGTGCAGTAGCGATCGGTAGCCGGCGAGACTGTCGTCGCCGTCGCCGCCGAGGTCCTCGATCCGCGAGCCGACCAGCACGCCGGTGGACCAGGCGAGGATCTCCTCGGTACTGCGGTAGTTGACCCGCAGCCGGCTGCTGCGCCCGGTGACGGATATCCCGAGGCTGCCCAGCGACACCCGAGAGTCGTAGATCCGTTGGTGCGGGTCACCTGTGATGAACAAGTCGTCCGGGCCGAGGGCAACCGCCGCCCGCAGCACCCGCCACTGTGCCGGATGCAAGTCCTGCGCCTCGTCGATCACCACGTGTTCGTACCCATGTTTGGTGCGGTCCGCATCGGCGAGCAGCCGCGCCGCTTGGGCGCAGATCTGCAGGTGGGTTTGGGTGCCGGCGGCAGCCAGTTCCTTCTGGAACATCTCGACGGCGTCCCACACCCGATCGCGCTGCCGGGGCCCCAGTGCCGAGCCTCTCCCCCGCCGGCTGGCCGCCCGGTATTCCTCACGGCTCTGCACATCTTGAGCCAGAATTACGTGGCGAAATTCCTGAGCTAGGAACTGCTCAGTCCAGGGCAGGGTCAGCCGCCGGCAGACCCGCCGCCAGACCTGCCGCTCGTCCACGTCGCCGATCGGGGTTGACACCCGCCCGGCGATGGTCCGCACGGTGCGGTTCGCGAGGGCGTTCACCGTGGTCACCTCCACCCGGGCCAGTTGCTGCTCGTCAACGAGGAGTAGCGCCAGGTTCTCTCGCAGCGCCGCGGCCAAGGCATTGGTGTACGTGGTGAGCAGCACCCGACTGTCGGGGGTGCGGGAGAGTAGGTGCTTGACCCGGTGCAATGCCACGACTGTCTTGCCCGTGCCCGGTCCACCCGTCACCTGCGCCGACCCGTTGTAGGAAACCCGGTAGGCGACCCGCCGTTGCGATGGGTGGAGGAAGACGCGCCAAGCGGCGAAGGGTTTGTCGAGGATCTCGGCAAGCTCGTCGGGGCGGGTCACCAGGGCGATCCGGCTCTTCGTGTTGGCGATCGCCACCGCCAGGCTCTCGCTCGGCTCCGATGTCGCGTCAGCCGGACGGCGCTCGGCCACGACATCGCGATAGACCTCGTCTGGTGTGAAGCCCTCGGCGAGGTACTGCAACACCTCGAACTGGTCCTCGGGCAACAGCGTGCCGAACGCGTCCAGTTGCGGTTTGTCGATGATCGTGCGGACCGCGCGCAGTACTTGGTCGTCGATGCCGAGGTCGCGCAGCACCGTATTGGAGTGACGGGCGAAGAGCAACGTCGGTGCCTCCGCCGCTGCCTTCTCCAGTGCCGGGGTGAGCTGCTCGATAGCGACGACGTTGCGAACCTCCAGCGCCCGGGTCGCCGTGTTCACCGTGTATAGCCGTTTCGCGGCCCAGGTGTAGGCGTCATCGTGCGGGACGACGTTGAGCAGCAGAAAGGTGTCGCTGCCGTCGTCGGGCGCCAGCACCACGCCGCGCCAGAAGTCCGTGACCCGGATGGTTCGCATCCGCGGGTCCCGCGCGTTGTTCACCGACTCAAGGTGCAGGCCCTTGTCGGCGTGGAGCTCAGCGATGGTGAGCAACTGGAATTTGTCCATCGCCTTGCGTACACCGGCCTTGATCGGCTTTGCCAGAACGTCGTAGCTCTGCCAGAAGGTGTTGGCCAAGGCGAGCTGCGGCACGGCGCGGCCTCCTGCAGGTCGGTCGAGGCGGTGGGTGCGACCCTACCGGCCACGAGACGGAATTCGGGAGCTGCCTGACATATCACGGGCGCTGGCCGGTCTATGTCGACCAGCACCCGGCAGCGCGTTGTCCCAGCTACGACTCATCCGTGAGCGCACGTGCCAGGGATGCAACCTTCGCCAAGCGGACCGCGGCCACCTCGGTCAAGGCTTTTCGGCCGTAGGTCTGCAACGTCGCCCGGTAGACGTGTTCCGGATTACTCCAGCCGAGGTCCTCAGCGTGAACTGCCATGACCACCGCCAACTCCGCTGGTGGCACCTCATCGAGGGCACGCGGGCCGAGGACTCGCGGCACCGCCGGAGGCTGGTGCGGCAAACGGTACGTCCGGGGCTGAACTCCGGCTTCCCGGAGTGGGTTCTCCTCTACCAGCAGTCCGCGCCGCACAGCTGAGCTGATCACCTTGTTGACCGCGCTAGCCGCCGCACGGCCGACACGTTGACCACCGGCTGCACGCACGTATGCGGTCTGCAGGCGTTCGCCGAGCATCGGGCCCTCGCACGCCACTATGGCGAGCACGGCTTCACGCATGCCGAGTGGGGCCGGTTCAGCCGCGCGGGGTGCCGAACCCTCAAATGCCTCGTACGGTTCGAGTAGAGACGGCTCTGCCCGGGCGGCGCTGGCGTAGTACCCAGAGGTGTCCGCCACTGCAGGATCGGAGGCCTCCACAACGACTGGGGCGAACGCGAACGCCTGCGGCGGTGAAGCAGCCGGGCGCTCGGTGTACGTCACCACGTCAGCTCCAGGCTCTTGCGCGGAACTTGTCCTGGCCTGCGTCACGGTCCGGGAGGTACCGATGCCGGAACCCGACCAGGGCGAGGCGACGGTCTCCTCGACGTCCCCGGTCGGGGCGGCTGGAGGAGGTAGCTCGGACAGGCTCGCGGGGGCATCGTCGGCCGGTGCGTCTGGCTCAGCCGCTCCTGCTGGGCGTATTCCGCGTCGGTTCAAGGCCGCCCACAGTTCCTGCAGCACAGCCGCCTCGTCGACAGCGAACGCCGACTGTGGGATCCGGAAGAACTCCCAACCGCAGCGCTCCAACTCTCGTTGCCGAGCCATGTCGGCCTCGTACCGGTCGGGTCCATGCCAGGCATCGCCGTCGCACTCGACAGCGAGTCTGCTGTGCGGGCCGACCACTACCAGGTCGATCGAGTAGCCAAGCGCCTCGTACTGGGGTACGACCGTGTATCCGTGCCCCACGATCCTGTTGTAGACCCGCTGCTCGAAGAGCGAGTCGAACGGGACAACGCGACGGTCCTCGGGCACGTCGGTCGGCAGCACCACGCCGTCATGCTCGACGGGACGGTTCGCCACTCCGTAGCAGTAGTCCAGCAACTGGTGACGGAGGTCGGCGGGGTTACCGAGGTCACTGGGTCGGATCGAGTGGAACACCCACATCTGGTCCTTGGCCCGGGAGGCGGCGACGTTGTAGCGCTGCACGTACATCTCCGCGGTCGCGGAGAACATTCGCGCGCCCGGCTCCATGGCGGCGACCATGCTGAGGAACATGACATCGCGCTCAGAGCCCTGGAAGTCAGCGGAGTCGCCGCAACGCAACTCACGACGTTCCCACTCGGCCGGGTCGAGGCGTTCCAACAGCAGACGCTCGATCAATTTCGCCTGATGCGGGCCCTGCAACGAGATCACTCCAAAGGTGCGGCCGTCGTAACGGGGATCCGCGGAGCAGGCGACGATCCGTTCGACGACCGCTTCAGCCTCCGGCTGGTTGATCTTTCCGGTGGTGCCGCGCACGTACCCGTCCTCGACGAACACAGGCTTAATCGGTTCGAGGCGATCGGCGCCGTACTGACGAACCGGTATGAGCCGGATGTTCTCCGGCTCATACGCGATCCGGTTGGAGAAATTGATGATCTCCGGGACGCAACGACGGTGCTCCGTCAACGGGATGAGCCCACTGAATCGCATCTTGGCCTCGTCGAAGAGGCTACGTTGCGGGTCCTGCCAGGAGGCGCGATACGGATCGTCGTGGAGGTACTGCGCCGCGAGATTCCGCAGATGCTGCTGGTCCACACCGACCGCGCTCGGGGACACCTGCTTGTCGTCCCCGATGACGACGATCTTGGGAGCAAGGTACTGCAAGAAAGTGGCAGCCAATCCGGCCTGGGACGCCTCGTCAACGACCACGACGTCGAACATGTCGGGCCGCACCTGCAGCTGTTCGGCGATCCGGTAGATCGGCATGATCCAGACCGGCACGGAAGGGCGGCAGCGGTCCATGGCCTGGCGGATCTCGGCGCGTCGCTGGGGCGCGTACTTGCCGGTGCCCTTGCCGAGCCGGCGCACCAGTTGCCCGTACTGTTGCAGGTTGGCCCGGGCCGAGCCGCTAATCCGTTGCGGTGCGGCGGCGTGCCGCCAGGCGCGTGCTGCGGCCAGTTCCTCGACGTGGTGGCGGATCTGGCGCTCGGTCTCGCTCGTCTCAGCCTGCAGGCGGTTGAGGTCCGCGACCTGCCGGTCGGCGATCCACGCGGCGGTGACGGCCCAGGCCCATGCGCCTTCCCAGGCGGTCAGGCGGCCTTCCCAGGCGTGGTCACCCGGGTCCGCGACGATCGCATCGTGTAGTCGGGGGGCATCGTGCCGCAGGCGCGAAGCCAGCTCATCGCGGCGGCGAACCATGCCCCGGACCTGCACCAGACGCTGGACCCGGTGGACCGCGGACGCGTACGTGGCCACGTCGCGATCGGTCACCGCCTTTTCCAAGGTGATCAGCACCGGCGCGGCGAATGGCTCGTGTACAAGGCGGGTAGCGGCCTCGGCAGCGGCCTCGACTGCGGCTCGGGCACGGTTCAGCCGGTCTTCGGCGTCAGCCGCGTCGACCAGCGAGGCGTAGGCACGGACGGCGATGACGTCCGCCCACTGCGGGCGCGGCAGCCGAAGCGCCACGAGTCGGCGATCCTGCTCGCTGAGCGCGGCGCCGAGCGATAAAACGCGATGTAGCTGGCCAAGCTCGGTGACATGCCAGCTGAGCCGCTCTTGCGGGGTGTCTTCCGGCGGGATCCTGACCGTGGCGGGCCAGGCGCGGTCGAGCCCGCTCAGCAGCCGGGTCGCTTCCGCCCAGGCGAGGAAGCGGTCAAGCGCCTCCACTGTCGCAGGTGGATGTCCGTCGACGCGTACGTGGGCGAAGAGGTCGCGGGCCGCCTTGACTGGCCTGGCAGTGAGCACACCCAGGGTCGGGCTGCCGTCCGCAGCAACTTTGATTTTGCCGCCGCTGGAGAGGTGCTGGCGTAGGTGTTGCGCGAGCGACACCAGCGGAGCCAGTTCGGGTCCGGTTGCGGCGACTTCGGCGATGCCAAGGCGCTGCACATGTGGCTTCGCCTGATCGACGAGGTCCTGCAACTGTCTGGCGCGCTCCTGCCAGATCTGTCCGCGATCCGAGATCACGTCGGTTAGAGCCTCGGACATCCAGGCTTCGCTGCGGCGGGCCAGATCGTCGGCAGTGCCGGCCAAACGATGCAGGCTCTGTTGCAGCTCAACGCGCTCGGTTGCCGGCATCGCCCGGATCGCGTTGAACGCAGAGTGCTGCCGGTGACCGACGTATTCCGCATCGGCCGCACGGGCCCGCGTCTCTGCGGCGACTGCTCCCGCGAATTCGGCTGAACTGGTGAGTGTCGTTGGGTCTGGCAACGTGTCACGCGCCTGCTCTTCGTCGGCGACCAGCAGCTCGTCACGCAACAGCTGCAGCCACTCGACAATCTCCTGCGTGGTCAGTGACGCCTTCTCGGTTGGACGGGGTGGCGCCCACGCACTGATCCACCCGTACCCCGGTTCATCCGCGTGGTGAGCGGAGGCGATCGCGGCGATCGTGCCGCGGTACCTCCCCTGTTCATGGTGGGTGACCTCGGCTGATCGCACATCGACGATCCGTCGGTGCAGCTCGGCACGCTGCCGGCGAAGCTCGTCGATAGCGTCGGCGTGGCTCGTGATGCTCTGGGCCGACCGCTGCTCGTCGAAGTCGATGGCCTGTTGGGAGATGGTGTTGACCGCGACTTTCAGGTCGGCCATGTCCTCGCGCGAGGCTCCGACAACCGCTACCGACAGCGGCCGAATCGCCTCCGGCAGCTTCGCCCGCACCTCTTTGAGCGCGCGATCTGTCTGCGCGGTCACCAGCACCCGCTTGCCCTGCGCCAGCAGGTGACTCAGCAGCGCGGCCGCAGTGTGCGTCTTGCCGGTGCCGGGCGGCCCCTGCACCAGGGTCTGCGCGTGTCGATCGACCTGCCGCAGGACTTGCAGCTGCTTCTCGTTGACCGGAAGCGGCAGATACATCTCGTCGTCCACGGCCACCAGAGCGCCGGGCGTCGGATCAGTCTCCGACGGCGGCCGATAGTCGGGATCAACCAGCGGCAGGATGCCACTTGGAACGGTCTGTGAATCGATCAACTGCTCGCGGATCCGTTCCAAGACCTCGGCGAGTCCGTGGTTGCGCCGACGCAGCACGACGGCGGGTGCCAAGGCCACCTCGGCCGTGACCGGAGTGCCCCTGCCCGGGCTTTCCGTCTCGACATAGCTGGCATCCGGATCAAGGCTGTGCGCGACGCGCTGCAGGAGCTCACCGATGGCGGTCAGATTCAGCGGATGCTCGGCGTAGGTTCGTGCTGACTCGCGCACGTCGGCGATGTGTCGGGAGCTGGTCAGCTGCGAATCCAGCATGTCCAGTTCAAGCCGAAGCGGGTCGGGGGACTCGACGGCGTTGACATGCAGGGTGCCGGTGACCGGGTCCAGGTCAATGGCGACCGGTGTGGTGATCAGGTGCCGGCGCACCGCCGGGTGCCCATCGGGTTTCCACGACAGGCAACCAACGGCCAGGACCAGCTCCTTCTCTTCCGGATTGCTGGCCGCGTCGGCCTGCATCGAGAAGAGAACGGCGTACGCCTCCCGTACGGGCCGGTCGACGCGCTCGCGCTCCGCCCAGGACGTCCAGCCCGACAACCAATTCTGGTACGCCACCTCGACCTTCGGATGATCATCCAGCCGCAGGACCGCTGCTGCCGGGACGTCGTCATCCCCTTCCGGATCGGCCATATCGGCTTCCAGATCCGGTATCTCAGTGGCGAGGTGGGGAACGACGTCCGGATCGTCGACACCACCGCTCAGCCAGCGGGCGAGTTCATGACCGGGCGTCGGCGGGTGTATCCGGTCCAGCCGGTCGATGTGCCCGATCTCGTCACCAGGCTCAGGCTCCACGTCCCAGTGCGCGAAATGCACGGCCGCGTGCCGCGGCAGATCACGACTCCAGGCCAGGTCATACCCGTCGTAGGTACGCGGCGCCGAGATGGTGGACTGCTGCGCCCGGGCCAGGAACTCGAACAGTCGAACCGCACGATCGAGGCGGCTCGCTGGGGCGGTGGTCAAGAGATAGTTCCCTTCGTTGCACTGGGGCCCGGACAGCTATGCGGACGTCGCCCATTGGAGCCTGCTCGAACTTACGTGCGGTCTCCCGGGTGCGCTGCCGGTCATTCGGAGATGATCTAGGGGCCGTACGGAGGATCGTTGGCGATTCGCGGCGCCGATCACCGGGAGCGGCTCAGCCCCGAGAGCAGCTCGGCGACTTCGACGGCACTGGGGTGGGTGGCGCCGCGCAGCCGAGTCAAGTCCTTCAGCAGGTCACGTAGCGTTGCTTCAGCGGCTGGCCAGTGCCGAGCTCCGAGTTGGAGCAGGCCGATCTGGCGACGTAGTTCCAGGGTGCGTGGATCGTCCGGGCCGTAGGCCTCACTCTCGTCGCCGAGCAGCGCGTCCAGCTGACGCAGCGCCTCGCTGGTCTCGCCGAAAAGTGCACGGCAGGTGGCGCCCCGGAGCCGGCATTTCAGGGCGAATTCTGCGTGCCTGCCATCCCGCCTGGCAATGTCGTCGGCGAGCTGCTCGTACGTCGGCGCCGCCCGGCGGTAGTCCCCCGCATCGAAGAGCACGTCCGCCAGTTCGAGCCGGGCGCGGAGGACATCGTCGTCGGTGGTGCCGAGCGTCGCCGCGGCTGACTCGACGGCTCCGGTCAGCAGCTCCGCGGCTTGGCCGAGGCGTGATGTCCTGGCGAGCCGGGCCGCTTCGTCCCGCGCCTGGTGAAGTGCATCGCGGTCGACACGCGCACCCTGACGGGGTTGTGGCGGCGCGGCGGGCTGGACGGACCCGCCGGAAGATGGTGGAGTCGTCAACAGGGACGGCGGGTCGGGCTGCGGAGGCGCCGGGGCAGGCGGCGGAGTCACGGGCGGGGCTGATGGCGGGGGCATGAACACCCGGCTGAGCGCGGTTCCGTACATCCGGGTGGGGCTGGTCGTCGATGGCGGGTGCAGCACTCCCGGCAGCGGGCCCAGTCCGGTGGCATACGGCAGCAACTGGTCATAGACGATGTGGGCGCCGGCGGGGCGGTCCTCGGGCTGCTTCTGCAGCAGGTGCAGCAGCAGCTCCTCCAAGGCCTCGGGCACCTCGTCGCGAACGCCGCGCACCGGCGGTGGCGGTTGGCTGACCTGCTTGCTCCAGACGTCGAACGAGGTGGATCCGCTGAAAAGACGGTCGCCGGTGAGCATCTCGTGCAGGGTGCAGCCGAGGGAGTAGAGGTCGGTCGCGGGGCCGCTGATGTTGGTCTGGATCTGCTCGGGTGCCATGTAGGCGGGGGTGCCAGGCGGCAACCCGGTTGCGGTGATCTTCGAGAAGTCCGAAAGGGTGGGCGCGGCGGCGAGACCGAAGTCGAGCACCTTCACGGCCCCGTCGGGCTGCAGCATGAGGTTGCTCGGCTTGAGGTCGCGGTGCACGAGCGAGGCCTCGTGGGCAATGGTGAGCACGGCGCAGACCTGGGCGGCGATCGCGGTGGCCCAGCCGATGGGCAGGGCACCTTGCTCGGCCACCAGGTCGGCGACGCTGATCCCGTGGATGCGCTGCATGACCAGGTATGGCCGGCCCTCCTGGGTGCCCACGTCGTAGACGGCGGGCACGCCGGGGTGTTCCAGGCGGGCGGTGATCCGCGACTCGCGGACGAATCGACGGATGTAGTCCTTGTCCGGCTCGCCGTCGGGAAAGCGGATGAACTTGACTGCGACCTGTCGGTCGAGTTTGGTGTCGTGGCCGAGCCACACCTCGCCCATCCCGCCGCGGCCGATGGGCAGGTCGTCCAGCTCGTACCGGCCGTTGATCAGCACACCCACCTCGGCACCCCGCTCCGTTCCTCGTCTCTCAGCATGGGCAGGCTAGTCTGCCGCCGCCGGCCGTAGGCTCTCGTCACCGAGGCCCTGAAATCCGCGCTCGACGAGCTCCTCCCCGAGCGCCGTCGTCTCCCGCAGCCGCACCTCGAAGGCCATCAACTGCCGAAACGCGTCGCCGTACCGGCGCTGCTCGGTTACGGGCAGCCGGGGCAGCCGGCTGCGACGGATGTCGAAGCGGGCGGCGAGTGACGAACCGCCGGAGCCGCCACAGCGCTGCGTGCTCCGCAGGAACCCGGCCAGGAAGTACGGGTCGAGCTGCTCCGGGTCGACCCGGAGCAGGTATAGCCGGGGACCCAGAAGTGGTCCGTCCTCGCGGACGACGTGGACAGCCGGCGTACGCGGCGCCAACGGCACCAGCACGTCGCCAGCTTGCAGGATGACCGCTCCGGGGAAGTTCCTGGCCGTCCCGGACGGCGGACGTCCCAGGCGTACGTCCCGGGCGGTCATCACCGACGCGGGGCCGTCCTCGGCGCTGGACATCGACATCGGAGCCTGCCGGATCGTCACGGCACCCGCCCTGGTCAGCTCGCCGATGGTCGTCATCGCGCGCCCCCCGACAGGTGGGGAGACGGTCAGCTTCGGCAGGGTCGGCACCAGCTGCGCGGCAGCAACGCGCAGGGACTCCAGCACGGGCGGAAAAGCCGGCTCCGATGCGTCGGCCGCAGCCACGTGCATGGCCGGGGTAAGGTCGACATCGCCGTCCAGCAGGTCGACGATCGGCACCGCCCGGCTCCCGGTTGGCAGTTCGGATCCCGAGAAGTACGCCCGCCAGGCCAGCTCAGCGAGCCCGGGCTCGGCCCGCGCATCGACGACCAGAACGTCACGCGGTCGGGTGACGTCGACGCCGCGCCTCAGCAACCACAGGTCTGACGTGACCGCGCCGGCCGGCCCCGTCGGCGGCAGGCTGATCACCCCGCACAACGCACCGGCGCGAAGGAGGCTGGCTCGAATCCGCCGACCGGAGCGTCGTGAAGCCGCCGCGGCTGGCATGAGGATCGCCACCCGCCCGCCCGGCCGGACATGCGCAAGGCAATGCTGCACCCAGGCCAGCTCGGGTTCCCCACGCGGCGGGAGGCCGTGCTCCCAGCGTGGATCGCCCGCCAGGTCGTCGTGCCCCCAGGACCGATCCCCGAACGGCGGATTGCAGACAACCGCGTCGAACAGCTCACCAGAGTAGGCGTCGCAGCCCAGGGAATCCGCAACTGCCACGCGGGCGTCACTGCCGTGCAGCAGAAGCCGGGCCAGTGCGATACAGGCCGCCGTCCGGTCGACCTCCTGGCCGCAAACCTGGCCTGTGCGGGCGGTGTCGGCAGCGAGCAGCAGGGTACCGATTCCGCACGCCGGATCGAGTAGACGGTCCCCCGACGAGGCGGTGAGCGCGACCATGAGGGCGGCGACGGGCGCCGGCGTGACGCTGTGCCGGCGGGAGTGAACCTCCCGGTACCGCTCGCAGAGGAAGTCGAAGACAGCCCGGTGCCCGTCCACCCTGGCCGCTGCGGCGGTCAGCCGCACGATGGCCGCAGCGCCGTGATCGGCCTGGGCGACGAGCAGGTCAGCCAACTCCGGTTCGGCCGCACGCATCTGCTCGGACAGGCAACGCACCAGCGCAAAGTCCGGTTGCCCGGCGAGCGACTTCCACCGGCCCGGATTCCGAGCCAGGAAGACCAGAAACGCGCCGAGGTGACCGATCCGGCCACCCAGTTCCAGGTCGGTGGACGCGCCGCGCAGCAGCTGCCAGACCCGATCGGAGGGGGTGACCTCGAACGGCTTGTCGTGCCGGGTCAGCCACTTCTCGATGTCGTCGAGCGCGAAGAGCGGGCTCGCGGAGCTGCCGCCGACGGGCGTCGGAAAGTCGGGGAACCGCCGCCGCCAGTTGCTGACCGCCGCCCGGCCGACATCAGTGAGGCGCGCAATGTCGCCCACCGCGACGGTGGCGGCGTTCCGCGCTGCGGGTAGATCCATCTCCGCTCCTCAGCTCGCCGACCGCAGCCGGGTCAGCACGCCCCGAGTCTGCAGCTCGGCGATGTGCTCGGCGGCCCGCTGCGGTGCGGTCCCACCGTGCACGAGCAGGCCCGCCTCGATGTTGCGGTTGACCCCGGACTGGGTGAGGTTGGCGCTGGACACCAGCAGTACTTTGCGATCGGCGACGGCAATCTTCGCGTGCATCTTGGCGCTGTCCTCGGCCCGGCGCTCGACCGGCCAGTGCCACACCTGCACGCCGGGCAGGCTAGCGAAGGCGGCGGCGGGTTCCGCACCGTTCAATGCGCCGCGGGCCCCGGCCAGGGTCTCGACCACGACGGTCACGGCCACACCCCGCCCGACCGCCGTGGTCAGGGCGGCCAGCAGCGGCGGGTAAGGCTTGGCGGAGTACGTCATGAGCAGCAGTTCGGCGTGGGCCTCCGCGACCAGATCGACCAGCACCTGCGCGGTGGCACGGACCGGCACCGGATGGGTGCTCGGTCCACTCCACACCGACTCGATTCGCACCGCGGCGGACCGCTGCGCGTGCCCGGCGGCCAGGCCACGCAAATAGGCGGCCGCCTCGACACCTGGCAACCCCGAAGCGCGCTGCGCGGCCAGCACCGCCCCGGCCGCCTCGGCGAAACCGGGGACCGGGACGGCGTGGCGAACGGACTGCTCGGGCGAGCCGTCACCGAGGCGGTCGGCCAGCACCCGCAGGTGTCCCGGCCCGAGCCGGTTCACCGCGGCCTCGGCCGCCGCCTCGAACGCCGGACGCCAGCTCATGGCAGCTCAGGGAAGAGCGCCAGCTCCGGCTTGCCGATCGGTACGACGAACCGCCGGTCCAGGAACCGGTTGCCGCGTTCGCAGGTCGTTTCCGACACGAACAGGCAGACGTGGCAGGCGGCTCCGTGCAGGAAGTCCGCCGGGTCCTGGGGCAGCCGTTCCGCGCAGAGCGGGTCCGACGAGCAGTGCAGGGCGTCGGACAGCGCCCGCCGGGTGAGCCGTACCAGCGAGTCGTGCTCGGCCAGCGACACCAGCCCACCAAGAGTGCCCTCGGCGTCCGGTACGGCGGTGTAGATGAGGATGCCGGCGCGCTGCGGGTCAGCCTCGGTCCCGGAGTAGATCCGTTCGGAGAGACTCGCCGAGCTGTATCCGCATTCGAGGGAGATGGTGCGGATCAGCAGGTGGGACAGGGTGTGCAAGGCGATGTAGCGCTCCCCCGGCCAGAGGTGCATCGGGTCGAACGGTCCGGCGATCCGGCCGGAGTAGCGGTTCTTGCGGAACCGGGCGTACGCGTCCCGGTGTTCCTGCATGACCTCGGTGTACTCGATCCGCTGCTCCCAGGCGGCGAGCAGGTCCTCCGGCAGGCGCAGGAAGATGCCCTCGCCGCGTACCTCGCTGGCCGGCACCCAGGTCGCCGCCCCCTTGGACAGCGACGCGCGGGTGACGAGGTCGGGGTCTTCCGGGTCGGGCGAGTCAAGTCGAGTGAAGCCGACCAGTGCGCGGACCTCCCGCAGCCGTTCGGCCTGGATCACGTCGGCGTAGACGTTCTTCAGCTCACCAGGCACCCCGTCGGAGTCACGGCGGAGGGTGAAGTCGTCCGTGGCCGGCGGTAGGTGGCCGGCGGAGAAGATTTCCCACTCCGGCGTACGCAGGTCGGGGTAGCCCTTCTCCTCCTCGTCGCCCTTGGCACCGGTGCGGTGCCGCTCGATCGCCGCCCAGATCTCCTGGTCGCTCCACCGTTCCAACTCGCGGAATGCCGGCACGACCGTCCGCAGGTACGGCAGCATGTCCACGTTAGGAACGCCCTCCAGTGCGGCCCAGTGCTGTTCCACCTTGACCTGGAGTTCGCTGGCCCCGGTGCGCGGCACGGCCAGAGCGGAGAGGGTCTGCGCGAACCACTGATTGGACGCGCCGACGACCAGGAGCTTCAGCTCGGCACCGCCGCAGCCCTTCGGGTCAAAGTCGCCGAGGTGCGGCCGACGGCCACGGCAGCGGGGAAGCTTCTCCGCGCCGCGCGGACCGAGGACCTCCTTCATGTTGCGGCGGGCACCGCAGGGGGCGCACTTGATCTCGACGTTGGCGCCCAGGTTGCCGCCGCGGTCGTCCATCTTCAGCTTGGGATGGCTGGCGTTGGGGCAGCCACCGCCCTGGTGGACGAAGTGTGCGTACGGGAAGTCGTCGAGGTGGCCTTCGGTGCAGGCGAGCACGAACCGGGCACCCACCGCCATCGGTTTACGCCCGGACTTTTTGCGGCTGCACACGGTGTGGAAGAAGCGGGCCTCGTGCGGTTTACGTGGCTTGGAGTTCTCGAAGCCGAAGACATTCGAGTCGATCGGCGCCAGATCGTCGCAGGCGGTGCAGCGCAGCCAGCCGGGGAATGGCGTGATCGGCACACCGACGCGGCCGGCCGGGCCGGTCGGATCTCGGTCGGTGCCATCCAGCCACGGTGCCGGACGCAGTTCCTTGACCGAACGCAACCCCAGGGCCCGCACGGCGGCGAGCAGTCGAGGTTCCACGATCTCCTCCCAGTCGGGCACGACCGAGTAGTTCCAGTCGTCGAGGCCTCGGACCAGAACGGAGAAATTGGGCAGGTCGACGATCGAGCCGACCCCGGTGGTGAACATCAGGTGGCTGGGGCGGACGGCGCCGACCCGCCGGAAGTAGTTGGCGGCCATCAGTTGCCCTTGCCCTTCCCGGTCAGCGTCGATTCGCCCAGCTCATCCCCGTCGGGCAGATCTTCGGCCCGTTTGCTGTCGGTCTGCGGACCGAAGGACCACTCCGGCGTCCCGTACTGCGGGTTGAAGATTTCCCCGCCGGCGGGCAGCACCAGGTTGATCTCGTTCTCGGTCTCCCGCATGGACTGCCCGACCGTCAGGCCGGTCCACCGCCCGCCACCGGCCACGGTCAGCAGACCATCCAGCTTCTGCTGCTTGAACGTCCCCTCCGAGTAGCCGAGTCGGGACGAGCCGGTCTTCTTCTTGTTCCAATCGTCGCGGAGCCGGTTGATCCGCTCCTGTAGGTACTCGCGCCCGCGCGTCCCACTGATCGCCTCGGCGCGGGCCAGCAGCCGGTCGATGACCCGCTGCACCTCCGGGCCGTCGAGCGGCACGTCGTGGGCATCGGTGTTGCGGGAGAAGCTGTCCTCGCCGTTGCGCACGGCCGCGACGAGGGTCGCGGTGGTGCCCCGATCCAGCGCCCGTCGGGTGTACGGGGTGACCGAGAGCGCCTCCACCTGACGGTAGAAGGTGGCGTGGTAATACTCGAAGTCCTCGTAGTGAGCCAGGTCCCGCGGCCTGGTCCAGTTGTAGAGGGTGACCACCAGACCGGGCCGCTTCGCGTCGCGGCCGACCCGGGAGGAGGCCTGGATGTACTCGGCGGTGTTCTTCGGCTGCCCGGTGACGACCATCAGGCCGAAGCGGGACACGTCGACGCCGACCTGGAGCATCGAGGTGGCGAGCACCGCGTCGACCGGTACCCGGTTCTCGTCCTGCCGTTGGTAGAAGCTCTGGGTGACCGGGTGCAGCGACAGCTTCGGGTTCGACGCGGTCTTGGCCTTGAACGCGTCCCGCATGTCCTCCAGCACGGCCCGCCGTCGGGCAGTGGTGTCGAGCTCCGGGTCGAAGCCGTTCTCCAGCCGCTTGAGCACCTCGCTGATGTCGGCGGAGGAGACCCGGGAGGTGAGTTCCTGCACGTTGAGCATCTGCGTGCCGGCGATCCGGTCGGAGAGGCCCTTGCGCCGGCCGTGGCTGCGGACGCGGGTGGTGACCTGGTCGTCGAGGAGACGGCGCATGCCGGCCAGTTCGCGGGTGGCGCTGAAGTAGCCGACGCTGGTCATGTACGGGTCGGCCGGCTGCCCGTACGTGTCGAAGAGGGTCTGCCCGGCGATGAGCAGGATCTCCGAGACGCGGATTTCCGCCGACTTCATCCGGACCCCGTGCGCGCAGATGCCCAGGTAGCGGCGACCGGGGTTCTGCACGGTGACCGGCACCTGCCGGCTGAAGAACGTGTCGGTGATGTCGATGACCGGTGGCGGGAAGACGGCGAGCTGTCGGCCGAAGACGCCGAGCACCTGCTCCCGGGCCCGCTTGGTGGTCGCCGTGGACGCCACGATCTTCGGCCCGGCCTCACGGCCGCCCGGCAGCGACCAGGTGCAGAGCTGGTCGACGGCCGCCTCGAACAGGCCGACGATGGTGCCGAGCGCACCGGAGATGAGGTGCAGCTCGTCCTGGA
This sequence comes from Micromonospora luteifusca, assembly GCF_016907275.1. Taxonomy (NCBI): domain Bacteria; kingdom Bacillati; phylum Actinomycetota; class Actinomycetes; order Micromonosporales; family Micromonosporaceae; genus Micromonospora; species Micromonospora luteifusca. The sequence goes on from NZ_JAFBBP010000001.1 coordinate 401,458, forward strand.
TGATCAGGTCCGGCGGGCGCAGCCGGACGACCGGCTCGCTGGTGACAGCCGGCAGTTTGCCCTTCTTGTTGTGCCGGGCACCGCAACCGGTCTTCGCGTCGAGGTCGTCGTGCCGGTAGCCGTGTCGAGGGCAGCGCTCCCGGACCCGGCCGAAGAGCATCCCAGCGAAGCCTCGCCAGGGCAGCTGGGCGAGCTTGTCGACGGTAGCGATGACCAGGCTGGGGGCGTACCGGTAGATCTCCTCGTCGATGGTGAGGATCGGCAGGCCCTCGGTGGAGCGGGTGCGAGAGAACGGGCAGGCCTCCGCGCCTTCAGCCTCGGGGCAAAAGACCAGGACCCGCCGCTCGTCCTCGCGGACGGTCAGGTCACGCTCGGCGCGCAGCTTCGACCCGCACCACGGGCAGCTCAACGTCTGCAGGACGTTGGTGAACTTGCCGCTGCCGGCCTCACGCGCCTCTGCGATCTGCTCGGAGGCTTCGGTGAACCAGTTCGGCGACACCCCGCCACCGACCCAGAGCCCGATCCGGAATGGCTCCGCACCCCAGGTCTGCTCCGCCTGCCGACGCAGCACCTCGGCGGCGCAGACCAGGGCGGCGGCCCGCTGGAACTGCTGCGCGGTGAGCAGCCGCAGCGTGTACCGCATCAGCACGGCCACACCGCCCGCGCCGCTACGGGCGTCCGCACCGGCACCGACCGCCCCCTGGAGACGGCGGATCGCGAAGGTGAAGGCGGTCAGCCCGAGGTAGGCCTCCGTCTTGCCACCACCGGTGGGGAAGAAGAGCAGGTCGACGGTCGCGTCCCGGTCGGCGGCCCGCTCCGGATGCGCCGGGTCGGTGATCGACGGCAGATTCAGCAGTACGAACGCGAGCTGGAACGGCCGCCAAGAGGCAGTTGCGGCGCCGCGTGCGTCGATGGCAGCCTTGGCATCGGCGTACGACAGGTTCTGCTCCTCGCGGAGCCGGGCAACCTCGCTGTGTCGACGTTGCAGCGCCATCGCCTCGTTGGCGAAACGGAAGGCGGCGATGGCGTCGGCGTGCTTCTCGGTCTCCGGATCGGTGAGCAGCGCGATGCCAGCCCGGATCCGCTCGGCCGCGCGGCGCGCGTTGAATACGGCGGTCACGGCGGCTGGACGCAGCGGCTCCGGCAGGCCAGGAATCTTGGCTTCCTCGTCATCCAGCCAGTCCTCGTACCCATCGGCCAGTGGCGCGAGCCGGGTTCGCAGCCGGTCGATGTCAGCGGTGGCGAGGGCGTCCATGGACAGTTCCACGCCGGCCAGGCCGCTGTCCTTGCCAACCTGAGCGACGGTCGCCGGCACATTGTGGGTGGGCAGCCAGATGGTCGCGAGCTGATACGCGCACCGCTCGTCCTCACGCACCGACGGGTGGACGGCGACGTTGCGGCCGGAGGCGTAGCGGCGCTGCGACCGGTAGAGCAGTCGCAGGTGCGTCTCCTCCAGGTCGTCACCGACGCCCTGCACCCCGTCCAGCGGGTCGTCGATCGGCAGGAAGACGGCGGCGGCACCATCCAGCGCGGTCACGGTGAGGGCGGCCTGGAACAACCAGGTCGTGTCGCCGTTGCTGGTCGCTTCCTTCTGGGTATTTATTAGCGCGAGCTGCACCACCCGGCGGCCGTCGCGCGGCCGGACCTCGACAGCCAGGTGCACGCCCGGCTCGTCCTCGTCCGACACCGTCAGCGGCATTCGGTAGGACGACTCGCTGTCGAGGCGCACCTCCTTGCGGTACGACACCGGCTCGCGGTACCAGACCCGGCGCTTCTTGCCCTTCTCGTCCTCGGACTCGCGCAGGTCGTAGCGGCCCCACTCGGCGGTCACGGTCAGCACGTCGACGTCGCCGGGGACGGCGAAGGACAGGCCCATGGACGAGGCCCACATCTTGCCCAGGTTCTGCGGGGCGACGACCTCCGGCAGCTCGGCCTCCGCGCCGTCCCCCTGGACGGCGGCGTCCACGTCCGCCACCTCGGCCGCCTCGCGGCGGTCGGAGCGCGGACGCTGCTTCGGACCGAGCATGCCGACGAGGTAGCGCTCGCGCGGGCCCATCGCCCCGGGCCGGAACTCCTCGTGCTCCCCGTCCCACGGGCCGAGCAGATCCCGACTGATCAGCTCCTCCAGCTCGTCGCGCACCTGGTATGACGTCGCCTCGGGGAACGCCTGCGGTACGTCGAGTGACGGGACCAGCGCGGCTTGGTTGGCGTCGTCGCTACCAGTCAGGGAAAGTGCCTGCTGCTCGCCGCGCGGATGGGGGAAAAGGCCACCCTGTACGTCGACCATCAGAACAACGTCCCTTCGGTGGACTTCCCCTTGCGGCCCGCCTTTTTGTCGTGCAGGCCCTTTGCGTTCTCTTCGGCGTAGCGCTGGTGGTTCAGCTCCAGCAGCCGGTCGAGGATCTCGCGCTGGACGGCAGGGCCGATGGTGTAGCGGGTGTAGGCGCCGGCCGTGTGAAAGCCGTGGTCTAGGCCTTCCGCCACCAGATCGTCCCAGTCGTACGCGCGGCACACCGCCACGTCGATGTCGCGGTGGATGCGCCGCAGCTCCACGATGTCCTCGTCCTGGCAGGCCTGGTCGAAGACGAGGTTGTACGTGGCCGTCAGGCCGGCCTGCCGACCGAGCATTACGTCCCGGCGATGCGTGTCGAGCCGGCCGCCGAGCATCCGCAGCTCGGGCGTCAGCTCCGGCAATGCGAACGTCTCGAACACGTCCGACGGCGAATAGTTGACCCGCGTCTCCAGTGTCGACCCATGGCTGACCGCCCACCAGTAGTGCGGCGCGCTCGATAGCAACGCCAACATCGCCGTATCGTCCGTTGCGAAAACTGCCAACTTATGCGCGAAAACCTGTCCGGTGGGCACCATCACCGGCATGACCGCCTTGCTCACGAGCGTGATCGCAACCACCCGCTCCAGCCCCACTATTGCGGCACGGAGCCCAGGCGCCAACTTCTCGTATTGCCACCACTTCTGGCGAGTAGCCCGCTTAGATTCAGGAAGCTTGTCCCGCGATGGCTTCACGAGCCTTCGAAGCCGGTCCAAACAATCCGGATAGAGTGACGCAGCCTCAAACGAGCTGCCCTGAAAGTCAATGATCCAGCGACTCGCGGACAAATCGGGGCGCGAATTTAGGTCTTGCCCATTGAGGTACCGGAAGACAACCTCACCATTACGCGGGCTCGATGCAAGCAGTTCCGCTGCTTCATCGTCGGACATTGCGAAGCCAATTCCGTTTACGAGATTTCCGATATACGCAATCCCGGCACTGGCGGCTAGCCGCTCCGCTCGACCGGATACCCGCGAAATCGGTTCTAGTGAGGTAGTGATCCCAGGAACAACCACTCCATCGGCGACACAGCTAGCCCCGGGGCCGAGCAATCTTCGACTCGTCCACACAGCACAGAACTCGAGCGCGGCCGAGCTGGACGGCCAGGGCCTGCTCTTAATCGATTTTCGGATCTCTACCTTGCCCGCCGCAATCTGATCGAGGCCAACCTCGCGGGTGTCGCCTTGAGCCAGGGTGTTAGTGGCAATCAATCCAGTCTGCCCGCTCCGATTGAGCAGGTCGTGCGCCCGGAGCAGGAAGTAGGCGACCAGGTCGGCGTTTCCCTTCACACCCCGTCCAACCGCGGAGACGAGGTACTCGCGGTAGGCCGAACCCAGCGGGCCGCTGATCTTTTTTCCGCCGAGGAACGGCGGGTTGCCGATGATGGCATCGAAGCCACCTTGCGCAAAGACCTCGGGAAACTCCAGGGGCCAGTGCAGCGGCTCCCGGTCGAACGCGCCGGCCGGTCGATCGAGAGCCAGCCACGACCGGGCCTGCGCGACAAGCGGTTCCGGGTCACCGTCGCGGACCAGGCGTTGGGCCAGGCCGCCGACCCGCTCTGCGGCGCTGCGCGGATCCTGGCCGCGCTTCATTGAGGCGAGCGATGCACCGACGACCAGGTCGGCATAGACGTCGGCTCGTCGCCGCAGCACGCGCACTTGGTCGAGGAGCCGCCGCTTCTCTGCCAGGTTCTCCAAGTTGTCTGGCAATGCGGCGAGTCGCCGCCGCAGGCCAAGCGCCTGGGACAGGTCCCGATCGAGGCGCAGGTCATGGCCGGCTTGCCCGGGCAGCGTCACCACATTGCCGATGCCGAGCAGCGAGTCCCCGGCGACAAGCCGGTCGTCAAGGAAGGTGAATGGGCGCTGCGAGTCCATGGAGACCAGCCAAAGCGACAGCTTGGCCATCTCCACGGCCATCGGGTTGATGTCGACGCCGTAGAGGCAGTGCTCGATGACCTGGCGCCGCGCCTCCACCACTAGTGGGTCCTCGTCTGTGTCCACCGGCCGGTCGACCCCACGCTGCCGGTAGGCAAGCGCTCGACCGTCCCCCTCCCGGGACCACGCCTCGATCAGGTGGCCGGCCAGGTAGCGAGCCGCAGCGACCAGGAATGCCGCCGATCCCATGGCGATGTCGGCGACCTTGAGGGAGAGGATCTCCTTGCTGGACTTCGGCTTCCACTGCGACTTGTCGGCCGTCTGCAACGGCCCCGGTTCGTAGACCAACGGCTCCAGCGCCCCCTCGACCACCTCTTCAGCAAGGAAGCGCGGCGTGTAGTGGGTACCGGTGTTGCGGCGCAGCGCCGACTCGGTGACGAAGAGCGCACCGGGCAGGATCACCACGGGCAGACCCCGCAGGTCCTCACGGATGACCGCGGTGAACGGCAGCAGCCGCTCGGATAGCGGGTAGTCGCCGCCGGTCACCGCGAGCAGCTTCTTGCGGGCCTCCTCGCGCTCCACCCCTTCGAGCGGTGCCAGCCGCTTGGTCAGCGCCGCAACCGAGCCGATCTTCGAGTCCTTGTACTTCTCGGCGAGCGCCTTGGCCAGCGCCGGCACGTCGGACGCCCGCTCGGCCAGAGCCTCCAGGTCGACGAGCGCGACCTCCTCCTCCAGCCCTTCCTTGCCGACCAGCCCGACCGTCACGTCCTCGGCCCGGAAGCCCTCGAAAGAGAGCAGGCCCTCGTAGACGTACCCGATCTGCTCGACGTCGAGGGCGCGGAAGCTGATCGTGCGGCGCTCCCGGGACCGACCGGTGCCGATCTCGACGTACTGCACGGCGCGGAGCATGTGCAGCACGGTCCGGTCGTCGATGGTCAGCGGCAGCCACGGGGCGGCCTCCGGGTCGAAGAGCGAACCATCGTGGCCGTGCATGGTAAGCCGGGGGTGGTCAACGCCGCGGTAGACGGCGTTGAAGAGGGCGAGCAGCCGGTGCCAGGCTGCCGAGCTGTGCTCCAGGTCCTCCTCGCTGCCCTCGATGACCCGCTGCTCAAGCTCGGCGCAGAGCCGCCCCGCCGAGTACGCCTTCACATACAGCTCGTTGTCGGCGGGGAGCAGCTTGCGCTCCTCGGCGAAGAGCAGGAAGACGATCCGCATCATGACGGAGACAGCGCCCCGGTAGACGTCGTGCGCGTCAACGTCCTGGAGGCCGCGCCCGCCAAGCTCCCGGTCCCGGACGTCGGTGCGACCCATCGCGGCCACCAGCAGTTCGACGGCCTGACGGACCTGGACGCCGAGCGCTTCGGTGATCTCCTCCTGGCTGCCGAGGCTGGCTCGCAGCAGCGGCACCAGCCGCTCGGTATCGGGGACGCCGAAAAACCGGTGCCGGGACAGTAGCGAGGTGAACGCGCGAACCACGTCGCGCTCGGCGGCCTCGGGCCACGCCACCGCGTCGAAGACGGCCGTGGTGGTGACGCCGCCGCGCGGTGCCCAGACCAGCGTCCACCAGCGGCCGTCGGTGACCAGGCCCAGCTCGATGTTGTGGTGCCGGCACAGGTTGGCGAGCCGGTCGACCGGGGTCGCCGCCCAAGCGGAATCACGAATCCGGGCGGTCGGCTGGCTGCCGGCCGGACAGATCATGCCCAGCATCCGTACGGTGTCGGGCTTGATCTCCTCGCCCGGCTCGACGAGCGCAAACGACGGGCGCAGTTCGGTGTCGTGCTCGGCAACGGTGTGCGCGAGCGCGTCGAGGCCCTCGGTGTGCAGGGTGTCGCCCCAGCCGAGCAGGTCACCAAGCACGTACCCGATCCAGGGCTGCTGGCCCTCGGCGGTGTCGGCCTGCCAGGTGGCGTGCTCCTGGCGCAGCCGCTCGCGGGTCTTCTTGTCGAGCGCATCGAGGGTCGGCCAGGTGGCGCGGAGCACCGGCAGGCTGAGGAACGGACCGCTGACCTCGACGAGGCTCAGCCAGTTGCGGTGCTGCTCGGCGCCGTCGGGGGCGGGACGTCGGAAGGTACGGCTCATCGGATGGCCTCCCGCTTCGGCACGACGAAGACCACGGCCACCGGGAACCGGTGCGGCTTCGGGTCTTCGTAGCGGGCCGCGACGGCCGCGAGTTCGCGGTCGCGCTCGACTTCCAGGGCCGACAAGCGTTCCTCCCAGGATTGGCGATCCTTGCGGTACTGCGCGAGTTCTTCCTTGCTCTTCGCTGCGACGGCGACGCTGAACAGCGCGTCCTCGGCGTCGTCGTCGGCGAGGGCGCCGCGCAGGGTGGTGGCAAACTGGTCGAGGTTGTCGATGATGCGCTGCTGCTCGGCAGCCTGTCGCTGGTCGAGCTTGCGCTTCAGGGACTCATGGCGGGTGGCGGTGCGCCAGTCGATGGCGGCGAGCAGGCCGTCGGCGACGCGGGGCCAACGCTCGGCGAGCCGGGCCTCAACCAGGCCGGAGGCCACGCTGCCGGTGGTGATCGCCCGGTCGAGGATGCCGCCGAGGGTGCCGAGGTTGTCCAGCCGGCGGAACCGGCCGTGCTCGGGTGCCCAGCCGCCGGCGTAGAGGACCTCCTCGTGCAGCCGCACACCATCGGCGCCGACCAGCACGAACCGGGAGTACGCCCCGACCAGCACGTCCTCCAGCGCCGGGTCGTCGCTGACCACCGCGGTGACCCGGTGCAGCCCGATGTCCGGGTTGGAGACGGCGGCGCGCAGCAGCCGGGTCGACATGGCTACGAGGGGGTGGTTCAGGTGGGCGAGCACGATCTCGTCCTGCCCCTTCGCCAGCGCCGGCTCGAAGGTGACCGGCAGTTGTCGGGGCGGCTCGTCATCGCTCTGCAGTTTTGCCGTCAGCCCGACGGCAGCCCGTTGCCAGGAACCGGTCAGCGGCGGAACGGTGTAGAGGCCGTCGACCAGGTGCCGGTCGTCGATGTGTCGCTTCAGCGGCTGTTGGCGGGCCAGTTCGAGCGCGGTGTCGACCACTCGTTTGACGGCCGGCGGTGTGATGCCAAGTTCCTCGACGGTCTTGTCCAGCTCCGCCCGGAGCTTGACGACCTGCTCACGCAGGTTGGCCTCGGCCGGCAGGCTGCGAGTGCTCTTGCCCTTGCCCGCCTTGTCGATGTCCACGTCGACATGCTCGCCGAGCATCCGGCGCTGCACGGCGTCGGCGAGCACGGCGTTGACCGAACCGAGGTCCGCCTCCATCCGCGCCACCTTGGTGGCGATCCGGGACAGGAACTCCAGGTCCGCCTCGTAGGAGTCGACGGCCTTGCCGAAGCCGCTGCCCACGAAATGCTTGATCTCGGGGGCGGTCGTCTGGCCGTACCGGTCGACCCGACCGATCCGCTGCTCCAGCTTGTTGGGGTTGAACGGGATGTCGTAGTTGACCAGCCGGTGGCAGTACTTCTGCAGGTCGATGCCCTCGCTGGCGGCGTCGGTGGCGAGCAGGATGCGCACCGGCTGCTTCGTCGGGTCGGCCTGGAATGCCAGCCGCAGTTGCTCGCGCTCCTCGGCGGGGGTGCCGCCGTGCAGCAGCACGAGCCCCTGCCCGGCCAGCCCTTCCTGGCGGAGCAGTTCGGCCAGCCAGATCTGGGTGTCGCGATACTCGGTGAAGACCACCACGCGCTCGTTGGTCCAGTGCCGGCCATCCGGCTTGCAGACCGCGCTGAGATAGGTGATCAGCTCCTTGGCCTTGGCGTCCGGCAGCGCTTCCTTCGCCTCGGCCCACTGGAACATCTTCTCCAGCAGGGCCATCTCGTCGGCGGTGGCGTCGGGCTGCATGGCCCGGGACCGGCCGAGCGCGTCGTCCTCGGCCTCGGCGAGTTGGTCGTCGGCGTAGGTGGCGACGTCGTCGAAGAAGTCCTCCATCCACTCCGGCACGTCGTCATTGGCCGGCAGGACGGCGGGCGCCTTGCGGCTGCGCATGGTTTCCAGGTAGACGCCGACGGTGTGTGCGAACGCGGCGGGGCTCGAGAAGAGCCGCTTCTTGAGCAGCAGCGTCACCAGGTCCGTCGCTTTGCGTCCCCGCTGGGAGTGCAGCCGCTTACGTCGCAGCTCGGCGAACTCGGTGAGCAGGGCGTGGATCTGCCGCTCGCTATCCGGGTAGGTGACCGGGATAGCGGTGGCGACCCGCTCCACGAAGCGAGGCTTGCCGTCGGCGTCGGTGACGTCGCGCTTGAGCCGGCGGACGACCGTGTCCCGCACCGCCGACTGGTCCGGCTCGACACCCCGGGCGAACCGCTGGTTGTCGAGGATCTCCAGCAGCGCGGTGAAGGACGCCTGGTAGCCGTTGTGCGGGGTGGCGGAGAGGAACAGCCGGTGAGTGAAGTGCGGCGCGAGCCGGCGGATCAGCTTGGTCTGCTGCGAGTCGATCGCGTAGACCTGCTTGGGGGCTGCCGGGGCGACGTGGTGCGCCTCGTCGAGGATCAGCAGGTCGAAGGTACGCGGGTAGGTGGGGCCGTCGGCGGGAATCACCTCGTCGAGCAGGCGCTGCGCCTTCTGCCCGCGTAGCCACGGCAGGCTGATGATGCTCAGCGGGTAGACCTCGAACGGGTTCGCCGCCGAGCCGTGGGTCCGGCGGACCGTGGCGCAGCGTTCGGCGTCGATGATGGTGAAGTCGAGGCCGAACTTCTCGGCCATCTCGTCGCGCCACTTGAGGGTCAGACCCGCCGGGCAAACGATCATGATGCGCCGAGCCCGCTGGCGCAGCAGCAGCTCCTGGGCGACCAGGCCAGCTTCGATGGTCTTACCCAAACCGACGTCGTCGGCGAGGAGCAGGTTGACCCGGGGCGCGTCGACCGCACGGGCGACAGGTTCGAGCTGGTAGTCCTCGATCGCGACACCGGAGCGGAACGGAGACTGCAACGTCTTGACGTCGGCGGAGGTGACTGCCGACCACCGCACGGCGTCGAGGAACGCGGCCAGGCGCTGCGGCGAGTCGAACTTGCCCCCGGTGACGTCGGGTAGTGAGCCGCTCGGCAGCACCTGACGCCCCGGCTCGACCTCCCAGATGACGTCAAGCGTGTGGCCGTAGCGGCCATCCTCGACGCTCTGCAGGCTGACCAGGCTGCTGTGCTCGCCCTCCTGCACGTCGCTGACCACCCACCGTTGGCCGCGTACCGCGACCAGCGCGCCGATCGCCGGCTTCGCCGTCGTCACACTCGGCATCGTTCCCCCATGTTGGTTCGCCCCACTCGAATCCGACCCGCACCGTACGCCCCGTGCTGACTGGGTTACAGTCCGCCGAAAGGCTTGTTTGTTCACTTCACAGGACAGTGCGGGGCGGCCAAACGATCATCCCCGGAACCGTCCCGTGAATAGGACTACCTAGCTCGTCAGATGCACGACATCGACAGGTCAGGCCGTCCGGGTTGCCCGGAAGAGCAACAGCTCCACCAACTCAGGCGTCCACCGCTCCCCCGACTTCGACAGTTGGGCTGCCGACCGGCAGACAAACGTCCGGTAAATCTGATAGCGGTAATCCGACCAGCGCGGCCCCGTCCAGAGCCAGCGGGCCGAGCGACTGGTCGCCGCGTACGGCTCGTCGGCCCGCCGTTGCCAGAAAGCTCGCATCTGCAGCGCCAGCCGCGCATCCAGGATCAGAGCCCGGCCTCGCGCGTTGTCCGTCCTGCTGGCGAAGTAGAGGAACTTCGTGAAGAAGGCTGGCCCAAACTCGGAGAGCCGTCCTGCGTCCAACATCAGCCCGTAGGCACCCCGGGCACCCTGCTGGTCGAGGGCATCCACCGCGGCAGCCAGCCGCTTCTCGATCTCGCTCGTCGACAGCCCCGCCGAGCCTCCCTTGCCCTCCAAAACCCAGAGCAGTCGGGTCGGGCCAAACCCACGGCTACCCCAACCCCAGGCAAAGGACGTGACCAGAAGCGGCAGCCACAGCCCGCTCTCGCGGCACCGGCGCGCCACATCCGCTACCTCGCCTCGACTCAGCGAGATAGGAGCGGAGGTATCGGTAGCGAAGGGCAGCCATTGTTCGAACTTCACCCAACGCGACGGCACTATGGCAATCGAGTGACCGCTGACCAGTTCTTCGGGGCTGCGGTACCCACCAGTGAACTGGGATTCCCACGCGTGGCGCTGCTGGCTGAGCCAGGCTTGCTCCTCGACCGTGAGGCCGCCCTCGATCACGCCCGTGTCGTACGCCGATGCGTCGCCCGGCAGCATCGTTCGGTAATCCCAGGGCGGCGTCGTGGGGTCGTTCGGGTCCGCAGTCACAGTGCATCGCCATTCGGGCGCAGGGTGCCGACGGCGAGTCCGTCCGCGGTGAGTCGCACCAACTCAGCGCTGAGCGAACTCACCTCCGCGACAGCTGACTCGAACGCGAGGAGGCGCCGGAACGCTTCCCCGTGTGCCCGTTGCTCATCAAGTGGCAGCCGCCTGATCTGCGCCCGGCGGACGTCGACCCGTGAACCAGACAGGCTGGTCGTCTGCTTGTCGTTGGCCGAGTTGCGCAGCTGCCCGGCCATGAACCACGGATCCAGCGCGGCCGGGTTGGGACGCAGCAGGTAGAGGTGGGCACCGAGGAGCGTCCCATCGGCGGTGATCACCCGTGCGATCAGTTGCCGCGCCGCCACCGGCACGACCACGTCCCCCGCCATCAGCGGCACGCGTTCCAGCAGCGTGCCGTCGTCGTGCCCGGACGCGTCGACCCCTGCCACGACATCCCGGCCGGTGAGCACGAGTGAGGCTTGCCCGTTAGCTGCGAAGTCACCCTCCGCCTTGCCGGATCCAGACCGGATAGGGCCGATCACCTGGAGGGCACCGGTGCGGGCCAGCTCGGCGACCGTCAGGCTGCCGGACACCGACGCTTCTGGCGGTGTTGCCGTGACCTGAGGCAGCAGCGCCGGCAGCTCGCCGACGATGGCGGCCAGTCGTTCTCTGGTGCGTACCAGATGCTCTCCGGAAGCCTCGCCCACGACGGCCGGTTGCCGGCGCGCGGGGGTGAGGTCGACCTCCTCGTCGAGCAGCTCGATGACCGGGACCGCGCGGGCGAACCCGGCCTCCTCGACATCGCCGTCCGGGGCGGCGGCGAACGCCCGCCACGCGGCCAGCACACGCGGCGCGGTGTCGGTCAGGTCGCCGCCTGCGGCGTCGATCAGCAGCGCCCGCGCCGGTGGCGGCGCGTCGGTCGCGGCGCGTCGCAGCACCCACAGGTGCAGAGGTACGCCGTGCGGCGCTGCCACGCCCGGCGGCAGCGCGATGACGGCGCGCAGGTGGCCTCGGCGCAGCAGTTCGCTGCGGATCCGTTTGCCGGCACGGCGGCTGGCGACAGTGGGTGGCATCAGCAGGACGGCGTGCCCGCCGACCCGCAGGTGGGCGAGAGCGTGTTGCGCCCAGGCCAGCTCGGGTTCGGTACGGGGTGTGGTGCCGACGATCCAGCGGGGGTCGTGGCCGAGTTCCTCGTCGCCCCAGTTGGTGGCGCCGAACGGCGGGTGGCAGACGACGGCGTCGACGGCACGGCCGGCGAAGGCGTCGGCACGCAGTGAGTCACCGGTGCTGACTTCTCCGGGTACGTCGTGCAGGGCCAGCCACAGTCCGGCGAGCCGGGCGAGGTCCTCGTCGAGTTCCTGCCCATAGACGGAGGTGCTGCCGGCGCGGACGGCAGCTCGCAGGATGGCGCCGGAGCCGGCGGCCGGGTCGAGCACTGCGCCGCCGCCGACGTTGGCGAGCCCGATCATCAGGTCGGCGAGGTCGTCGGGGGTGGCGAAGGGGCGGCCGGGGCCCGGTGCCGAGAACCGCTGCCACAGCTCGTCGAACGCGCCCTGCGGGCCCAGCTCGTCGGCGAGGGCGTCGACGTCGGGCAGTAGCGGTGCTAGCTGCGCGTCGAGGTTGCCGCTCCGGGCGCCGCGTTGGCGGGCCAGCAGCAGGGCGCCGACTGCGGCGAGGCCGCCGGCCGGGGAGTCGCTGGCCGCGGCGAGGTGTCGCCAGAGCCGGTCGGAGGTGGCGAGCTCGGGGAGCTTGCCCTGGGTGCGTAACCACTGCTCGACCTGGATCAGGTCGAACTCGGGGCTCGCCGTCGTCCCGCCCACCGGGGTGGGGAAGTCGGTGTGCCGTTTACGCCAGTTGCTGACCGCAGCGCGACCGACGCCGGCGAGCCGGGCGATCTCCGCTGCCGTGATGGTCGGGTTCTCCTGCACGCCGAAAGTCTCGCACATCTGTCAAGCACGAGATTGTCTGTTGACACGGTTGTCGGACGATGCTCTTATTGACCCCGCAACGTTCACATCTGGAGGACAACGATGCGCAAGACCACGACTCTCGCTCTGCTCGCCACCGGCCTCATCGCCCTGGGCTGCGGCTCCGGTGCCGCCGACAAGTCCACGAGTTCCAGCGCTGACGACAAGCCCGCGAGCTCCGCGGGCAGCGACAAGGGTGAGGACGCCCCGGCGAAGACCGCGAAGGTCGGCCAGGCGGCCCGCGACGGCAAGTTCGAGTTCACGGTGAAGTCGTCCAAGTGCGGCGTCGCCAAGATCGGCACCGACGTGATCGGCGCTAAGGCGCAGGGCCAGTTCTGCCTGGTCACGGTCAACGTGAAGAACATCGGCAAGGAAGCGCAGATGTTCGACGGCAGCAGCCAGAAGGCGTACGCGGCCGACGGCACCGAGTACTCGGCCGACTCCGGCGCGGCGATCTACGCGAACAAGAACGCCGAGACGTTCCTCAACGACATCAACCCCGGCAACCAGGTCAACGGCGTCGTGGTCTTCGACATCCCGAAGAACGTCAAGCTCACCAAGCTCGAGCTGCACGACTCGATGTTCTCCGGCGGCGTCACCGTCGCTCTCGGCTGACCTCTTCCCCGTGATCCGGGGCGGGTCTGAAGGATCCGCCCCGGCTGTTCACAGCCCAGCAGTTCACAAAGGAGCCTCGTGATGACCAACCCGACCACTCCAGATCCGAACGGAGATCCCCCGAGGCCCGACCCGACCGCCGACACCTCGGTCAACGGCCCTGAGGATGCCGCCTCCCCGGCGAGCACAGCACCGAGCCGGAGGCGCTACCTGATCGCGGCGTCGGTAACGGCGATCCTGCTGGCAGCGGCGACAGGCATTTGGTTCTTCATGCAGCGCGATTCACCGTTGGAGGCCGCTCGAGAAGTCTGCGGTGCCGGCAGGACCGACTGGGCGATGCTGGGCGACGAGGGTAGGTCCCTGACGCTGCGGAGCGTCGGTGCCGAGCGAACCGGCCTCAAGCTCGAACAGTTGCAGTGCTACTTGACCGAGCTGAAAGTGCCCGATGCCGTCATTGCGGAGATCGAAGGCACGCGCGCGCTGGACGGGCGCCAGTCCGGCGAGTGGGACGACATGCGTGCCTCCTGGATCTATCACCCGGACGACGGCCTTCAGATGATCATCACCTTCGCGGACTGACGCGTCCTTCAGCCCAGCCCTTGATCCAGTTACGTCATCAGGTCCACAACGCTCCTTCGGCAGATCCGCCGACATCTCCTTGCTCTTCACCGCCGTCCGGCACTCGGCCGTACTGCTGCCCTCCCGCGTTTCGGAGACGACCATGGCCCTCCCCCACCCGCACGGCAATCCCCGCTGCTCGCCGGGGACCGTCCACCTGCGTCGAGCCGTCCACGTCACCGGCGCCCTGCTCACCATCACCATGCTGGCGACGATGCTCACCGGCTGCGGTGAGGAGAAGGCCGCCACCGCCACGCCTGCGAGCGCCTCCCCGAGCCTGTCCGCCTCCCCCAGCACGTCACCGACTCCGACGCCCCCGCCTGACCGGGACGGGGACGGTGTCCCCGACCCCAGCGACACCTATCCCGACGATCCGAAGAACACGCCGCAGCAGCCTCCGATCAACCTTGAGTGCGACACGGGCAACGACTGGAATGCCCTGCTGACGGTTCAACCCGGCAAGGACGGCCGGCCGGACTTCAGCGAGGTGTGGGCGGCAAAGCCGACGTCCTGCGACGCCCAGGCCGAGGTCTATCCCGTGACCGACACCGAGAATGCCGCGCTGAAAATGTCCAAGTACGACGACACGCACATCACGACCCTGTACGAGATGTGTGCCGCCGTGGACCCGAAGGACGTGTATCTCGAGGCGGGCTTTGCCGCCAGCAGCGAGCAGATCCCAGAGATCAACGCGGCTCTCCTGCTCTGCCCCACCTACCCGTACGCGAAGAAGTGGCGCGAGACGGTGAAGCGCGGGCAGGTCGACGCGGACCTGGAAGCCCAGGGTCGGATCTTCGGCGAGGGCACGTTCCGCGTCGGTAAGGAGATCAAGCCTGGCACCTACGTCACCACTGACGTCGACGGCTGCTACTGGGAACGGCAGAACAGCTCTGGCGACACGATCGCCAACTACTTCACCCACAGCGCCCGGCGAGTGCAGGTGACCATTCACTCCTCCGACTACGCCTTTAGCTCGGAGAACTGCGGCGAGTGGCGCCCCGCGCGCTGAGCCAAAGCACCGATTTCCACCGCTCACCCCGGGCGGGCCGACGAGCCGTCGACCCGCGGACACCACACGCCTGGAGACGACCATGAACGAGCCGCCCACCGCGCCCCTGATCGAGCTGATCTTCGACCGGCTCGCCGCCGACGACGCCGTGCCGACCGAGACCGCCGAACTGGTCCTCGCCGCACTGACCAGCGAGGACGACCTGACCGCCGCCCTCGCCGGCACTCCCACCCGGCTCGACCCCCGCGCCTCGACTGGCGATGGTCCAGCGGATCGGATCTGGTTGAAGTCGGTGACCGTCGCCGGGTTCCGTGGCGTCGGCCCGGAACGTACCGTTCAGATCGGCCCCGGTCCGGGTTTCACCCTGGTCGTCGGCCGCAACGGCTCCGGCAAGTCCAGCTTCGCCGAGGCCGCCGAGCTCGCCCTCACCGGTGACAGCGCCCGGTGGGCCGACAAGACGAGCGTCTGGCGTACGGGGTGGCGCAACCTGCACCACCCGGACCCGTGCTGGGTGGGTGTGGAGCTGCGCGTCGACGGGGTGGCCACGCCGACCCGGGTGAACCGTGCCTGGCCGGCCGGGGCCGAGCTGACTGACGCCGAGGTGACGGTCACCAGCGCCCAGGGCCGGCACGCCAGCCTCTCCGAGCTGGGTCTGGCTCGTGCGCTGGAGCTGTACCGGCCATTCCTCACCGCTGCTGAGCTGGGCAAGCTCGCTGCCGGCACGCAGAGTCAGCTCTTCGACGCGCTCTTCGCGATCCTCGGGCTGGACGCGCTCACCGACGCCGACCAGCGTCTGCTGCGCGCCGCCAGGCCGCACGACACGACCATCAAGGAGGTACGCGGACAGCGCACCGCCCTGGTCGGCACGCTCGACGGGATCGCTGACGACCGGGCCCGGCGGACCGCCGCGCTGCTGCGCGGTCGGGGCGCGGTCGACCTGGCCGCGGTGACGGCGATCCTCGACGAGCCGGACGAGGCGACCAACGACCAAGCGGTGCTGCTCTGTCGGGAGCTCGCCGCCCTCGCCCCGCCGCCGGTGGACGAGGTGACCCGGTTGGCCGGTCAGCTGCGGGACGCGGCGGTCGAGGCCCAGCGGTACGACGGTGGCCGGTCCCGGGCGGCGTTGCGCAGCGCCGAACTGCTGCGCCTCGCGCTCGAACACCACGACGATCAGGGCGACGGGTCGTGCCCGGTCTGCGCCACCGGCACCCTCGACGGTGGGTGGCATGCCGCCGCCGCGCAGTCGCTCACCGAGCTGCGGCAGCGCAGCGTCGCCGCCCAGACGGCGACGACCCGGTTGACGGCTCTGCTGCGGCAGACGCACCACCTGATCGACGACCTCGCGGTGCCCGAGGGGCCGGGGTCGGAGGTGTCGGTCGGGGCGCTGCGCGATGCCGTGGCCGTGCTGCGGCGCGTACCCGGGGAGCCGGCCGACCTGGCCGACCACCTGGCCGCGCGTTACCCGGCGGTGGTGGCGGCGGCGGACGCGGCCCGTGCGTACGCCGAGGGGTTTCTGCGGCAGCGCGACACCGGCTGGCGGGCGGCGGCGGCCGACGTGCGCGAGTGGGTGGCCGCCACTGGCGGGGTGCCGGAGCGGGAGGCGGCCCTGGCCCGGTTGAAGGCGGCGCGCGCCTGGCTGAAGGACACCGGCGGGAAGATCCGCAACGAGCGGGTCGCGCCGTTCGCCGGGCACTCGCAGCGGATCTGGGCCCAACTGCGGCAGGAGAGCAACGTCGAGCTGGGCTCGATGACCCTGGAAGGCGCGAACACCCGGCGGCGGGTCGTCTTCCCGGTCAGCGTGGACGGCGCCGACAACGGCACCGCGCTGGGCGTGATGAGCCAGGGTGAGATGCAGGCGCTCGGGCTGGCTACGTTCCTGCCGCGCAGCTGCGCCCCGGAGAGCCCGTTCCGGTTCATCGTGGTCGACGATCCGGTGCAGAGCATGGATCCCTCGAAGGTGGAGGGTCTCGCCCGGGTCCTCGCGGAGTTGGCCGAGGAGCGGCAGGTGGTGGTCTTCACCCACGACACGCGTCTGCCCGACGCGGTCACCCGGCTCGGTCTGGGCAACGCCCGCATCATCGAGGTGCACCGTGCGGAGAAGTCGGTGGTGACGCTGCGGCCCGGCTCCGACCCGGTGACCCGCTACCTGGACGACGCGTCCGCGTTGGCGCACAGCAAGGAGATCCCCGCCGAGGTACGTGGGCCGGTGGTCGCGGAGTTGTGCCGCTCGGCGCTGGAGGCGGCCTGCCATCGGGTGGTCTGGCGGAACCGGGTGGTGCGGGGCGTCCCGCACGCCGACATCGAGAACGTGATCGAGGCGGCGTCGCGACGGCTGGCGACCATCGTCGCGTTGGCGTTGTTCGATGACGCCGAGAAGGGCGGCGACGTGCTCGGCTGGCTCGGCCGCCGGCATGGACGACGGGCGGTGAACGCGTACCAGGCGTGTCGGGAGGGTGTGCACGGGGCGTACCTGGCGGACCTGCCCGGGCTGGTCGCGGACGCCCGCTTCCTCGCGGCGGCGCTGTCGTGACCGCGCCGACGCCGCAGCGCTGCCTGGCGGCGGCCGATCAGCTGCTGCGCGGCACCGGTCTGCTCGGTGCCAGTGCGGTGACCGGCGGCTGGTGGCCGCGGGCCTGCGCCTGCCTGATCCGGCTCGCCCTCGAAGGCGGCATCGACACCTACTGGCGGCGGGTGAAGCCGACCGTGGCGGCGTGCCGGCAGGGCCGCGCGAAGCAGTTGATGCTGCGTGGCCGGCTCGGTCCGGGCACCGAGACCGCCCGCCGGGTGGCGTTCACCTGGGCGACGCTCTCCGCCGCCACGCACCACCACTGTTACGAGCTGGCCCCCACGGCGGCGGAGCTGCGTCGCCTGCACACCGAGGTGAGCACCCTGCTCGCGCGCCTCCAAGCGAACGCCAACAGCACGTCCTGACCCCCCGAACAAATGACTCAACCAAAAGGGATATCGCCTTGTCCTACCAGCCCGGATACGACCCGACCCGTCCGCAGCCGCCCATCTCGGCCGTTCCCGCCAGCCCTTACCCGCCGGTCCACTACCACCCCCTGCCTCAGGTGGTGGTGCAGGCCCTGCCCTCGTCCGGCACCGCCACCGCGTCGATGGTCCTCGGCATTCTCGGCGTCCTCGGTGGCTGGTGCCTGTTCGGGATACCGTGCGTCCTCGCGGTCATCCTCGGCCACGTCGGGCTCCACGAGACGCGCAACGGCACGAAGTCCGGACGGGGGATGGCCGTGACGGGCCTGATCCTCGGTTACGTCTTCGTCGGCCCGATGATCGCGCTCACGGTCATGGTCTTCTTCGGCGGTGTGATCGGCGCCGCGACCCCGACGCCGACACCGAGCCCGTGAGCACAACAGCCGCCGGTCGCCGCGGCGCCCAGACCCGCTCGCACCGTGTGCTCGGTCTGTTCAGCCACTCGCGTCTGGACACTACGCGCGGTGAGGTGCCGCTCCGGTTGAGCCGGGGTGGCCACATTGACACCTACTGTGATGCTCCCGTTATCGATCATGAAGGATGTGAGATGGCGCCTGAAGCCGAGGGATCCGAGAACGAGCTCTCCATACCCGTTGACCACGATGCCCTCAATGGACCGGTTCCGGAAAAAGCCGTGCCCGGGCAACGGATCCTCGACCTCCTGGACAAGGCGATCGCCATCCAGAGCCCACTGGTGCAGAAGAACATCGCCCGGGCCCGCCAGCGCAACCCAGAAGCGACACCAGCAGAGGTGATCCGCAATCTGGAACGCATGTACGTCAGCGCCTTGACCGGGACGGGTGCTGCGGTTGGAGGAGCTGCAGCGGCGCCCGGCGTGGGCACGGGCATCGCACTGGCACTGTCGGCCGGCGAGGTTCTCTCATCTCTTGAGCTGAGCGCCCTCTTCGCGCTCTCGATCGCCGAAGTCCACGGAGTCCGCATCGACGAGGTCGAGCGCCGCCGGACGATCGTGATGGGGATCATGCTGGGCGGATCCGGCTCCGCCACCATCACCAAGGTCGCCGAGCGGACGGGGCAACACTGGGGACGTCAGGTCGTCGCCAAGGTGCCTATCGAGACGTTGCGTCAGATCAACAAGATCTTGGGGCGGCACTTCATCACGAAGTACGGAACCAAGCAGGGGATCATCGTTCTCGGTCGAGTGGCACCCTTCGGCATCGGCGCGGTGATTGGTGGCGGCGCCAACGCTGCCCTCGCCACTCTGGCCGTGCGGGCCGGTCGTCGCGCGTTTGGCCCACCTCCCCCGTCCTGGCCGTGACTGAAGCGCAGCGCACCGCGAACGTGGTGGAGATCCTGCTGCCAACTCGTCAAGGGACGTCTGGGCGAGCAGGTCAACGCGACAGGTCCGGTGGCTTATGGTGAGAAACCGGGCGCCCGGTGGGCGGGTGTCCGGTCCGGGCCGTGGGATTCACGCTGTTCAGCCGGAGGGTGGACCGATGACCGAGCACACCCGCGGCGTCGACGACTGCTGAGATGGACTGGGCCGGATGGGCGTTGTTCGGGTTGGTCGCCACCGCGGCGCTCACCGCGGCGATGATCACCGCTCAACTGGTCGGCCTCACTCGGCTCGATTTTCCCCTGGTGCTCGGGGCGTTAGTCACCGAGGATCCCGATCGGGCCCGGGTCGTCGGGTTCTTCCTCCATCTCTGCGCCGGTCAGGGTTTCGCCCTGGGTTACGCGGCCGCGTTCGCGCTGTTGCACCGCGCCAACTGGTGGATCGGTGCGCTGTTCGGGATTGTGCACGTCGGGGTCGCGCTGACGGTGATTCTGCCGCTGCTTCCAGGTGTCCACCCGCGGATGGCCTCGCAACGGGCGGGGCCGGCCAGCAGGGCGGTGTTGGAGCCGCCCGGGCTGTTCGCAATCAACTACGGCATCCAAACCCCCCTGGTCACGGCTGTCGTGCACGTCATCTACGGGGCCTGTCTCGGGCTGCTCCTCCAGGCCAGGTGACCCGCGCCCGACTGTTGTCCCCGCCCGGCGCACCTGTTCGCCAGTGCGGCTCGGCAAGGAGCGATCTCCATGACTGATGGGCCACCGATCAGCGACTACGGTCTGCTGGGTGACACGCGTACCGCCGCCCTGGTCGCGAGTGACGGCGGAATGGACTGGCTCTGCGTACCACGCTTTGACGGCGATCCCCTGTTCGGCCGGCTGGTCGGGGGCCCGGATGCCGGGACGTTCCGAGTCGGCCCGGCCCGGCCGGCCACGGTCGTCGACCGACGTTACCGGCAGCACACCGCCACCCTGGAGACCACCTGGGCGGTGGGCAGCGGCCGGCTGTGCCTCACGGAGGCGATGGTGGCGGAGGTCAGCGGTTGCCTGCTGCCGACGACACTGATCGTGCGACGGCTGTCGGCCGAGCAGGCAGCGGTCGACGCGGTGGTGGAGTTCGATCCCCGCCTTGGCGCACGGCACCTCCGGCCCCGAGTCCACCACCGGCACCAGGCGGTCGTGTGTGAGTGGGGGGCGCTTGCGGTCGCGCTGCACAGCACGCCCACGTTCAGAATCGAACCGGGTCAGCCCACCTCGATCACGGTCAGGCCAGGCTGTCCGGTCACCCTCGTGCTGGCCGTGGCCCACCGCGAACCGGTGATCCACGTCGAGCCGACGGCCGCCTGGGAAGTGCTCGTCGAAGACGAGGCCCGCTGGCGGGCCTGGACCGCGGAAATCGACGAGCGGCTACCTTTCCGGGAACACGTCGCACGAAGTTTGCTCACCTTGCGGCTGCTGACCTACTCGCCCTCGGGAGCGCCCGTGGCCGCACCCACCATGTCATTGCCCGAGGATCCCGGCGGGGGACGTAACTGGGACTACCGCTATGTCTGGCCCCGTGACGCCAGCATCGGCGTCAGCGCCTTCCTCAGCGTCGGCAAGGCCGACGAGGCTCGCGGTTTCCTCGCGTGGCTGCTGCACGCCAGCCGGTTGCAACGGCCACGCCTGCCGGCGCTTCTCACAGTGCATGGCAGGCACGTACCAGCGGAACGAGAACTATCCGGTTGGCCCGGCTACCTCGCGAGCCTTCCGGTACGGATGGGCAACGGTGCCGCCGGTCAACACCAACTCGACGGTTACGGCTGGGTGATCGACGCCGCCTGGGCGTTCGCTCAGGCCGGACACCGCCTCTACACCGAGACGTGGCGGGCAGTGCGCGGTTTCGCCGACGTGGTCGCCGGTTGTTGGCAGCAGCCCGATGCCGGTATCTGGGAGGTACGGGAGCCCGACCAACACGTCCATTCCAAGCTCATGGGCTGGCTCGCCCTGGACCGCGCCCTGGCCATTGCCGACACGCACCCCCTGTCGAACCGTCAACGTCGACGCTGGCAGAAAGCCCGAGATGCCATCGCCGCCGAGGTCCAGACGCGCGGTTTCGACCCGACGGCGGCCAGCTACGTCCGCAGCTACGGCTCCCAGGATCTCGACGCGGCTCTGCTCGTCCTGCCGCTGCTCGACATGGACCCGGCCGAGTCACCCCGGGTACGCGGCACCATCGACGCCATCCGGGACAGGCTGTCCGCCGGTGGTCCACTGCTCTACCGCTACCCGCCCGGACGTGACGGCCTCCCCGGCACCGAGAACGCGTTCCTGCCCTGCTCGTTCTGGCTCGTTCAGGCCCTTGCCCGCACCGGGCGTCGCCGCGAGGCCGTCGAGCTGTTCCAGTCCATGCTTGACCACGCCAGCCCACTCGACCTCTACGGCGAAGAGATGAACCCCGCGACGGGTGCCCACCTCGGCAACTACCCCCAGACTCTGACTCACGCCGCGCTCATCCAAGCCGCACTCGCCATCCGAGACGCCCCCACGTACGGGTAGGGTCCCAAACATGACGATTCCCCACCTAACGGCAGCCGACGGCACCACCCTGCCGGCGATCGGGCTCGGCACGTACCAACTGAACGGCTCGGCCGGAGTCGACGCGATCGGGCAGGCGATCCGGGCGGGTTACCGGTTGCTCGACTCGGCCTTCAACTACGAGAACGAGGGCGCGGTTGGCCGGGCCGCTCGTGCGGCCGGCGACGTACGCGACGAGCTGATCGTCACGTCGAAGCTGCCGGGGCGGCACCACAGCTACGACGAGGCGCTGACCACCATCGAGGAGAGTGTCTTCCGCACCGGCCTCGACCGGGTCGACCTGTACCTGATCCACTGGCCGAACCCAAGGGTCGACCTGTACGTGCAGGCGTGGCGGGCGCTGATCGAGGCGCGTGAGCGGGGCCTGGTCACACACATCGGCCTGTCCAACTTCCTGCCTGAGCACATCGACCGGCTGGTGGCCGAGACCGGGGTTCCCCCGGTGGTCAACCAGATCGAGGTTCATCCGTACTTCCCGCAGCAGGACGCGCTCGACTACCACCGGGAGCACGGGATCCTCGTGCAGGCCTGGAGCCCGCTCGGGCACGGCAACGACCTGCAGCAGCACCCCGTCATCGTGGAGATCGCGACCACCCACGGCATCAGCCCGGCGCAGACCATCCTCGCCTGGCACGTGGCCCGCCAGGTGATCCCGTTGCCCAAGGCCGCCTCCCCGCAGCGGCAGATCGAGAATCTGGACGTCTTCGGCATCAAGCTGACCGACGCGGAGGTCGAGGCCATCACCGCGCTGGGCCGCCCGGACGGGCGGCTCGCGGACCAGGACCCGGCGGTGTACGAGGAGTTCTGACCGTCTCGGCCCGCAGACTGTCGCCGGGTCGGGAGAGTATGGGCGCGTGCTCGACGGACTTGACGACATCGATTGGGCGCGGTTGGGCCACGCCTACGGGGCAGCCGACGACGTGCCCGGCCAACTGCGCGCCCTGCTCTCCCTCGACCCGGCCACCCGGGACGAGGCCCTGGGGTCCGGCGGCGGCGTCCACGCCGCCGCCGCGCCCGACAGTCAGGCCGCCGTCGCGGCGGTCGGCTTCTCCAGTGTGCCGGCGAAGTGGCAGGCCGCCGCGTGCCCGTCGCCCACCTGCAGCAGTGGCGGGGTCGTGGTGGCGCAGACGTCTTCGGCCTTCCAGCAGCGGCTGCGGAACCGGCAGCCGGTCGGCGGGTCCGCCGGGCCGGGCACGTCACCGGCGAGCCGGATCCGCGACTTCGGCGCACCGCCGCGTACCACTCCCAGGTCGGGTACGGCGGAGAGCAACGCCTGGGTGTACGGGTGCTGCGGGGTGCCGTAGAGCGTGTCGCGATCGGCGATCTCGGCGACCCGACCGAGGTACATGACCGCCACCCGGTCGCAGAAGTGCCGCACCACGCCCAGGTCGTGCGCGATGAAGACGAACGCGATGTTGAACTCCTTGCGCAGGTCTTCGAGGAGGTTCATCACCTGCGCCTGGATCGACACGTCGAGGGCGCTGACCGGTTCGTCGGCGACGATCACCTTGGGCTGTACGGCCAACGCGCGGGCGATGCCGATGCGCTGCCGTTGGCCGCCGGAGAACTCGTGCGGGTACCGGTTGTAGTGCTCGGGGTTGAGGCCCACCACCTCTAGCAACTCGCGTACCCGGTCCAACTCCTTGCCCTTGGGCACGAGGTTGTGCACCCGCAGGGGTGCGCCGATGATCGTGCCCACCGTGTGCCGTGGGTTGAGCGACGAGTACGGGTCCTGGAAGATCAGCTGCAACTCCCGCCGGTACGGGCGAAGGTCCTTCTCCTTCAGGTGCGTGATGTCGGTGCCCTGGTAGAGGACCTGCCCGCCGGTCGGCTCCAGCAGCCGGGTGATCAGGCGGCCGGTGGTGGTCTTGCCACAGCCGGATTCGCCGACCAGGCCGAGCGTCTCGCCCGCGCGCAGTTGCAGCGACACCCCGTCGACGGCCCGGATCTGGTGGCTGCTGCGGCCGAACCATCCGTCGCCCCGGGCGGCGAAGTGCATCTGGAGATCCCGCAACTCCAGCAGCGGCGCCCCCGGTCCCCCCGGCTGCTCGGCGGGCACCGGACGGGTCGCGGTGTCGGTGGTCGTGGTCAACTCGTGCTCCTTCAGGGCAGCCGGGGCAGGATGTCGGTCTCGAAGATCCCGGCCGGGTCGGTCAGGTGGCAGCGGGAGGCCCGGCTGGTGTCCGCCGTGCGGGAGACCAGTTCGGGAAGGTCGACGGTGCAACCGGGCACCCGGCCGGCGAACTCGCATCGCGGGTGGAACGAGCAGCCGGTGGGCAACGCGAGCAGGCTGGGCGGTGTGCCGGGGATGGGGTGCAGCCGGGCCGGTTCGCCGGAGACCGCCGGGATGCTCTCCAGCAGACCCCAGGTGTACGGGTGCAGTGGCTGGCCGAGGATCGAGTCGGCCCGGCCGTACTCGACGCCGCGTCCGCCGTACATGACCAGCACGTCGTCGGCGATCTCGGCGACGACACCGAGGTCGTGGGTGATGAAGAGGACCGCCGAGCCGAAGTCCTGCTGCAACTCCATGATCAGGTCGAGGATCTGCGCCTGCACGGTGACGTCCAGGGCGGTGGTGGGCTCGTCGGCGATCAGCAGCTTGGGGTCGTTGACCAGGGCCATCGCGATCATCGCGCGTTGCCGCATACCGCCGGAGAACTGGTGCGGGTAGTCGTCCAGGCGGCGTCGCGGGTTGGGGATGCCGACCCGGCCGAGCATGTCGACCGCCCGGTCCCGGGCCACCCGCTTGGACACGCGGTGGTGCGCCCGGTACGCCTCGATGATTTGGTCACCGACGGTGAAGTACGGGTGCAGAGACGACTGCGGGTCCTGGAAGATCATCGCAGCGTTGGCGCCCCGCCGCTTGCGGAGTTCGGCCGGCGGCATGCCGACCATCTCCTCGCCGCCGACCCTGATCGAGCCGGTCATCCGGGTGCTGCGCGGATCGTGCAGGCCCATGATGGCCATGCTGGACACGCTCTTGCCGGAGCCGGATTCGCCGACCACGGCGAGGGTGCGGCCCAGCGGCAGCGAGTAGCTGAGCCCCTGCACCGCCTGCACGAGGCCGTCGGCGGTCGGGAAGCTGACGGTGAGGTCCTTGACCTCCAGGTAGGACTGCCCAGCGGCGCGGTCGCCGGCGGTCCGACGGGCGCGGGAGACCGTCTCGGGCCGCCGGTCCGGGGTCGACAGCAGTTGCGGTTCGGTCATCCCAGCCTCACTCGCGGGTCGAGGATCGTGTAGAGGATGTCGACGAGCAGGTTCATCACGACCAGCACCACCGAGCCGACGAGCACGCCGGCCATCAGCACCGGAAGGTCGTACTGGTTGAACGCGCGCAGGGTCAGCACACCGAGGCCGGGCAAGCCGAACATCGCCTCGGTGAAGATCGCTCCGGTCAACTGGATCGCCAGGTCGACGCCGAAGATGGTGGCGATCGGGGTGATCGCGGCGCGTAGGCCGTGGCGGTAGACCACCCGGCGCTCGCTGATGCCCTTCGCTCGGGCGGTGCGGATGTAGTCCTCGCCCAGCGTCTCGATCATGGATGCTCGGGAGTAGCGGGTGTACGAGGCGGCGTTGGCCAGGCCGAGCGTCAGCCAGGCGGCCAGCAGCCCGCCCGCCCAGGTGAGCGGGTTCTCCAGCAGCGGGTGGTAGGCGGCGTGCGGCAGGAACGTCGCGTACAGCGAGACCAGTAGCGCCAACACGAAGTAGGGCACGGCGTTGATCCCGAGCGAGGTGCCGACCATGAGTCGGTCCAGATAGGTGCCTCGTCTTCGGGCCGCAATGACGCCGGCGAGGATGCCGACGATCAGGTACACCACCGCGCCGCCGAGGACGATCGAGACGGTGATCGGCAGTGCCTGCCCGATCAGCTTGGTCACCGGTTGGCCGAGGGTGTAGGAGTAGCCGAGGCAGGGCGCGTCGCAGTCGATGGCGAGCCCACCGGAGTGGTACGTCCGCCCGACCGCCAGCCCTTTGAGATACCCGCCGACCTGCTGCACGACGGGCTCGTCGAGGTTGAGGCTGGCGCTGATGTCGGCGTAGCGCTCCGGGGTGCAGCGCTGGCCGCAGATCGTCCCGGCCGGGTCGGTGGGCGCGACGAAGAACAGCCCGAAGCTGGCGACCAGCGTCACGATGACGACGGAGACCGCGCTGGCGATCCGTCGCAGGATGTAGATGAGCACCGCCGAGGCTCCTGGTGGCAGCGGGCCGGGGCTGGGAGCCCAAGCCGGAACGGGGAGAGGGGTGGACGCCGGCCGGCACTATGCCGGAGGCCGGCCGGCGTCCACGACGGGGAGTGCGGGAGGTCAGTTCTTGAGGAACATGTTCAGGTAGAGCGGCTCACCTGCGGAGGCGTCGCCCTCGGCGCCACCGATGTTCGTGCCGATGGCGAAGGCGAGCTTGCCGTAGTAGCGCGGTAGGGCCACGTACTTGCCCATGATCTCCTTGTCCAGCTCGCCCCACTTGGCGACGGCCTGGTCGGCCGGGAGGTTGGCGATCTCGTCGATCTTGGCGTCCAGCTCCTTGTCGCTGAGCTCGCCCCAGCTGAGGTTGTCAGTGATGCTGTGCGTCTGGAACAGCACCGGGAACCAGCTGCCGCCGCTCGGCCAGTCCGAGCACCAACCCTGCGGCGCCTGGCCCATGTTGACCGGGGCGTTGTAGTCGGCGATCTTGGAGCGCAGCTCCGCGGTGGTGACACCGATCGGCTTCACGGTGAAGCCGGCCGCCTTCAACGCGTCGACCCGGATCTGGTTGGTCTGCTGCGGGATCGGCTTGGTGTTGTCGTAGTACCAGCTGAGCTCGAAGCCGACCTTGCCGGCCGTCTCCAGGTCGGCCTTGGCCGCGGCCGGGTCGCCCTGGCCGACACCGCTCAGGCCCGGCAGCGGCTCGTACTTGGTGTAGCCCGGCACGCTCGGCGGCAGGACGGTGCTGGCCGGCTGGGAGTTGAAGCTGTTCAGGCCGCCGGCCTTGTTGACCTGGTCGTACGGGTACGCCTTGGCGACCGCCTTGCGCACCTCCAGCGGGATCTTGCGGGTGTCCATCTGCACCGAGTAGGTGCAGGGCTGCTCGCCCTGGATCAGCTGGGCCTTCTTGTCCCCGGTCACCTGCGGGATCAGCGAGGCGTCGATGGGACCGTAGTTGAGGGCGCTGGCGTCCTCGCCAGCGCTGTTGAGCACCTGCTGCTGGGTCTTCGCTTCCTCGCCGCCCCACTTGAAGTCGAAGCCGTCCGCGTACTGGTGCCGCACCGCGTCGGTGTTCGGCTCCCAGTTCGGGTTCTTCTTCAGCTTCAGCTCGGTGCCGGGGGTGTAGGTGTCGAACTGGTACGGCCCGGTCGCGAGGGGGTTGTTCTTGTAGTTTTCCTTGGTGTCCTTGGCCTTCGGGATCGGCGTGAACACCGGGAAGGTCATGTAGAGCGGCAGGTCCGCGAACGGCCGGGCCAGGTGGATGACCAGCGTGGTCGGGTCCGGGGTCTCCACACCGGCGTAGGCGTCACCGCTGGCGTAGGGGCCCTTGTACTTGTCGCCGTCCTTGAAGGAGGTCAGCTGGTACGTCGGGCCGTTGGCGAACACGTCGTGGGCGAACGAACGCTTGATCGCGTACGCCAGGTCCTCGACCTTGACCTCGCTGCCGTCGGCGTACTTGATGCCCGACTGCATCTTGAACGTCCAGGTCAGCTTGTCCGACGAGACGGTGCCGAGGTCGGTCAGGTCCGGCACGAGCACCGGCTTGCCGTTGCGGATCGCGAACTGGGTCGGGCTGCGGAAGATCAGCTTCTCGATCGCCAGCGCGTCGGCGTAGTAGGTGTCGGTCGGGTCGAAGGTGTTCGGGGTCAGCTGGGAGTAGACCGTGATGACGCCGCCCTTCTTGGCGCCGGGCACCTCGGCCGCTGGGCCCTTGGCGGTCGGGTCGAACGCGTTCTCCTGGGTCTCGATGCCCTTGGCGCCACCCCCGCCGCTGCTGCCGTTGTTCGACGAAGGGCTGCCGCAGCCGGCCACCGCCATGGTGGCGGCCAGAGCGGCGGCGAGACCAACCTTGAGTTGCCTCACAGACGTACTCCTGTCTTTCTTTCAGTCAGCGGACCTCCGACGTGCGGGGTCCGTGTTTCCCCTCCAGCCCTGGGCGTCCTCATCGACGGGTCCGGGGATCGAAGGCGTCGCGCACGGCGTCGCCGAGCAGGCTCAGGGCGAGCACCAGGATCGTGATGCCGAGTACGGGCAGCCACAGGTAGAGCGGGTCGGCCCGGTAGTAGGTGGTGGCGGCGGAGATCGTCAGGCCCCAGGATGGGGTGGGTTCGATCAGCCCGGCCCCGAGCACGGTCAGACCGGCCTCGGCCACCACGTAGCCGGGCAGGGCCAGCGACACGGAGACCACGATCGGTGCCACCAGGTTCGGCAGCAGCTCCTTGAAGAGCACCTGCCGGGTCGGGATGCCGAGCACCTTGGCCGCCGCGACGAACTCACGCTCACGCAGGGAGAGCACCTGCCCTCGGACCAGGCGGGCGAGGCTGGCCCAGCCGAAGAACGACAGCACGCAGATCAGCGAGATGAAGCGGATCTGGGCGACGTCCTCGGAGCCGGCCCCGTCGGCGCCGCCGAAGATCGCGACCAGGACGGCGGAGCTCGCGATCGCGAAGAGCAGGTACGGCAGGCTGAGCACCAGGTCGATCAGCCAGGAGAGCACCCGGTCGACCCAGCCGCCGGAGAAGCCGGCGACCAGGCCCACGACCACGCCGATGATCGTCGTGATCGTGGTGACGGCGATAGCGACGATGAGCGACGGGCGGGCGCCGTACACCCAGCGGGCGAAGAGGTCGCGGCCCAGTCGGGGCTCCACACCGAACCAGTGTTCGCCGGTCGGCCCGATCGTCGGGAAGCCGAACTCGTCGATCAGGTTCTGGTGCAGGTCGCTGGCGTTCTGCCCCTCCAGCCGGGCGAGCAGCGGCGCGAAGATCGCGATCAGGACGTAGACGGCACAGATCGCGGCACAGATCATCGCGATCCGGTCGCGGCGTAGCCGGGCCAGGGCGATCCGGGTCGGCGACTTGCTGACCGTCCGGACCGGGGCGGGCGACGTCGCGCTCTGCACCCGTCCGTCGTCCGGCTCTCCGGCGCGGAGCACCTGGGGCTCCGTGACCATCGGCTCCACGCGGGACGACCTCCTCATCGTGCTGACACATGGCACCGCCACCCGAACGGGTTTTCCGTCGGATGGCGGATCTAGTTGCAGAACGTTAGCCGGGCAAATGATTTCTCAGTGCTTCCGTCTTGTTACAGCTTTATAACGTGGACGCCGCCCCCGATCAACCTTTCGAGACCCCGCGCCATCGTTCACCAACACTTGCGGCACAGCAGTCGCCCAGTCACGCAGGGTGATCGTTTCAACGTTCCGCCATCGACGTCGAGGGGCGGTGGTCGACGTACCAGCAGTTCAATGCGTCAATGCGTTCGTCTGCTCACGATAACGTTGCTTCAAGCAACAGTTCTTCGTAACCGCTCGTAATCGCTGTCGCTCGAGTGCAAATGCGCTACGTGTCAATCAGAGAGCGCTATCCGCACAGACCGTCGTGAATTCTGCAAGCCTCAGCGACCCACTTCTGTATAGACGGCTGCGGATGCTTAATGGCGTAGAGGCGACCGGGTCTCACCGAACTCGGCAGCACGGTCCGGGCACGTCCGCCGCTGACCGGAGGCATCACTTGGACGAGTCCGCCGTTCCAGCCACCAGATGGCCATAGTCGGGCCGGGCGGAAGCGCCTCGACGTACCGTGAGATCGTGCCGACGAACGACGTACTCACCAAGGCTGACCTCGCCGAACTTCGCCGCTCGGCGCTCGGCACGGCCAATCCGCTCGGTGTCGCCGCCGACATCGCCGAGGCGGCCGAGCAGGGCCGGTTGGAAGATCCGGACGACGCCGGGGACGCTTTCACCCTGGCCGCCGAGATCGCCGAGATCCGGGCGAGACCCGATGCCGCGCTGCGGTACGCGGAACAGGCTCTGGCGGCGTACCCGTCCGGGGACGACCCCCGGGCCGGGTTCGCCCGGGCGCTGCGGGCGCGGGCCCTGTTCCGGGCCGGTGGTCGGGACGACGAGGCGATGGCGGAGTTGACCGCGCTGCGCCCGCTGCTGCTCGTGCAGCCCGACGCCCCCGCCTACGTCAGTGCCGCGTTGGACGCCAGCGGGCGTTCGTCGACCGCCGAGACGTGGCTGAGCGAGGCGGTCGACAGCCTGCTCGGTGAGCGCGCGGCCGCCGCCGGGGCGTCCAGCACCGCGATCGACCCGGTGGTGGAGCTGGGTCCGCCGGACGCGCCGGGTGTCCTCTTCTTCCTGCTCCAACAACGGCATCGGGTACGCCGGGACCTCAACCTGCCGCACGACCGGCAGGACGATCTGGCGGACCGGTTGGAGACCCAGCTCGTCCGTCGGGCCGGGGAGCGCAGGGGCGCCGAGTCGGATCTGCTCTTCTGGCCTCGGGCCGAGTTCGATCGGCTGCTCGCCGAGCACCCCGGGCTCGCCGAGGTGTACGGGTCGGACTGGGACGCGCACCGGGGCCTGCTGGAGAAGGAGTTGGTCCGGCTGACGGGTGCCGGTCAGGCCGGGTTGGCCGTGTTCACCGCGACCGTGGCCGGGCTGAACGCGTTCGCCGGTCGACGCGACGGCGACCCGGCCGACGTGGCGGTCCGGGCGGGCTACGCGGCCGAGGTGTCGGCTCGGCCCAGCGCACGGATCCCCTGGCCACCGGAGCGCAACGACGCCTGCTGGTGCGGTTCGGGTCTGAAGTACAAGAAGGACTGCCTGCCGCGTTCGCGCAGCTGAGAGCGTCGGTTATCGGGCCTCGGTGCGACGCTGGTAGTGCCGTGCGACGCGGGCCCGGTTGCCACAGGAGGGCTTGCACCATTCCTGCCTCGGGTGGTCCTTGACGAAGTAGCGTACGCAGCGTGGCGCGGGGCAGGCGCGCAACTCGTCGCGGGCGGGGCTGGCCAGGAACTCGATGGCCGCGCGTGCCAGCCCTGCGGTGAGCCGCACTCGCGTGTCGACCGCCGCGCCCTGCCAGGTGAGTGTCGGCGTGCCCTCCTCCGCCCAGCTCAGCACCGGCCGGACCGGCAGCGCCGCGGCGGCCTGATTGAGCTGGCTGACCGCCTCCGGTGGGGAGAGCAGCGAGGACGAGTCGGCTCGGCTCGGCGGTCCCGGTCGGACCGCCACCGCGAAGAGGGTACGTGCGGCCCGCCGTACCGCCACCACGTCGAGCCGGGTCCGCTCGTCGATGGTGCTGGCGACGGCGTCGAACCCGGTGACGTACTGCCGCAGTGGCTCGGCCTGTTCGCGGAGCCAGGTGGTCAGGCCCT
The DNA here is from genome assembly GCF_016907275.1 of Micromonospora luteifusca. Lineage (NCBI taxonomy): Bacteria > Bacillati > Actinomycetota > Actinomycetes > Micromonosporales > Micromonosporaceae > Micromonospora > Micromonospora luteifusca. The sequence goes on from NZ_JAFBBP010000001.1 coordinate 432,335, forward strand.
CGACATCGTCAAGGTCGTCGGCGACCCCGCCGTTGCCGTCGTGCCGGATCGTGCTGGCCAGGGCGAGCGCGAGCTGCGGTGCCATGGGCTCTCCTTCCGTTCCGGCTTGTGCGGCCGGCCCGACCCAGAGTAGCTTCCCTAACGGTTATAACGGTAATAGCCATTAGGAGAGCCTTCTTGCTGGTCATCGCGCATCTCAGTGACACCCACCTCGACAGCCATCCCCGATCGGCCGAGCGGACCGCCCGGGTCATGGACCACCTGCACGCCCTGCCACGGCCGGTCGACGCGATCCTGATCACCGGGGACATCGCCGACCACGGCGAGGTGGCCGAGTACGAATTGGCCGCGCGGCTCTTCGACTCCCCGCTGCCGGTCCTGGTCTGCCCCGGCAACCACGATGTGCGCGACGCGTACCGCAAGGGTCTGCTCGGTGACGACCGCGGCGGCACCGGCCCGATCAACGCCCGTCACGACGTGGCCGGCGCGGTTTTCCTCCTCGCCGACTCATCGGTGCCGGGCGAGGACGACGGCCACCTGGATGACGAGACGATGACATGGCTCGCCGACGAACTGGGCTCGGTGCCGGCCGAAACGCCGACGTTCATCGCCTTCCACCATCCGCCGGTGGTGCTGCACCATCCGGTCATCGATCCGATGCGGCTGCTGCCCGCCGATCCCCTGGCCGAGCTGGTCGCCGCCCATCCGCAGGTCGTCGCCGTGCTGACCGGGCACTTCCACACCGCCGCCGCGAGCACCTTCGCCGGCCGCCCACTGCGCATCGCGCCGGGCGTGGTCTCCACCCTCCGGATGCCCTGGGAGGGCGAGGGGCGGCTGACCACCCAGACCCAGCCACCCGGCGTCGCGTTCCACGTCTACGACGACACCGGCCTGCTCACCACCCACTACCGGGTGGTGGTCTGAGCATGCAGGGAGTAGCAGTGCTCGGCTTCCTGGTCGCCGTCGCGCCGATCACCGCCACTCCGGGCGCGAGCCTGACACTTGTCGTTTCGCGCGTCGCCACCGGCGGTCGGCGGCAGGGCTGGTGGGTGATCCTGGGTACGGTCACCGGGCTCTACGTGCATGCCACCCTGGCCGCCGTCGGCCTGGCCGCGTTGGTGCTCCGCTCGTCGCAGGCATTCTGGGTCGTCAAACTGGTCGGCGCCGGTTACCTGGTGGGGCTCGGGATCTGGCTGCTCTGGTCCGCGTCCCGCCGCCGGACCGGGCCGCCACCGACGGTGCGTGCCCGGAGGCTGCCGTGGCGCGTCCACCACCCCTACCTGCAGGGGCTGCTCGGCAACGTCCTGAATCCCAAGGCCGCCGCCGTCTACCTCACCCTCGCACCACAGTTCCTCGAACCGGGCCGACCGGTGCTGGTGCCGATGTTGCTCCTCGCCACCGCACACGCCGCACTGCACACCTGCTGGCTCGCCGGTTGGACGGCAGTCTCCGGCGCCGCCGCCCGGCTGCTCCGCAAGGCGAATGTGCGGCGCGTGTTCGATCGGCTGACCGGTGCGATCCTGCTCAGCCTGGGCGTGCGGGCGGCGGTGACCTGAGTCCGAAGTGGCCGCCACGGATCACGCTCAGCCCTGCGGGGGACATCGAGGGCGTCCCGGCTGCGACATAATCCCGTTCGTGGTCACGACGAGACGGCGATGGGTCTTCGGCGGAGTCGCGCTGCTGGTGGTGGCGCTGCTCGGCGCCGGCCTGTGGCGGCATTTCGACAGCCCCGAGAGCAAGACTCACGACAGTGCCGTGGACGACGCCGCGAAGAAGGTCGACCAGGTCCTGTTCGAGTTCGAGTACGACCACCTCTTCCAGGCAGAGAAGTACGTGCACTCGGCCAGCCAGCACCCCGACATCGCGGTCCTCGCGGTCTCCGGGGAAACGCACTGGCAGACCGGCGTGACGATGGTGCTGCGGGTGATGGGGCATGGAGTGGAGATCGGCGCGGACGGCTCGGTGATCGACGAACGCGACGAGCCGATCTGCTTTCGCCTTCAGCTCGGCCCGCACGACGACCGCCGCGACGATGACATCGAGTGCCCGGCCGACGATCCCCTCCAGGTTGTCCAGGACCCGTCGCTCAGCGGAGTCGACGAACGTGTGAAGAGCGCTCTGCAGGCCGTCGGCCCGGACGAGTCCGCCGTCCGGGCGGCGATCGCCGACCTGGGCCTGGACCCGGCCATCGTGCAGGAGGTGACCGCGCAGGGCGGCAGGGTCGGCGTCGCCCTGCGGGCCGCGCAGTACGACTGCATCCTCGCCCGCGTCACCACGAAGGGCGCCGAGCTCTGGCGGCCGTCGCACACCCAGCTGGCCCCGGGCGAGTTGCGCTGCGCTGCACCGACCGCCCTGGGCAGCAATTTCGGTAAGAGCCCGCACTGAATCCGTCAACCGGGGATCTCTGATGCGGGCCGGGTCTTCGCGTCGCGTCGTGGCGTCCACCATCGCGGCGCTGCTCACGGCGCTCTGCGTACCCCTGGTCGTCCATGCGGCGCGGACACGGCACGAGCCGGCGACCGCCGCGAACCAGCACTTCGCGGTCACCTGGGCGGCCAGTGCCGACCGGCTGAAAGCCGGGCCCGCCGAGCGCAGCTACCGGCTGGTCGTGCGCACCAGCGTCGGTGGGAACGCCCTCCGGATCCGCCTGACCAACGCCTTCGGCGATCACCCGGTCACCTTCGCCAGCGCGTACGCGGGGTTGCAGCGGCAGGGTGCCGAGCTGATCCGGGGCAGCAACCGGCGGCTGACGTTCGGCGGGCAGTCGTCGGTCACCGTCCCGGCCGGGGAGACGATCCTCAGCGACCCGCTGCCCGGGGACGTGGCCGCCCAGAGCAATCTCGTCGTGAGCCTCCACGTCACCGGCGTCCAGGGGCCGATGACCGGGCACACCCTTGCCATGCAGACGTCGTACGCGACGGCCGGTGATCACGCGGCCGAAGAGGCGGCGGTCAACTGGACCGACGCGATGAGCTTCTGGTACTGGCTGGACGCGGTCAGCGTGCAGACATCCACCGCGATCAGCTCGGTCGTGACGCTCGGCGACTCCATCACCGACGGTTGGGACTCCACCACGGACCTCAACCGCCGCTGGCCCGACTACCTCTCCCGGCGACTCCAGGCCGCGACCGACAGCACGGTGAAGGGTGTGGCCAACGAGGGCATCTCCGGCAACAAGGTGCTCGCCGACGGTGGCGGAGAGGCCGCGCTGCACCGGTTCGATCGCGACGTGCTCGCCCACCCCGGGGTCGACACGGTGTTCGTGCACGAAGGCATCAACGACATCAAGGCCCACACCGGCGTCACCGTGGACGACCTGACCGCCGGCTACCGGCAGCTGGTCGACCGGGCGCACGCCGCGGGCAAGTGCGTCGTCGGCGCCACGCTGATGGCCTACAAGGGTTGGCCCGAGTACGACGCCGTCGGTGAGGCCGTGCGCCAGGACGTCAACGACTGGATCAGGCACGGTGGCGTGTTCGACGCCGTGGTCGACTTCGACAAGATCACCCGCAACCCGTACGACCCGCAGGCGCTCCTGCCGCTCTTCGACGGCGGGGATCATCTCCACCCGAACGACAACGGCATGCAGGCGATGGCGAACGCCGTCGACCTGGCCGCACTGCGCTGCGGGGGCTGACACGCGCTTGCGGTACCGATACCGTCCATTCCTGGACGATCGACGTCCAACCGACGCCAACGGAGGAGACGCCGATGTTCGAGGAGTTCATGGGCATCCCCGCCCATCCGCTGGTGGTGCACGCCGCAGTCGTGTTCGTGCCGCTGCTGGCCCTCCTCACGATCGGCTACGCGCTCGTCGCGCCGATCCGGCCGCACACCCGTTGGGTGCTGGGGCTGCTGGCCGTCGGCGCACCGGTCGCCGCACTGCTGGCGAAGCTCTCCGGCGATGCCTTCTTCGACCGTATGCGCGCCGCCAACCGGGTCACTCCTGAGTTCGTTCCCACGCTGGAGACGCACCGGGACTTCGGCAACGACACGCTCTGGGCCGCCATCGCCCTGGCGATCGTGGCGCTGGCACTGGTCCGGTTCGTCTCCCCGAAGGCCGCCGCGACGACGGCCGCCGGGGCGGGCGCCACCGACGGCCGACCCGGTCGGGCGCTGACCCTGACGTTGCAGGTGTTGTCGCTGGTGGCCGCCGCCGTCGCCGTGTACTACGTGATCCGCACCGGCGACTCCGGCGCGAAGGCGGTCTGGACGGGCCAGTGATTCTCAGGCCACCACTGATCCACGGCAGGGCGGTGAGCACCTGGCGGGGTGCCGGTGCGACCCGGTCAGGGGGCCGGGCCGCACCAGCGGGATGACCATCAGCTGGCGTTGTACGCCCGGATGATGGTCTGGTCGATGCCGCTGCCGCCGTTCGCCGCGGCCTTCACCCGCAGCGAGACGGCCTGCCCGGCGGTGGCCTTCGGCAGCGCGACCCGGTAGCTGTCGCCGTTCCCGGTGACCCGGGTCGACGTCCAGGTGGCACCGTCGTCCGTCGAGGTCCACGCCTGCAACGACGTCACCTTCTGCGCCTTGACGCCGTGCGCCTGCCGGACGGTCAACTCAGCCGTTGCGCCGATGGCGTGGTTGTTGGTGTCCATCGGCAACGCGTAGTCCACCGCGAGCAGCGGCAACGGCACACTCCCGGTCCCGTCCGGCCCGGCGGACCGGAACGTCCACGAGGTGTTGACCCTGGTCGAGATCGGCAGGATCAGGCTCGTGTCCACGTCGAGGGTCAGCCGGTAGTCCGCCATCTGCTGCGGCACGGTGACGTCGGCGAGCGGAAGGGCGCTCTCCTGGATCAGCTTGCCGTTGCGGTACAGCGCCATCTTGCGGTTCACGCCGATCGAGTTGCCCTGCAGGCAGTCGGCGCGCTGGTGCTGGTCGGTCAGCGACACCAGGTCGATGTGCAGGTTGCCCCGGGTCCGCGACGGCGCGGTGGCGCAGCTCCAACCGGCACCGGCCGGGTCGTCGTACCAGCCGGAGTGCAGCGGCTGCCGCGCCCAGATCTTCGTCTGCCGACTGCCCGGCTGGTAGCTGCGGGGTGCCTCCTGGGCCGACAGGCCACCGTAGACGCCCTCGTCCGTCCAGCGGAAGCCGGGCGAGAGGTAGTCGGTGCGGTACGGGGGCAGGTTCCCCTCGTGGGTCTGGGTGAGGCCCAACCCGTCGGCGGTGAGGCCGGTACGGATCAGCTGGGTGACCATCCCCTCCGAGTCCGCCTGGTGGAACCGCTCCTCGATCCGGGCAAGCTTCGCCTGCTCGGCAGCGGTCACCCGGTACGCGGGATCGGCCGGTACGCCGTTCGGGTACTCGTGGATGAGGTTGTAGCGGTACGGCTTGGCCGTGCCGGCCGGCGAGTCGAGGTTGACGGCCGCCCAGGTGCGCCGGGATCCGACGCCGGGCTTCGGCAGCGGGGAGGTACGGACGGTCGTCGCGGCCCCGTACCCGCTGATCTGGTTCCACCAGGACAGACCGTTCGGCGCGGTCTGGAGGCTGGTCAGGTCGGTCTTGGTGGCCTTGGTGACGACCCCGTCGACCGTCGCCGTCACCGGCCTGGCCTGCGCCGGGTCGAGCGTGATGCTCCGGTCGCCGGTGATGCTCAGGTCGGTCTCACCGGCGAGCGTCGTCTCCAGCACGTCACTGTCGACGTAGTAGGCGACGGAGGAACCGAGGACCGCGTACCGGCCGGCCGGCAGCCGCGTGGTGAAGGTGTCTCCGGGAATACCGCTGGGCCCGCCGTAGTAGATCACCGGGTCGGTGAGGTTGGTGACCAGGACGTTGAGCCAGCTCTCCGCGCCGTCCTTGAGGCCGGGCATCGGCTTCGTGTGGATCGTCAGGTCATAGCTGGGCGGCTCGACGTAGAAGCTCACCGGGGTGGTCGAGACCAGCTTGTGGCCGGCGGTGCGGGCGGTGACGGTGGCCAGGTAGAAGCCGGGTCGGGCCGCCAGCGCCGCGCGGTTGATCCGGAGAGTCGCGTCGGCGGTCGCACCACCCTTGAGCGTCACCCGGCTCGACGAGAGCGACGCCGCGCCGCGCGGCACCGGCTGGCCGTCGTGGTTGACGACCACGACGTCGAGGTCGAGGACGGCCGTCGCCGTCCGCTGCGCACCGGTCCAGCTCAGCTTCGCCTCGCTGGTCCCGGACTGCGGGTACGCGAAGGTGCCGAGGTTGACCACCGGCTGGTTGCTGGTCGGGCTGCCGAGGGCCCGGGCCGCGTTGAGCCGGCCGGCCCCGACGGCGTACGAGTCGACGTCGGTCAGCGGGTCGGCGGCACCGACGAGGGCGGCCTTGAGCTGTGCACCGGTCCAGTCGGGGTGCCGCTGGGCGAGCAGCGCGGCCGCGCCCGCCACGTGTGGGCTGGCCATCGAGGTGCCGGAGCTGCCCTCGTAGTACTGGTCGATCGGGTCCTGCAGGTTGGTGCCGGCGGCACGGGCGGCGACGATGTCGACCCCGGGGGCGACCAGCTCCGGCTTGGCCACGTGGCTGGTGACCAGCGGTCCGCGGCTGGAGAAGTCGGCGAGCTTGTCGTCACGGTCGACGGCGCCGACGGTCAGCGCGCTGGCGGCCGAGCCGGGCGAGGGAATTGCGCCGCCGCTGTTGCCAGCGGCGATGACGAAGAGCACGCCGGTCTGCTTGCTCAGACCGTCGACGGCGAGCGAGAGCGGGTCGTTGCCGTCGTCCGGGTCGCTGCCGCCGAGGCTCATGTTGATGACGTCGGCCCGGGTGGCGGCCCACTCCATGCCGGCGATGATTCCAGAATCCTCGCCGGAGCCGTGGTCGTCGAGGACCTTGCCGATCACGAGCTTCGCCTCCGGCGCCACACCGCGACGCTGCCCGTGGGCAGCCGCGCCGGTGCCGGCGATGGTCGAGGCGACGTGCGTACCGTGGCCGTTGTGGTCGACGGCGTCACCGCCCTCGGCGGTGAAATCGGCCCGGTCGGCGACCCGGCCGACCAGGTCCGGGTGGGTGAAGTCGGCACCGCTGTCGAGCACCGCGACCCTGACTCCCTTGCCGGTGTAGCCGGCCTTCCAGGCGTCGGGCGCGGCGATCTGGCCCAGGTTGCGGTCGAGGTCACCCTGCTGTCCGCCGTTGGTCAGCGCGGTGGCGCGGACCTTGCGGTCGAGCCAGACCTTCTTCGCACCGGCGAGCAGCGAGTTGGTCGCCAGCTTCGCGGTGGCCGGGCTCTTCTTGGGTACGCGGCCAGCCACCGCGCCGATGCTGGGCAACGACAGGACGTCACCGAGCGCGGCCACCCGGGCGGACGCGGTGGCGGGCTGCACGATGAGCGGCAACTCGGAGGCGTTCTCGTCGTCGTAACCGTCCGCGATCAACGTGGTGACGTCGAAGAGGTCGGGGTCGAGGACCGAGCCGATCTGGGAGGCGACGCGGGCGGGGATGACGTGCAGGTGGCCGTCCGGCCCGCAGGTCTGGCGGATCACCGCGTTCGCGTCGACCGGCCGCACCGTGGCCTGCGGGCATCCCGATCCGGTGCTCCGTACGGTCACCACGTCCCCGGTCAACAGGGTGACGGTGTGCGTCTTCCCGTCGACGGAGGCACTGGGCGTGCCGGTCAGACCGATGCCGCTCGGCCCGGCTGTGGCAGTGCCGCCCGGTACGGCGGTCAGCACCGTGGCCGTGACGGTGACGGCCATCAGCCACCGTGTTTTCCTGAGCATCTCGCTCCTCGTCTTAAGTGGACGAAAGTGCCTCTTCGGGCAACTCCCGACAAGATCATATGCACGGGTACGTGATCTTCGGGAGACTCCGTGATGAGGATTTCCGGCTCGTGCGGCGTGGATTTCCGGCTCGTGCGGCGTGGGTTTCCGGCTCGTACGGCGTGGGTTTCCGGCTCGTGCGGCGCGGATTTCCGCAGTGTGTCGCCACCGGGCCCGGTTCGGTGTCGATTCGATTGCCCCGTTCGGCAGCACCATCGTGGACGGCAGACGTATCCCCCGGCCGAAGGGATCGACGGAACGCCGGCCCGGACCTAGCATGGCGACGAATGGATCTTCGAGATTGGCCCCTGCCGACACCCGGCAACCAGCCCAACCGAAGGGAGACGCGCATGCGTCGACCCCGCCATCTGGCACTACTCAGCGTCGGCGTGTCCGGCGCCCTGGTCCTCAGCGCAGCAGCGACAGCGGCGGCCGCCCCGCCCACGGTGCCCACACCCACCGGCATCGTCGTCACCGACGGCATGACCCAGCCGGTGTTCTCGCTCGCCGACGCGATCGAGGAGCGGGTGTTCGTACAGACCCCGGTGGACACCGATCACGACGGCCGACTCGACCGGGTGGCGATCGACATCTCCCGGCCCCGGGAGACCGCCACGCAGGGTTTCAAGGTGCCGGTCATCTTCGAGCACAGCCCCTACCGCAAGGACACCTGGGGCGACGTGCCGTACCCGAGCGTGCTGGTCGACGACCTCCCGCAGAACGGCCTGACCGACCGCAACGGGCGCCGCGCCCTCGACGCGGGCGCACAGCTGGCCCAGGCCAAGGCCAACCTGCCCGGCTCGCTGGACGACTACTACGTGCCCCGCGGGTACGCGGTGGTGCTCGGTCAGAGCGTCGGCACCGGCGACTCCGACGGCTGCCCGACCAGCGGCGACCAGGCCGAGACGCTCGGCACCAAGGCGGTCATCGACTGGCTCAACGGCCGGGCCAAGGGGTACGACGCGAACGGCGCCCCGATCACCGCCGGCTGGACCACCGGCGCGGTCGGCATGACTGGCGTCTCCTACAACGGAACGCTGCCCAACCAGGTGGCCACCACGGGAGTCGAGGGACTCAAGACCATCGTGCCGGTCTCCGCGATCAGCAGCTGGTACGACTACTACCGGGCCAACGGTCTGGTCGTCGCACCCGGGACGTACCAGGGTGAGGACCTCGACATCCTGGCCCAGTTCACCGCTGGGCAGGCACGCGCCGAAGGACGCTGCGCCGACGAGCTCGCGAAGATCACCGAGGAGCAGGACCGGATCACCGGCGACTACTCGAAATACTGGCAGGATCGCGACTACCTCGACGCCCGGGACGTCAAGGCCAGCGTCTTCGTCGTGCACGGCCTCAACGACTGGAACGTGAAGACCGAGCACTTCGCCGGCTGGTGGGACCAGCTCGCCAAGCGCGACGTACCTCGGAAGATCTGGCTGCACCAGGGCGGGCACGGCGGCCCGGGCAGCAGCGCGTCGGTGACCCTGCCGGACGGCCACACGTGGACCTACAAGCAGACCGAGAACCGCTGGTTCGACTTCTGGTTGTGGAACGTGCGCAACGGCATCATGGACGAGCCGACCGCGGTGCTCCAGCGCGAGGACCGGGCCTACACCACGTACGCCAACTGGCCCGACCCGGCCGCGCGTGAGGTCGGCCTGCGGTTCGCCGCCACCGACGCCACCGCCCCGGGCACGCTCACCACGGGCAAGCCGCCGAAGGCCAAGGTCGAGCAGAGCTTCGTCGACGAGGGCCGGACCATCCACCCGGACACCCTGGTCGCCAACCCGGACGCGGCCAGCGCCAACCGACTCGCCTACCGCTCCCCCGCGCTGACGCAGAGCGTGCGCATCTCCGGGCGCCCGGAAATGCGCCTGCGGATGGCGATCGACAACAAGCCGGACGCCAACCTCACCGCGTACCTGGTCGACTACGGCCCGGCCGGCTCGACCGCCGCGCCGACGGTGGTGACCCGCGGCTGGATGGACCCGCAGAACCGCAAGAACGCCGCGCGCACCGAGCCGGTCAAGCAGGGCAAGCTGTACGACTACCGGTGGACCATGGAGCCGAAGGACTACATCTTCCCGGCGGGGCACCGGATCGGCGTGGTCGTCTTCTCCAGCGACCAGGAGTACACCCTGCTGCCGCTGGGTGGCACCGAGCTGCGGGTCGCACCGAACGACAGCGAACTGCGGCTGCCGGTGGTCGGCGGACGGAGCGTCCTCGGGTTCTGATCTCGTCCTCGTGGCCACAGGTGGGGCAGCTCGCACGTCGAGCTGCCCCACCCGCGCGTCCAGCCCCACCACCCCACCTTCCGCCTCGCGCCTCGCCTTCCCGCCCTCCGCCGCCCCTCGCCCGCCTTCCGCGGTGGGCCACCGGCGTCACCGTCCGCCTCGCACCTCCCGCTCCGCATGATCGTGCTCGATCCTGGACGTAGTGGCCTTATCCGCCCAACAAGGCCTACTTCCCGGATCGAGCACGATCATGGAACCAAACGAGACGGGCCTCGCTGATGCGCGACCGGGTCTCGGGAGGCGGTCGAGGGCGGTGTTGGGGTAGTACCGCCGACGAGCCTGGTCAGGCAATTAACAGCGCGGGGGGTTTGTCGGATTAGTCCGGGTGAGGCGAGGCGGGGGGCGAGGGCCCTTGCGGCCCGAAGGGGACTCGGGCGTGATCGACTCCATGTCGCCGATGTGGCGGCATCCCGCCCGGCGGATACCGCCATGTCGCCGACATGGAGTCGATCACCACCCGCCGCCCGTCGCGCGAGGTCGACCTGTGTTCGACTTGTTCCGTATGGGCGATTCGTCCGGTGGTTGGGGTCACCGTGGCGGTGGAATCGGGGGCCGGCCCAGGTCGTTATACCTGGCATGCCGCCGTAGCCCCCGGGCTCCAGCGTGCGGCAGCCCAGGGAACACCCGCCGGGCCGCCTCGGTTACATCCCCCTGGAGCCGCCCAGCTTTAGGTGCGGCACCACCCGCGAGACTTCGGTGTGCGGCCAGCCCCGGGAACACCCGCCGGGCCGCCTCGGTTACATCCCCGGCCGCCGAAGTAGCACGGCCATCCCCGGGCAGTGCGGCGGAATGACCCCGCCATCCCGGATCGTTACACCGCTCTTGAGAGACCCGATGCCGGCCCCTGTTCGGGCTGCCGGGCGAACCCCCGCAACGGCTTTCACGCCGCGCATCCACCCCCTGGATGCGCATCGCGTACCCCCATCGCAGAGGAGCACGCCATCATGCGTACCGATCTGATCCGTAAGACCGCTCTGACCGCCGCTGGTCTGGCCTTCACCGGTGGCGCCATCGTCGGACCGATCACCGCCGCGTACGCCGCGGACGCCAAGCCGGCGTCGCAGACGCAGTCTGATCGCAAGCCGTCGGGTGAGCGTCAGCTGGGTGTGCGCTACGAGGCGCAGCCGAACTTCTACTACTGCGGGCCCGCCGCGACCCGTAACGCCCTGAGCGTGCAGGGCAAGAACATCAACGTCGATGACATGGCCAAGGAGATGGGCACCACCGAGGCCGGCACCAACTCCATCAACGACATCACCCCGGTGCTGAACAAGGAGACCGGCAAGGCTGACGCCTACCACTCGGTGGAGATCAGCAAGCCCGACGCCGACGCGAAGCAGACCGACCAGCTGCGCGCCGACATCATCCGCACCGTGGACGACGGACGGGCCGTGGTCGCCAACATCGCCGGCACCTCCAGCGACACCGACGGTGGTATCCACTCCTACGAGGGCGGGCACTACATCAGCGTCGTCGGCTACCGCGACAACGGCAACATCGTCAAGATCGCCGACAGCGCCGACCCCAACCAGGCCTCCTACGAGGTCACCGTCGAGCACCTCGCCGACTGGATCGCCACCCGCGGCTACGCCACCAGCTGACCGCACACACCACCGAAGGGCCGGACCCCACCAGGGGCCCGGCCCTTCGTCGTCTTTCCTTTCCGCCAATTGCGGAACGTATTGACAAGTTTCGACATCAGGGTGAGGCTTGACTCGCTGAGAGCGCTCTCTCGCACCCGGCCTCAACCGGCCACCACCAGTCTGGCCAGGGCAAACTCCGACGTCTTCGGCGGCGGCGTCGGAGCTGCCCCTGACCCGTCCCCCCGACAGGAGTCACACGATGGACAGGGCCGCACCCCTCTCCGGCATCCACCGCCGACTGCGCCTCGCCACAGCGATCGGCGCACTGCTCCTGCTACTCGGCACGTACGTCGTTTCCACCAGCACACGGGCCGACGCCGCCATCGGCGTCAACGCCATCCGGGTTGCCGAGTTCCCCGCCGACTGCACCTACAGCCACCGGCTGCCGGACGACCCGATCGTCTTCCCCGGGCTGCCCGGGGCCTCGCACATGCACAGCTTCTTCGGCAGCACGGTGACGAACGCCAACACCACCCTCCCTGACCTGGTCAACTCCCCCAGCACCTGCAACCCGCGGGTGGACGTCTCGTCCTACTGGGTGCCGACCCTGTACCGCGACAACGTGCCGGTGGAGCCGGCGATCGCCACGTTCTACTACCTGGGCGAGGGCGTACGCTCCGACGTCGTCGCGAACACCCAGCCGTTCCCGCTCGGGTTGCGACTCGTCGCCGGCAACGCGAAAGCCACCGGCTCGAACGACAGCATCGCCCGGTGGTCGTGCCTGCACGCCGGGCACGTGCCGCCGTCGAAGAACTTCGTCAACTGCCCGTCCGGCACGATGCTGGAGTCGTACCTGGACTTCCCGCAGTGCTGGAACGGCCGGGACCTGGACTCGCCCGACCACAAGAGCCACCTGGCGTACCCGGTGAACCAGGCCTGCCCGAGCACCCACCCGGTGCACGTGCCGAAGTTGCGGCAGGTGCTGCGATACCCGGTCACTGGCGACCCGTCGCGGTTCCGGCTCGCCTCCGGGCCGGGCTACACCATGCACGGTGACTTCTTCAACGCCTGGCCGGTGGCGGAGATGGCCCGTCGGGTCCAGGACTGCATTCGTCCCGTGATCAAGTGCGGTCACGACGGCCGACCGATCTGAGTCGACAGGCTCCCACCACGGAGGCGGGTCCGGTCACCCCGGGCCCGCCGTCCGGGGGCGAGAGGAGGTCGGATGCGAACCCCCGTGAGCGCGTCCATGTCCCTGTTCCTCGCGGCGCTGCTCGTCACGGCCTGCGCCACCGGATCATCGACCACGACCGCACCGTCGACCGCCGCAGCCGCGGGGCCGTCCGGCTCGGTCTCGCCCAGCGGCTCGGCCAGCCTGTTCAGCCCCACCGACGTCGCGTGGCTTCAGCTGACGGTGGCGATGAACGAACGCCTACTGCCGGTGCTGGACATGGTGCCGAGTCGGACCACCGACCGTGCGTGGCGAACCTTCGCCGCCCGGCTCGGCACGGTGCACCGCGCCGACCTGAGCACCGCCCGACGGCTGCTCGCCGAGTCCGGCGCCCCGGCTACCAACCCGCACGAGGGCCACGACATGCCGGGCATGGTCACCGAGCAGGAGTTGACGACGTTGCGGTCGGTCACCGGTGTCGCGTTCGAACGATTGGCAGGTCAGCACGTACGAGCGCACCTGCAACAGGCGGTGCGGATCGCCACTGCGGAGCAGCGGAACGGCGTGTATCCGGCGACCACCGCGTTGGCCACGGAGGTGGTCCGGGCCGGCGACGCCGAGCTCACCCGACTCGATCGGTTAACCCCGTAGGTGCCGTCGGACAGCGCGATCGATCCCACGTCGTGCGCGCACCACAGCGCTCAGCCGCGACTGGTGACGATTTCGTCGAGCAGCGCGGCAAGCTCAGCCGGTCGGGACAGGAACGGGGAGTGACTGGACTCGATCCGCCGGACGTCGGTGGCCCGGTCGGCCATCTTCTCCTGTTGTGGCACCGGGATGGCCTGGTCGTTCGCGCAGATGATGTAGGTCGACGGGATCGAGCGCCAGGCCGGCTCGGTCACCCGGTCCACGCAGGCCCGCAGGCGCTGGTCGACCAGCTGGCTGATGGCCACCTCGGCCTCAGCGGCCGACAGGTCGCCGTAGAACGCCTCCCGTGGATCCCCGGTGATGGGGATCAAACCGTCGGTTTCCGCCGGGTCCGGTACACCGTGGAAGCTGAACATGGACTCGCCTCGGTCCAGCTGGTACGCCGCCAGGTAGACGAGGTGCTCGACGTCGGGAAAACCGGTGGCGGCCTCGCTGACCGGGATGCCGCCGTACGAGTGGGCGACCACGACGACCGGTCCGCCGATCGCCGCGATCTCCTTGCGGACGGCGTCGGCGTCGTCCGGCATGCCTCCCCGGGCGTCCGGCCCCGAGGTGGGCAGGTCGACGGCCCGGGTCTGGTAGCCGAGGACGTCCAGTTCTACCCGGAGCCGGTCCCAGACGGCCGGCTGGTGCCAGGCGCCGTGGACGAGCAACAGGGTGGGGCGGGTCGAGGTCATGGCCTGCGCTTCCAGTCGTCGGACAAGACGTCGGACATGCTGTCCGACGCACCAACGATAGCCGACTTCTCCACCCCGACCACCCACCCCGACCAGCGTCGATCAAGAGGTTTCTGTCATCCGACCTGGCGTGTCGTGATGCAAACCTCCTGATCGCCGGTGAAGGGGTGGGGTGCGATTAGGGGGCATTTGCGGCCTTGCCAGCGGGAGCGGAGCCGCCGGGCCCATGCGAACGTGAGGCCGTGCAGCAGCACCAACGGTGGCCGTTTCTCGTCGTCAGTCATTGCCGTGCCTCTCCTGCGTCCCGATCACCCGGACGCTTGCCCGCAGGGAGTCGATGGTGAGGTCGAGGACCGCTTCGAGGTGGTCGATCTTGCCGGTGGAGAGCAGCAGCAGTACGCCACCCTGGATGCCGGCCAGCAGTGCCGCGGCAGCGCGGTCGGCGTCCACGTCCGGGCCGATGTCCCCGGTCGACTGCATGTGCCGGATGCCCTCGGTGATCGCCGCCTGCCAGCGCCACATGAGCCCGGTCACCACCGCCTGCGCACCCGGCGCGCGTCGGCCGGTCTGACCGAGCAGACCGTTGAGTGGGCACTTCACACCCTGTGCGAGGTAGCGCTCGATGAGTCGGTCGCGCCACGCCAGCCAGGCCGGCCAGGACGTCAGGTTGCTGAGCATCGGCTCCTGGTCGATGAGCACCTGGTCGGCCTCGTGTTGGGCCACCGCGAGCAGCAACTCCTCCTTACCGTCGGGGAAGTAGTGGAAGAGCTGGCCCTTGCTGGTGCCGGTGCGGGCCATCACGTCCTCGAGGCGTACCTCGTCGACGCCGTGCTCCCGGATCTCGGCGGCCGCGCCGGCGACGATCCGCGCCCGGGTCGCCTCGCCCTTGCGGGTCAACGCCCGTGTCATGAGACCCCCGTCACCGTTTCTCGCCCCGACCTTCCGGTTTCACCCTAGCCCGCGGTTTGGACTTGCCGGTCCATTTTTGCCGAGCAAAGGTCTGGAACGCGCGGTCCGCACGGGCCGACATGCGATCAGGAGGACGTGACGATGAACCACTACTACCTGCTCGGGCGGTCCGGTCTGCGGGTCAGCCGGCTGGCACTGGGCACCATGAACTTCGGCGTCGACGGGTTCCACGCCGCGTACGGCAGGACCGAGGAGGAGGCGGAGCCGATCTTTCGCCAATACCTGGAGGCGGGCGGGAACTTCATCGACACGGCGGACTTCTACACCGCCGGGGAGAGCGAGAAGATCCTCGGCCGCCTGATCGCGCGAGCCGGCGTCCGCGAACGGCTCGTGCTCACCAGCAAGGCCACCAACACCGTCGACCCGAGCGACCCGAACGCCAGCGGCAACGGCCGCAAGCACGTCATGCGGGCCGTGGAAGCGTCGCTGAGCCGGCTCGGCACCGACTACATCGACCTGTACCTGCTGCACACCTGGGACCGGATCACCCCGGTCGAGGAGGTCGTGCACACCCTCGACGACCTGGTGCGCGCCGGCAAGATCCGGTACGCCGGCCTTTCCGACGTGCCGGCCTGGTACGCGGCCCGGGCACAGAGCTACGCCGAGGCGCACGGCCTGGCCCCGATGATCAACCTGCAGCTCCCGTACTCCCTGGTCAGCCGGGGCATCGAGGCGGAGTTCGTGTCGATGTCGCAGACCCTGGGCATGGGACTGACCGCGTGGAGCCCGATCGGTGGCGGGCTGCTCAGCGGCAAGTACCGACGGACCGACGAGGGCATGAGCGGGACCGGTCGGTTGACCAACCCCGACGCCCCGGGTCGGGAGATCAGCCCCGGCGACTGGAAGGTCATCGAGGCGCTGGAGAGCGTGGCCGCCGACCTGGGCCGCAGCATGGCCCAGGTCGCGATCAACTGGGTCGCCACCCAGCCCGCCGTCGCCTCGGTGATTATCGGGGCGAGCAGCCCCGAGCAGCTCGCCAGCAACTTCGACGCGCTGGACTTCGAGATCCCGGCCGACGCCCGTCGTCGACTCGAGGAGGCCAGCACCCCGAACCTCGGGCTGCCGTACGCCATGTTCACCCCGCAGTACCAGTCCTGGGTGGTGAGCCCCGGTCTCGGCATCGGCGACAAGCCGGCCGGCTACGCCCCGCCGGTGTTCAACGGCGCGACCCAGCCCACCAGGTGAAAGAGCCCGGCCTGGCGCAGAGCCACACCACCCTGGTTCGTGGGTTCGTCGAGGCGTTCAACACGGCACTGTCGGGCGACGTCGTGCCCAGTCACCAGGCCAGCAGGCGGACGGTTACGGCCGACTCTGTTCGGGGAGCTGGTTGCCGTAGTAGGCGCCGGCGCCGTGCTTACGGGTGAAGTGACGGTCCAGCAACCACTGTGGTGCGGCGGCTGCGGGGTTCAGCGACAGCGTCTTCAGGGCCATCTCCGCGACCGCCTCGCAGACGATCGCGTTCTCCACCGACTTGAGCGGGTTCGCCGCCCAGGTGAAGGGGCCGTGGTTGGCGGCGAGGGCGGCCGGGTTGGCCAGCGCCTCGGCCTCTCCCCCGATGAGTTCGATGATCGCGAGCGCCGTGTTGAACTCGTAGTCGTGGGCGCATTCGTCGGCCGTCAGGTCCCGGGTCACCCGGATCGGGCCGGCGAAGGTGTCGGCGTGCGTGGTGCCGAGCACCGGCACGTCCCGCCCGGCCTGGGCGAAGGCGACGGCGTGCGTCGAGTGGGTGTGGGTCACTGCGCCGATGGACGGCCAGCGCAGGTAGAACGCGCGATGGGTCTCACTGTCGACGGAGGGCCTCAGCTCTCCGGCGACGACCTGCCCGGTCTCCAGATCCACCGGGACGAGGAGGTCGGCCGTGAGGTCCTGGTATGCCACCCCGGAGGGCTTGATCACGTAGATGCCCGCGTCCCGGTCGACCCCGCTCACGTTGCCCCACGTCAGCGCGGCGAGGCCGGCCTGGGGAATGAGGCGGTTCGCGGCGAGGACTGCCGCACGCAGCTCGGTGGATCCGGCCGTACTCATCGAAGATGACGCCTTTCAGGTCGGGGGGTGACATCCACCGCAGAGCGATCCGTCGATGCGGCAGCGCGACGTGTTAACGCTAACGCACTGGCCGTTTCGGCAACTCGGGACGTCGGCGTCGCATCACCCTCGTAGAGCGCGATGTACTGCTGGCGCAAGTCGGACTCCTCGGCGCCGAGCGCGGTGAGGTTCAGGATGTTGTGGCCGACACCCAACGCCTCCGGCAGGGTGTGGACCCGCAGCGGAATCGCGTTCGCGTCGGCGATCCGGCCTGGCACGCTCACTGCCGCGGACAGGTCCACCACACCGTCGAGCGGGCTGATGGCCACCGCCGCGCTCCGCAGACCGGTGCGTCGTGGCGGATTCGGCAGACTACGCGCGATCGACAGGTACTGGGTGACGGCGGAGAGGGAGTAGCCGCGCGACGTGACGCGATCCGGGAGGAGGCGGCGCCCGTACAACACGATGAGCGGTTTCACCGCGAAGGCCGGTGCCTGGCGAGGGTCCGGGCCGAAGAACGGCGACAGCAACAGCAGACGCCGTACGACGTCGACCCGAGCCTGGGCCAGCCAGGCGGCCAGCACCGCGCCACCGGAGATCCCGACGACGCCCACCTCGTCTCCGAGGCCCGCCGCGACGGCCAACGCCTGCGCGGCGTACGCGGTCAGTTCACCGGTCTGGACCCGGTGGTGGGCCCGACGATCGACGGTCCCGTGCTGGGGAGCCCGCGGAATCCAGACGTTGTACCCACGGTCGAAGAACTCCTCGGCCAGTCCGTCGTACTGGTCGGGCGCGAGGGTGTATCCGTGCAGCAGCAGCACGACTCTGCTGGTCCGGGAGCCGTGGCTCAGCAGGCGACTGCGCGACTCCGGGCGGACCTCCGGATCCGCCGCCTCGGCGGCGACGACGGCCTCGGCGACCCGCGTGGCGGTGTCGAAATCGAGCGGTTGCGTCGGTGCGATGGACATCCCACGGCGGCTTGCCGGCCAGAGGTAGAGCCCGGCGACCGCCAGCACGACCAGCGCGAACACGCCGACGACGAGCGCGATGATCTCCGGCATGGAGCAGATGCTGGCAGGGGAGGAATTCGTCGCCTCCGCAGGGGTGCGCCCCGGTGACAGGGCGCACCCCGATCAGCTATTCCGGAGCGTTCGACGGCGCGAAGACGACCCTGGAGCGCAACTGCCGAAACCCGGTCCGCTCCAACTCCGCCAGCACCGCCACCCGGTGGGCGTCCACGTCGGCGACGACCTCGCGGGCACCACCGGCGGCCAGAACCCGGACCGCCTCGGCCAGCAACTCGGGCCGAGCCGCCTCGTCGAGCAGGCCCAGGTACGCGAGGAGCGGGAAGCAGGCGTCCCCGGCCGTGCCGACCAGACCCACCGGCTTCCCGGCCTCCCGGGCGATGCGCCACGCCTCGGGCGCATTCCCGAGCCAGGCCAGGGGGTCCGTGGCCAGGTCGACGCCGCCGACCGCCCGTGCGATCTCGACGCCGGTCAGTATGTCCGGCTCGGCGATCCTGGCGACCAGAGCGTTGATCTCCGCCGCGTCGACGGGCGGACGGAAGTCGTAGCGCCCGGAGGACGCCGGCAGAGGCGTGCCCGTCCAGGAGCACCTGAGCCGCTCCCCCCGCTCGGTCAGCCCGGCGAGCCGGGCCGCCGCCAGCGGCGCCCGCACCACGGCCAGCACCTCTGCTCGACGCCGCCAATGCGCGGGCAAGGCCGCGTAGTACAGGCCGGGGCCACCCAACGCCTCGTGGGCGGTGTGCAGCAGTTCGGCGCCCACCTCCGGCTCTGCGTCCAGATCGAACCGGTCCAGCCAGGGGGCACCCACGGCGCCCGGCGGGAGGAGCCAGGCCGCCCGGCCGACCACCCGGCCGGCGCGCAGGGCGACCCAGGTGTTCTCGGGCCGGTAGCCGCCGCCGGCGACACCGTCGGCGTACGTGATCTGCCGCAGTTGGGGCAGCGGGTCGGGCATCGAGTCGAACAGGTTTTCCTCGCCCGCGACGAGCGGACGAATGACCAGATCAGTCATGGATTGGTCCTCCGGGAAGCGAGCGCCCCGGGTCAGGCCCGCGCGGACGCCGGAGCGCGGAGGGGGCGCAGAACATCGGACATTGTTCTGACCTCCTCCCGGCTCGACGGCGTGCGAAGACACCTTACGCGGAGCGGGCGCCGGCCCGCAATGGACTGTCACAGCGTCGGGTTGGTCTCCGACCCACGCTGGTGAGCGCGCTGGTCGAGGAGGGCGATGCCGGTCAGGATCAGCCCCGTGGCGGCCGCCACGGCGACCGGCGGCAGCAGCACCATCGGTGGTGCGGCCACGATCAGCGCCAGCGCGCCGAGGTACAGCATCCGGCAGCGCGGCGCGGCCTGATCTTCCTTCTCCAGAAAGCTCCGCCCCACCAGGAACAGCACCGGGCCGCCGAAGAGGATGGCCACCAGAGCCCAGTCGATCGGCGAGTGCGGATCCTCGATGATCTGCCCGAAGCCGACCGCTGTGCAGATGATGCCCCCGACGATCAACAGCAGGCTGTAGCTCGCCCACCGGGAGAGTTGTGTGCCCTCGCCGCCGGAGGTCGAGGCCTGACCCGATTGGGCGTGGTAGAAGTAGATCCGCCACAGCGACACCACCGCCACGAACGCGGCGACGAGGGTGGTGGTCCCCTCGGCGGAGAAGCCCGGGGTGCTGACGGCGGCACCCGCTTCGAGCACCACCTCGGCGAGAGCGATCATGAAGAACTGGTTGTACCGCTCGGCGAGGTGTACCTGGGAGACGACGACCGCCACCCTGCTCAACCGTTTCCCGGCGGGCCGCGGCACTGGCCACCCCGTGGCGGCGCCAAGGAGTTCGACGGCGAGGGCGAGGGACCAGAAGACGCCCCGACCGAGGCCGCCGCTGATGCCGCCACCGATCCAGAGCACGCTGGACGCCGTGTGCCAGGTCAGCACCCGGACCGCGAACGTCCGACCCGGGTGGCCCCGTAGGGCGTACGTCAGAAAGAGCGGTCGGCCGACCTGAATGAGGACGTACGTGCAGGCGAAGACGACGCCGCGCTCGCCGAACGCCTCCGGCAACGAAACGGCCAGCACCAGCGTGCCGAACATCGTCGCCAGCAGAACGGCCTGCAGCTCAGGGCGCCGAGGGTCGTAGGTGCTCGCCAGGAGAGCATTGAGCGACCAGATCATCCACATCGCCGTGAAGAACAGCACCGTCTGGCCCGCCTCGGACAGCAGCGTGTGCCGGACGATGGTCAGGTCGTCCGCGACCCGCCCGGCGAGCCGGGCGAGCGCGAAGACGTAGACGATGTCGAACAGCAACTCCAGGACGGTCGCCGAGGGTGTGCTCCGGCTGTCCCCGAGCCCGCGAAACCCGGTGCGCGTCAGCACGGACGGCGGGACAGCTCAACCAGCCGGATCGGCCGGAACGGGCAGGCCGAGGTCGGTGCGGAGTGTGGCGGCGTCGTATCGACGCCCGGTGACCTGCCACGCTGCCATCGACCCGAGCCTCCTCGCCAACCTGTTCCACCTCAACACCTTCGGCGTACTTTATCGCCTTATGTGAGGGTCCTCGTGGTTATGGCGGATACCCATACCGCCACCGCGAGCGTTCACCGCGTCGCGCGGGCGGGCCCGGTCGGTTCGACCTGGCCCGCCGCGTCCCCGTCGGCGCTACGCCGGATCATGCGCGCCGTCACTCCCCGGTACGAGCGCGGGTCGACGGGGAACAGCCACTGCCGGGCCCGGGCGAGCGGGCCGAGGTTGAGCCCCAGCTCGTTGAGCACCTCGTCGATGTTGTGCATCGAGAACGGGATGATGTTCGTGCCGCGGGCGTGTCGCCCGTTGGTGCGCGCCGCCATCCAGGCCAGCCGGGTGTGCACCTCGTCACGCATCCGCCCCTCGGCCGGCAGGTCGATCCCACCCCGCAGGTACGCGGCCGTCCAGACCGCCGCCATCTCCGCGCTGAGCGGGCTGAAGAACGACGAGTTGTAGCCGGCGAACGTCAGCCGCGGCACACCGATCGGCAGGATCTGGCGGTAGAGCATGAAGTTGCCCGCCTCGTCCTGGAGCCGGGCGTGCAGCGCGTCGTCGAAGAACGGCACGTGCTGGCGGAAGCCGGTGCCACAGATCACCAGGTCGGCGGCGAGCACCGTCCCGTCGGCGAGGCGGGCGGCCGGCTTGCCACCGTCGACCAGCAGCTCCTTGATCACCTGGTCGCGGTGCACGGCGACGCGGCCGTCGGTGACGCGCTCGAAGAAGCCCTCCGTGGCGAGGCTGACCGTGCTGCGGGCGATGTCCTCGAAGCTGCCGTTCGGCACGAGACCCAGTTCGCGCAGTTTGAGCTGCCTGGTCGCGACCGAGCCGACGCTCTCGACCATGCGTCGGCGCAGGCCGTTCCCCGGGCCGTGCAGGAATCGCTCGAAGCCCTTCAGGTTGAGGTAGCGGAACAGCGCCTCACCCATCCGGGTGAGCAGCAGGTACTTGTAGTTGAGGGCACCGCCGAGCTTGCGGGGCATCTTCCAGAGCAGTTCGCGGGCCACGACGTGGGTCTGAGCGGCGACATCGCTGAGCGGGATCGCCACGTCGCAGGACGACTTGCCGTAGCCGACGACGAGGACGTTCCTGCCTCGGACCGCCTCGACGTCGTGGAACTCCCCCGCCGCCAGCACGCGTCCACCGGCGGCGGCGAAGGTCGCGTGACCGTCGAACGACGGGACGAGCGGGTCGGAGAAGATGCCGTTGGCGACGATGAGGTGGTCGTACCGTTCCACTGTCACCGGGTCCCGGGCGCCCGCCGGCCGCGACGCGATCAGCCACCCGGTCTCGTCGTTGACGAGCTCGGCGGAGGCAACCTCGGTGGACAGGCGCAGTACGGTGGCGAGCCCGAACTTCTCCACGTAGCTCTCGAGATATTCCTGCACCTGCTCACCCGAGGGCCACTGCGGGTAGTGGGCGGGCATCGGCAGGTCGGAGAGGTGGTAGGTGCCCTTGTCGTTCTGGGTGTGCAGCCCGGGGTAACGCCGGGTGCGACTCCACACCCCACCGACGTCGGGTGCCTTCTCGAACACGGTGACGTCGAATCCGCTCTGCCGCAGTACCTTCGCTGCGCTCAGACCGGCGAATCCAGCGCCGACGACGGCAATCCTCATGGTCCCCTCCGAGGTGCGTGGACCACTGCTGCGAACCGTGGCAGCGGTGGTGAGCGCACGCTAACGAGCAGGCCGCGGAGGTCGCTATCCGTTGCGCGCGAGGTGTGTCCACTGCGCGCACCGGACTGGTCCGTGTCGGGTCGGCGGCTTTCCGGCACCGTCCTTCCCGGTCCCGACTTATGGTCAGCGCACCAGGGCGCCCAGGAGGTGTCGGATGGATGCCGTGACGGTCCGGACGGACGACGTCGATCAGGCTCGTGCCGAGGTGGGCAGGGTCTTCTGTCCGCACCGGCTCATCCCGCAGGCGGGCGTGCGCAGCATCCAACTCCGCATGGCGGCACGCCGGGTGGGCGGGGTGGGCGTCATCGACCTCGACTACGGGCAGGCGGTCCGGATCCAACCCCCCGCCCTGGACACCTTCTATCTCGTCCAGATCCCCCGTGCCGGCAGCACGGTGGTCCGGCACGCCGGCCACACCGTGACCTCGACCCCCGGCGTCGCCTCCGTCCTCTCCCCGTACGACGCCTCGGACATGCACTGGTCCGAGGGGTCGCCACACCGGATCTTCTACGCCGACCGGCGCGCCGTCGACCGGGAACTCGCCCGCCTCCTGGGCCGCCCGGTGGAGGACCCGGTCCGTTTCGACGTCGGCATGGTCATGACCACGTCGACCGCGCAGGCGTGGGCGCGCGGGGTGGCGTTCCTCGCCGACGAACTGTCGCAGCCGATGGACGCGTCCCTGTTCGACCACCCACAGGTCGCCGCCCGCTTCGAACAGGCGCTCATCGGCCAACTGTTGCTGGCCCACCGGCACACCCATTCCGACCTGCTGGCCGAGCCGGGCCACCACCCCAACCCCGGACGCCTCGTCCGCCGGGCCTGCGCCCTGATCTCCGACCACCACGGCGAGGCACTGACCGTCGGTGATGTCGCCCAGGCGCTGCGGGTGAGCGTACGGACGCTGCAGGACTGCTTCCGCCGGGAGTTGCGGACCACCCCGACGGCGTACCTGCGGGCCTGCCGCCTGGACGCCGCCCACCGGGCGCTGCACGCGGCCGAGCCGGGGGCGTCCGTGACCGCCGTTGCGCTGCAGCACGGCTTCGTGCACCTCGGTCGGTTCGCGACCGAGTATCGGACGCGGTTCGGCGAGACGCCATCCACGACCCTGCGTCGATGACGATCGTCCCGGTCGGCTGCCGCGCAAATCCACCGGGCGCGTCCGCCGCGCGAACGCGCGCCAACACCGCCGGAACTGTTATCCGGGTACGGCTGGCGAGTCTCCTGAGGTGAGGCGTTGGCGGGATTCCCGCCGACACAGCATCGAGTAGCGATGCGACCACACGAAGGAGTCGACGATGCACGCGACCGGCCAGGGTGAAGCGGACCCCGCGAAGAGGCACCGGGGCGTTCACGCGGAACCCCGACGCGGGCTGCGCGCTCACCTCCCGTTCGGCGTGAGGCGTCTGCTGTGGCCCCTCGCCGTGGCGGCGGTGGTCGCCGTACTGGTGACCGGGGTGATCGTCGTGGTGCAGCCGACCGGGCCGACGCCCGCCCCTGCGGCGACGCAGGCGGTCGACGCGCTGCCGCCGACGAACCCGCAGGCCAGCCCACTCACCGCGACCACGCCCACCGCCACGACGAGCCCGGCGGGGGTGACCCCGACGCCGACGACCACGCCGACGGTGAAGCCGACCACCGCCCGTCCGGTCGCCCCGGCGGCGCCCGGGGTGAGCACGAAGCGCAAGGGCGTCGGGGTGTGGACCTTCGACGGCGTCAGCCAGGCGTTGGCCAGCTCCGGGGCGAGTTGGTACTACACCTGGGATGTGGCCCACCCGGGTGTCACCAGCCCGAAGGGCGCCGAGTTCGTTCCGATGATCTGGGGGGCGAAGAGCGTCACCGCCAGCAACCTGCAGCAGGCCAAGAGGAGCGGTCGACAGCTGCTCGGGTTCAACGAGCCGGACCTGGCCGGTCAGGCGGAGATGAGCGTGGAACAGGCATTGGAGCTGTGGCCGCAGCTGGAAGCCACCGGCCTTCCGCTGGGCAGCCCGGCGGTGGCCTGGGGTGGTGACCGGCCGGGCGAGTGGCTCGACCGTTTCATGGCCGGCGTCAAGCAGCGCGGTTACCGCGTCGACTTCATCGCCCTGCACTGGTACGGCGGGGACTTCACCACCGCCAACGCGGTCAACCAGCTCAAGTCGTACCTTCAGGCCGTGCACGACCGCTACCGGCTGCCGATCTGGCTCACCGAGTTCGCGCTGATCGACTTCTCCGACGGCGTTCGCTTCCCGACCCAGGCGCAGCAGGCCGCGTTCCTCACCGCGGCGACCCGGATGCTGGGTGGCCTGACCTGGCTGCACCGGTACGCCTGGTTCGGCCTGCCCGCCACCGACAAGGACCAGACCGGGCTCTTCCGCACCGGCAGCGAGGCGACCGCCGTCGGCCGCGCCTACCAGGCCGCGCGCTGACCGCCCTTAAACGTGGCTCCGCCAGGAGTGTTGCGGCTCGAAGCCCAGCACCCGTCGCGCCTTGTCGATGCTGAGCAGCGTCTCGTGCTCGCCCAACTCCTTACGGATCTCCACGCCCGGGTAGACCTCGGCCATCAGGCTCGCGCTGGACCTGGTCATGACCGTGTCGGCGTTGGCGATGATGAACACGTCCGCACCGGGCTGGTCGTGGGCGAGCGCCCGCTCGACCGCCTGGGCCCCGTCGCGGGCGTCGATGTAGCCCCACAGGTTCCACCGCCGCAGTCGGGGGTCGGCGTCGAAGGAGGGGAACGGCGCGTAGTCCTCGACGTCCATGACGTTGGAGAAGCGCAGACCCACCATGACCAGCTCCGGGTCCCAGCGGCAGAAGTGCCGCGCCATCTCCTCCTCAAGTGCCTTGTTCAAGGAGTACGTGGACTCCGGCCGCGGCGCGTACTCCTCGTCGACCGGCGCGTACGGCGGCGGGGTGTCGAACGGCAGCCCGAGCACCGTCTCGCTCGACGCCCACACGACCCGCTTGATCCCGGCCGCCCTGGCCGCGGCGAACACGTTGTACGTGGCGGCGGAGTTGTTCGCGAACGTCGTCGCGTTCGACATCAGCCCGGGCGCCGGGACGGCCGCCAGGTGCACGATCGCGTCGACCCCGCCGGCGTGCTCGTCGGCACCCCCGGTGAACGCCTCCACCACCTGCCCGTAGTCGGTCAGGTCGACCAGGAGGAACTCGCCGTTCACGTCGCGGGGGTCGCGTCCGCCGGCACGGTCCACCGCCAGCACGTCGACGCCCACGACGCGCAGGTGGGCGACGACGGCGCGACCGAGCTTGCCGGTGGCGCCGGTGACGACAACACGCCTGGGCAGTGCGGAGCTACTCATGACCACATCCTCTCCGGGGGCGGACGGGGACCCGCACGCGGGTACTGCGTTACCCCTAGCATGATCGACATGAACATCACGATCCACACGACCTCCCTGCCGCACACCGACCCGGACGCCTCCCTGGCCTTCTACCGCGACGCCCTCGGCTTCGAGGTCCGTAGCGACGTCGGTCAGGGCACGATGCGTTGGATCACGGTCGGCCCCGCCGACCAGCCCGGCACGTCCATCCTCCTGGCGCCGCCGGCCGCGGACCCCGGGACCACCGAGGACGAGCGCCGCGCCATCACCGAGATGATGGCCAAGGGCACCTACGGCTGGATCCTGCTGGCCACGCGGGACCTCGACACCACCTTTGAGAAGGTGCAGGCCGGCGACGCCGAGGTCGTCCAGGAGCCGACCGAGCAGCCGTACGGCATCCGCGACTGCGCCTTCCGCGATCCCGCCGGCAACCTGATCCGCATCCAAGAGCTTCGCTGAGCCGTCCGGTCCTCGATTTGCGCCGTTCGCGACATCCGACGAGACCGGTCAGGAATCGAGAAGCGCCGGTCGCCCGACCGCAAATAGCGTGATCGCCATGACATCCATCGCATCCGTCACCCTCGACGTGGCCGACCCCGCGGCCACCCAGCGCTTCCACACCGCCGCCTTCGGTCTGGACAAGCAGATTCGCCTGCGGGCCTCGGACGCACCGACGAGCGGCTTCCGTGGGTTCACGCTGGCGCTCACGGTGTCCCAGCCAGCCACCGTCAACGGCCTGGTCGGCGCTGCCCTGGACGCCGGTGCCACGTCGCTGAAGCCTGCCGCGAAGTCGCTCTGGGGCTACGGCGGTGTCGTGCAAGCCCCGGACGGGACGATCTGGAAGATCGCGACCTCGGCGAAGAAGGACAGCGGCCCGGCTACCCGGCAGATCGACGAGATCGTGCTCCTGCTCGGAGTCGCGGACGTGGCTGCGAGCAAGCGGTTCTACGTCGAGCACGGCCTTGCCGTGGCGAAGAGCTTTGGCCGCATGTACGTCGAGTTCGTTGCTGGGTCCAGCCCCGTGAAGCTGGCGCTGTACCGACGTCGTGCCCTCGCCAAGGACGTCGGCGTCGCCCCCGGCGGCACCGGGTCGCACCGACTCACGATCGGCGGCGACAGCGGGCATTTCACCGACCCGGACGGGTTCGCCTGGGAAGCCGCATCGCTGGCCACCGCGAAGTGACTGGAGGAAGCATGACGGACGTTCCGCCGCGTGGGCTTGAGCAGAGGCTTCGGGACACTCGCGCCAGACTGGAGGGCGACATCGACCTCTGGGTCGCGACGGCGGGCTCCCCAGGGGGCGGCGTACACCTCATCCCACTCTCGTTCCTCTGGGACGGGACCGCGTTCCTCGTCTCAACGCCGCGCGCCTCGGTCACCGGCCGCAACCTGGTGGCGGATGGCCGGGTACGACTCAGCCTCGGACCGACGCGCGACGTCGTCATCGTCGACGGCACCGCTGTGCCGGTGGACATCGCCGACCTCGGCCCGGAGACGGGTGACGCGTTCGCGACCAAGACGGGCTTCGACCCGAGCGGTCTCGACGAGCCCTACCAGTACTTTCTGATCCGACCGCAGCGCATCCAGGCCTGGCGGGAGGCGAACGAGCTGAAGGGACGCGTCCTCATGCGTGACGGCCGCTGGCTCGGCTGACCGCGCGATGTACCTGCGTGTACCACCATGATCGGGGCCTGCGGGTGCGTAACGTGCAGGGGTACACGCTGACGCAATTAGGAGACTTCATGTCCAAGCCACCACTTCCCGAGGCCGCGGTCGCCATGCTGCGGAAGCCGAACCCGGCGGTCATGACCACACTCCGCAACGGTGGTCAGCCGGTGTCCGCCGCCACCTGGTACCTGTGGGAAGACGGCCGGATCCTGGTGAACGTGGACGAGAGCCGCCGCCGGCTGGAGCACATGCGCAACGACCCCCGGGTGTCCCTCACGGTGCTCGACGAGGCCGGGTGGTACACCCATGTCAGCATCGTCGGGCAGGTCGCCGAGCTGCGCGCCGACGAGGATCTCGCGGACATCGACCGGTTGTCCCTGCACTACACGGGCAACGCGTACCCGCGGCGCGAGCGTGCCCGGGTCAGTGCCCTCATCGAGATCGACCGGTGGCACGGCTGGGGCTCACTCAAGGACAACAGCCAGGTCGGCTGACGGCTGACGCCCCTCGTCAGGGCATCAGGGTGGTGGCGGACCGGGTGTCGACGCGGGTCAGCAGGTAGCCGAAGGCGGCTGCGGTGCAGAACATGACGATGCGTAGACGGCTCCCGGGATCCGGTCGGCTCTTGACCGTGGACTGTGATCGGCTTAACTTCATCAATCAGATAAGTATCTTTACTGATTGTGCTCCAACCTTCGTGGGAGTGTGCCGATGCGACCATTCCGTCACCGCCGTCTCACCGCCGTCGTCGTCCTGGCGACCCTGCTCCTCACCGCCGCCCCGCCCACCGCCGCGAGCGCCAGCGACAAGCAGCAGCGCCGCGCCGGCTACCACCGGGTCGGCTACTTCACCCAGTGGGGCATCTACGGCCGCGCCTTCCCGGTCAAGAAGCTCGACACCTCCGGTGCGGCGAGCCGCCTCACCCACGTCAACTACGCCTTCGGCAACGTCAGCGAGGACGGACGCTGCTACCTGGACGGTGGTCCGGGTGAGGGCGACGCCTGGGCCGACTACCAGCGCCCCGTCCCGGCCGAGGAGAGCGTCGACGGTGTCGCGGACGCCCCGGGCCAGGCGCTCAACGGCAACTTCGGCCAGCTCGCCAAGCTCAAGGCCAAGCACCCCAAACTGCAGGTGCTGATCTCGCTGGGCGGCTGGAGCTGGTCGACGTACTTCTCGAACGCGGCCCGCACCGACGCCTCCCGCAAGGCCTTCGTCGCGTCCTGCATCGACATCTACCTCAAGGGCAACCTCCCGGGCGCCCCAGGTGCCGCGGCGGGCGTCTTCGACGGCGTCGACCTCGACTGGGAGTGGCCCAACTGGGAGGGTGAGCCCGGCAACGTCATCCGCCCGGAGGACCGGGAGAACTTCACCAAGCTGCTCGCCGAGTTCCGCCGGCAGCTCGACGCGTACGGGCGCACGACCCGCGCCCACCACCCGCTGACCGCCTTCCTGCCGGCGAACCCGGCCACGATGGACGCCGGCTACGAGGGTCGCAAGATCTTCAAGTACCTGGATTTCGCCACCGTGCAGGGGTACGACTTCCACGGTGGCTGGGACGCGGTGACCAACCAGCAGTCCGCGCTGCGCGTGCCGGCGGGCGCCCCGGACGACCCGGACTTCTCCGCCGAGGTCGCCATCGACGGGTGGATCGCTCGTGGCGCCCCGCGTGACAAGCTGGTCCTGGGCATCCCGTACTACGGCCGAGGCTGGACCGGGGTCACCGGCGGCGGCAACGGTCTGTTCCAGCCCGCCGCCGCGCCCGCGCCGGCGACCTTCGAGGCCGGGTACGAGGACTACAAGAACCTCAAGAACCTGGCTGGCAACGGCTACACCGTGCACCGCGACCTCCGCACCGGGCACGCCTGGTTGTTCGACGGTACGACGTTGTGGACGTACGACGATCCGGCGGTCGTGTTGCAGAAGATGCTCTACATCCGACGGGCTGGCCTGGCCGGCGCGATGATCTGGTCGTTGGACGGCGACGACGACAACGCCACGCTGACCAAGACGATCGGCCTCGGGCTGACGACCTGGTAGGCGTACCCCGCTCGACCCCGACTCGCCGCCGGCCGATTCCTCGTCGGCGGCGGGTCGGGGTCAGCTCACTGGGTGCTCCAGCGCTCTTCGTAGCGCAAGGCAAGGCTGCCGTCCGGGCGGGTGGGCCAGTGATCCTCCTCAGGACCGGGTGGGGTGACCCCGTGCAGGGTGGCGCCCGCGAAATGCGAGAGGGCGTGCAGGATCTCCGCGCGGGTGTGCGGGAAGTGCCGGATGTCGGCCACTGGGAAGCCGCCGAGGGCGGCTGAGTAGCTGAACTCGCGCGGTTTCTCCACCTCGGGATAGTCCCGCTTGAACGCGATGGCGAGGGCGTTGCCAGCGACGAAGACCCGGTCCAGGTGGTGCCAGGCGATGAACCTGTTCGTGGTTCTGGTCCGAATGCCGATGCCCTGCTTGGAGAGTGCGATGACGAGCGGCCGTTTCGCCAACGCAAGGTGACCGGTCACGACGTCGTGTAGTTGGACGATGACCAGGAACCCGATCGCGAGGAGCCCGGCCGCTGTCCACACCGCCCCCAGGGTGTGATCTTCGAACACTTCCCCGAACCGGGCGCGCCACAGCCTTGGATCAGGGAGCACGCCAAGCGCCAACCGAGTGCCGACGAAGATGGCGGCCGCGACCGGAGTACGCCACCACCAACGCGGCCCGTCACCATCCGAGTTGAACCCTGCACCGCCGAGCCACCACATCACCAACGCGAACGCGCAGGCGCCGAGGGCGACGGTGTAGATGCCCGCGCTCTCGCCGACAACTGGCATCGCAACGAACACGGCCGCCGTCACCACCAGAATGATCACGACGACAACACCCCAGATGAGAATGGCCAGGCCCCACTTGATCCTTGCGTCTCTCGAAAACCCTGCCCTCATGTCACGAGCGGCGGTGGCGGCCAGCCCGGTGCCGATCGTCGCCGCGACCAGGTCGAGGAACAGGAGCCGCAGGTCAGCCCATGCCCAGCCAACCCGGCCCAGTGTGGCGTCGGAATTCGCCGCCCGCGCTGCCACGACAGCCAGATACAGGGCGGCGAAGCCAACGGACGCCGCGAGCCGCCTTCGATGCGCCCGTAGGAGGTCCAGGTGCAATGGGTGGAACAGCCGTTGCGGTCGGCGAAGTGTGTCGATCACTGGCCGGGCTTCGGCCAGTGCGGGCAGGCTGACGGTTGGAGGGGCGGCGGGCGTTTCACCCGAGGGTTGGCCCTCGGCGACCGGTAGGGCGGGACGTGCGGGTCGGGCCGGGCGCAACACCAGATCAGCCGCGAGGTCGGTGTTGCGTTGACGCGGCCGAGGCAGGCCCTGGCTGGGCAGGGTGACCGCCAGGTGCCGATACATGGCGCTCAAGGTGAGGTCGTCCCCGGCGGGGTGGCCGTCGCGCACCGGTGGGCCGTGCTGCAACAGGCGAAGCAACTCACCGGTGAACGCCGTGTGCTCGGCACCGACCGGCGCGATGGCGGCGACGTTGTCGGAGGTCGCGGTGAGGGTGAACGTGCCCTGGATCTCGCTGCGGTCGGCCAGCCCGTTCTCCGCGTCCGCAGTGGACATGTTGTTGAGCGCCCGGCCCGCGAAGCAGCAATCGAGAATCAACACCCTGGTACGGGCGGGACTGTCCCGCATCGCGTCACGGATCCAGCTGAACGGAATCGCCGTGTACTTCAGCCAGTCCGGGCGGGGGTCGGTGCCCGGCAGGGCGAGGAACAACTCCCCGTTGTCGTCGAGGAGGCCATGACCGGCGTAGTAGACCAGCAGCAGGTCCTCCGCCTCGCTACAGCGTTCCGCGATCGTGACACCCGCCTCCCGGGGGTGCGGAAGGTCGAGGAGCTGGGTGCAGCGTTCGACGGCGACCAGGTCGACCGGCCCGGTGGTGACGAGTCTGGCCAGCTCGGTGACGTTGGCTCGTACGGCGGGCAGGTCCTCGAGTGACTGCTGGTCGTGCGTGGCCGTGCCGATCAGCAGTGCCACGGACCGGTACGGGTCCGGCCGACTCACGGATCGTTCGTCTCGGCTGACGGCTGGTGGTCCGCCAGAGCGCGCACCGCGGCCTCGATGAGTGCGGTCACCTGGTCCATGTCACGAGCCCGACGGACGTCCAATTCGGCGGACCAGCCGTCCGGACGGGTGAGCTTCACCGTCACGTCCTCGCGGCGGTGGGTCAGCCACCCCGCGATCGCCTGCACCAGCACCATGACGGCACCGCCGCTGCCGACGGCCACCAGCAGCACGTCTGTGGCCCCGGCCGACATCTCGTCGGGTGGTGCCGTCGATCCGGCGGCAGGCGCGGCAGTGACCTTCCCGCGGAGCCGCTCCTCGTTGCGCAGCCAGGACGCCAGGGAACGCCGAGCATCGGCGGAGGGAAGATCTGGATGAACCGAGAGCGTGATCGTCTCCTGAGACGCGGGCAACGTCTTCTCCTTCCGGCGAGGACAACCCCACACCGTCATCCTGCCAGCCGGCGCCGGCTCCGGGGAGCCCGCAAAGTCACCGGAGTCGATCAGACCTTGACCGCCGCACCGGTGGTTCATAGGCTCCGGCCACTGCGAGGCTTTCCCCCAAGAAGGGAACCCGAGACATGTCCCCATCGTCACGTCCATTCTGGACGGTTCGACCGAGGCGGTTGGCGAGTGCCGCCACGGTCGCGCTCCTCCTCGGTATGACTCCCCTGCTCAGCGGCACGTCCGCCGCGAGCGCCGCTCGGCCGGCTCCCTGCCGCAACGACCCGACCGCCCGGTTGAGCACCGTCCCCACCCCGGAGGCCGTCCTCGGCTTCCCCCTGGGGGTGGGTCAGGAGCGGGTCGTCACCAACGACGAGGTCCGCGCGTACCTCGGGGCCGTGGACGGCGCCTCCAACCGGGTCGCCACGGGCGTGCTGGCCACCAGCGTGACGGGGCAGCCGCTGCCGTACGCGGTGGTGTCCAACGAGCGCAACGTGCGGCCCGCCGCGCTGCGCAAGATCGCCGACGACGTCCGGGACCTGCGTGACCCGCGCCGGACCAGCGCGCGGACGGCCGCCCGGACGGCGAAGGACAGCCCGGCCATCGTCTGGGTCACCGCGAACGTGCACGGCGGCGAGAAGAGCGGCACCGACGCCGCCCTCAAGACGCTGTACGAGTTGGCGGCGGGCCTGTCCTGCGCGGTGGAACAGCGCAACGACAACCTGGTCACCATCATCGTCCCCACCCAGAACCCGGACGGGCGCGACGCGACCCGGCGGCAGAACGAGTTCGGCTTCGACCTGAACCGGGACTGGTTCGCCCGCACCCAGCAGGAGACCGACGGCAAACTCGAACTGCTGCGCCGCTACCCGGCACAGGTCTTCATCGACGCCCACGAAATGGGTGGCCGCCAGTACTTCTTCCCACCCAACGCCGACCCGATCCACCACGAGATCGCCGGCGAGGCGGTGGACTGGATCAACCGGATCGGTGAGGCCAACAAGGCCGGCTTCGGCTTCAACGGCGCCTGCGACGAGACCGTCACCACCGAGTGTTATTTCAACTACGACACGTACGACATGTTCTTCATGGGTTACGGCGACACGGTGCCGACCACCGGCTTCGGCGCGGCCGGCATGACGTACGAGAAGGGCAGCACGTCGGCAGTGGCCGACCGTGTCCAGCAGCAGTTCAACACCCAGTGGTCGACGCTCGGTTGGGCCGCCGCGAACAAGCGTGAGGTGCTGAGCGGCTACTTCGACATCTGGACCGACGCGCTCGCCCAGGGCAGGGCCGGCACGCTGGAGCCGAACGAGGTCGTGCAGCCCACCAACGAGGTCCAGTTCCCGGTGCCCGACATCAAGATCCGCTCGTACTTCCTGCTGCCCGACCGGCAGCTCGCCGATGTCCGCCAGCTCGTCGAACGGCTGCGTCGCATGGACGTCGAGGTGTACGAGGTGCAGAAGCCCACCCGGGTGCCCACTGCGCGAGTCTTCGGCGGCCGGACGGCCACCAACGTGACCGTGCCGAAGGGCGCGTACTGGATCCCGATGGACCAACCGCAGAAGCACTGGATCCAGGCCATCATGGGCGAGGATCCGTATGTCCCGTTCCCGTACTTCTACGACGTGTCGTCCTGGAGCAACCCGCTGCTGATGGGCGTCTCCACCATCTACACCGGCGACAACGTCCGGCCGAAGGCCCAACTGGTCCGCCAGATCTCCGGCGGACGGAGTGCGCCAGCAGTGCCGTGGGGCTCCTACACGTACCCGCTGGACTCGGCGGCCGCCGCGGAGCTGACCTTCACCCTGCTCGGCCAAGGCGTCCCGCTCGTGCGTGACCTGCGAACCAGCCGGGTCGCTGTCCCGGCGACAAAGCTGAGCCGTACGGTCGACGAGCTGGCCGAATCCTTCGGCGTGACCCTCACCCCGGGCGGACGCCCCACCGGCACCCCGCTCGCCCTGCCGGATGTCGGGCTGTTCCAGGGCGCCGGCATCTCCACCACGTCGGGTTCCCACGGCGAGGCCCGCTACGTGCTCGGCAAGCGGTGGGGGCTCGACCTCACCCCGGTCAGCACCGCCGACATCAACGACAACACCGCGGCGTTCACCGGACGTACGGTGCTGCTGGTGCCGGACGGGAGCAACGCGACCGGCGGTCTGACCGCCGCCGGGCAGGCCAACCTGCGCGACTGGATCGCCCAGGGCCACACCTACATC
This sequence comes from Micromonospora luteifusca, assembly GCF_016907275.1. Classification (NCBI taxonomy): domain Bacteria; kingdom Bacillati; phylum Actinomycetota; class Actinomycetes; order Micromonosporales; family Micromonosporaceae; genus Micromonospora; species Micromonospora luteifusca. Next base: position 466,370 of record NZ_JAFBBP010000001.1, read on the forward strand.
GGGCTGCGCAACGAGGGCACCCGCCTGGCCCGCGCCGCCGGGCTCACCTCTACCACCGAGAAGACCAAGCCAGCCGACTATCTGGTGATCGGCTCGCACCTGCGGGTCGACGTGGACACCGCCAGCCCGGTCGCCCTCGGTCGCCCGGCGGAGGATTTCGAGTTCAACAACAGCGACCCGATCCTCAACCCGACCACGACCGGCACCAATGTGCTCAGCTACCCGGCGGGTGACACGTTCTGGGCCAACGGCTACACCGTCGGCGTGGACGCACTGAAGGGGACGGCCGCAGTCGTCGACGAGCCGACCGGCGCCGGTCGGGCGGTGCTGTTCGCGTTCAATCCGCTCTTCCGGGCGTACAACGAAAATGGTCTGCACCTGGTGGCCAACGCGGTGCTCTACCCGGCGAGCGCAGCGCCGGACGCCCGGCGCACGGCCGGCGTCGACGCGGCGCGCGCCAGCGCCGCCGCCGCGCCGGTGACGGCGGACCTGGGCGGCGGATGGCGGCCGATCACCATCGAGGTCGCGGCGGCGGACCTACCGCGCACGCAGGCCATCGTCGGACGGTTCACCACGGACGCCGAGGCGTCCGCGAAGAACGGCTCGGCGTACGTGGTGATCCCGAACCCAGAGGGACTCCAGGTGGACGAACACCCGTTCGCGAGGGATCTGGTGCGCGCGCTGCGCGACGCCAAGGTGCCGCTGCGGTCGGTGGTCGCCTGACGGAGCCGGCACAGCGAAGCGCCCGTCCCCACGTTGGGGATGGGCGCTTCGCGCGTGCTGCACAGGTGCGGCCGCCCACCCCCACTTCAGCGGCAGAGGTGCCCCGGCACCGCCCGCCGCGAGCGTGCCCGGTCAGCGTTTCGGGCGGAGGGTGTCGACCCGGGCGACGGACTGGTCGATGCGCGCCTGGCTCAGCTTTCCGCTCCGGACCAGCCCGACCACCACGTTCAGCGTCTTCTCGAAGATGTCCGGTTCGTACACCTGCTGGTTGGCGAAGACGAGCAGGTCGACGCCGGCCTGCAGCGCCAGGTGAACGGCCTCGGCGGAGCCGTACTGGCGCGTGATGGCCACCGCCTGCATGTCGTCGCTGACCACCGGGCCCTGCCAGCCGAGCTCACCGCGGAGCAGATCCGTGATGACCTTCGGCGACAGCGAGGCCGGTCGGTTCGGATCCAGTTGTTTGTTGAGCACGTGCGCCGCCAACACCGAATCCGCCAGGCCGGCCCGGATCAGCCGTCGGTACGGTTCCAGCTCGATGGGCCGCCAGGTGGCGCTGACGTCGACGACCTCGAAATCGGTGTTTCCCGCAGCGCTTCCGATGCCCGGGAAGTGCTTGAGCGAGGTCTTGACGCCGGCAGCCCGGTGGGCGTGGATCTCCTCCGTGGCGTTGCTGACGACCACGTCGGGATCCGCGGAGAAGCTACGGTCCAATGCTCCGATCGCCCGGCTCGCCGAATCGATGTTCAGGTCGACGACGGGCGCGTAGTTGAGGTTGACCCCGACCCGGGTGAGACTCTCAACCAATCCCCGTGCCCACTCGCGCGTCGCCGCCGGAGAGTTCTCGGCGCCGATCTCGGCCTCCGACCTGGTGGCGGGGAACCCGTTGCTCGGGTTGAGCCGCGCGGTCCGTCCGCCTTCCTGGTCGATCGACACGATCAGCCGGCCCGGCGCGGCCTTCTTGAGCTCCCGCACCAGCGTGGTGACCTGCTGCGGTGAACGGACGTTGCGAGCGGCCCCGGTCTCCAGGTCGCGGTCGAAGAGGATCACCCCGCCGAGACCGTCTCTGATCGCCCTGACGATCCAGTCGCTGCTTTTCACCCGGTCACCACGGAAGCCCACCACGAGCAGGCTCGCGATTTTCCGCCGGAGCGCTGCCTGGTCCGGCGTACCGCTCGTCGCGGCGCGCGTCGGCTGCGGCGTGGGCAGGCTGGATCGAGCGGTCTGGCAGGCGGTGAGCGCGGCCACGGCGGCCGAGCCGGCCCCCGTGAGCAGCAGCCGGCGAGGCAGACGTGATCCATTCACGTCCGCACGCTACGGGCCACCGATCCCCGGAGACCCCGCGAACGCGAGCACCTCACCCGTTCGATGCCCGTAGCCGATCGGAGCCACCCTCGCTGGCCCCTTCAGGCAGTGCGGGCCTGCTCCGCCTCGCGGCAGAGCAGGCCCTCACGTCATCCGTCGCCGCTCACGCGACGCCGGTCAGTAACTCCGAGCGACAGCCCGACCCAAGGTCAGGCCGTCGCCACACCGAAGAGGTGAAGGACACCGTCGCCCTGGGTGGTGGCCGGCAGCGTCAGGCTCGCGAGCTGCTTGCCCGGCTGCAGGTCGATGGGAGCGGTGGCGAAGACGTACGTGGCCACCGGCTCGATGCCGCTGCCCATCTTGTCGCGGTAGGTCGTGTGCACCGCCGTCACGTTGCCGAACGACGGCTGATCGCCCCCACCACCGAGAGTCCAGTCGCTGAAGCCGATCACCGCCTGCTGGGTGCTGCCATCGGTGTAGGTCAGCGTCACCGTGCCGCTCGCGGCACCGAAGACGGCGCTGCCCAGCAGGCTCAGCTTGGTGTCACCCTCGGCCGCCTGGACGCTGAGCACCTGACCGCCACCGCCGACCAGGATGTTGTCCGGGTCGCCGGGCGCCACGTTCGGCCAGGTGAAGTTGAACCCGTTGGCCGACACGGTGGAACCCGGCGTCGCCCCGGCGGCTTCGAGCGCCTTGGCGGAGTAGCTCCAGCCACCGGTGTCGAAGTTGGCCTGCGGGTTGGTGTCGTCGGCCGAGATGCCGTTGCTGTTCAGGTTCCACAGCACGCTGTCCCGGACGGCGACCGTCACCGGCAGCGTGACCGTGGGCAGCGCCGCGCCGGAGGCGGTGGTGGCGGTCACCGTCACCGTGTACGGACCGGCCTTGAGGTCGGCCGCCGCCGAAACGGTGAGCGCCTTGCTACCCGTTCCGTCACCGGTCAGCTTGTAGTCACCCTGAGCGGGGGTGACGGTCAGCCCGGCGGGGGCGCTGACCTTCCAGCGCACGACGGTGGGCTTGTCGGTGAGCGCCTGGACCTTGTACGTCGCAGCCGCGGTGCTGCCCGGCTCCACCTTCAGCGTCTGCGGGCTCGCCCCGGCCAGGTACGGCTGCCGACCGTCGCCGTACGAGGGCGGCGCGTCGGAGGGAGCGCTGCCCCACGACTTGTTCGGCTTTGCACCGAGCACGAAGTCGACGGTGCCGCCCTTGTTGACGAGGGTGTCGGGGACCCAGCTCCGGTTCGACTTCTTACCGTTCACCTTGACCGACTGGATGTACTTGTTCTTGGACGATGCGTCCGGGGCGTTGACCGTGATCGTGCGGCCGTGCCCGGCCTCGATCACCGCACGCGGGAAGAGCGGTGCGGAGAGCACCAGGTCGGCCCGGCTCGGGTTCTGCGGGTACATGCCCAGCGCCGAGAAGACGTACCACGACGACATGGTGCCGGCGTCGTCGTTGCCCGGGATGCCGCCAGGGGTGTTGCTCCAGAGCTGGTCCACTACCGCCCGGACCGTCTCCTGCGCCTTGTAAGGCACGCCGAAGTAGTTGTAGAGGTACGGCGCGTTCATGTCAGGTTCGTTGGTCGGGTCGTACCGGGTGAGGTCGCGGGCCGAGAAGTCGAAGGTGCCGTCAGGGGTGCGGAAGAAGGCGTCGAGCCGCTGCTCGGCGGCCTTGTTGCCACCCATGGCGCGGGCCAGACCAGCGACGTCCGAGTAGACCATCCAGGTGTAGCGGGCGCTGCTGCCCTCGACGAACCCGCTCTCGGTGGCCGGGGTGAAGGTGCGGTCCGCCCAGGTGCCGTCGGCCTTGCGGGAGCGCATGTAGCCACCCTGCGGGGTCGCGGTCACGTCGAAGACGTTGCTCCAGTTGCCCGACCGCTTGAGGAAGGTCCGCTCGTTCGCCCGGTCGCCAACCTGGCCGGCGAGCTCGGCGAGAGCGAAGTCGGCGACCGCGTCCTCCATCGTCTCGGCCGCGCCGCCCCAGCAGGAGCAGCCATCGGCCGGTAAGTAGCCCAGCTGCAGGTACTTGTCGAGCGCGGGACGCTGACCGACGCAGGCCACGTTGCAGCCGGCGCTGTCGGAGTCGTTCGCGTTCGGCACCGTCGCTGCGGTGATCAGCGAACGAAGGGCGCCCTTGACGTCGAAGTCCCGCCCGCCGAAGGCGTGGATGCCGGCAACCGCCGGGGCCGCCGGGTCACCGGACATGACGCTCGTCTTGCCGTGCTGCAGCAGCCAGCGGTCCCATTCGCCGCCACGCTGGGTGGCGTAGTTGAACAGCGACTGCGCATAGTCGCTACCCGCCTTCTGGTCGATCAGCGTCATCAGCTGCACCTGGGCGCGGTACTGGTCCCAGCCGGAGAAGGTGCCGTACTGCGCCTCCTGGCCCTTGGCCAGCCGCTGGGGCTTGCCGTCGGCGCCGAGGTATCGACCATCCACGTCACTCGTGAGCGTGGGCTCGAGCATGGAGTGGTACAGCGCGGTGTAGAAGGTGCTGAGCTGGTCGGCGGAGTCGCCACCGACTTTGATCTTGCTCAGATGCCGTTGCCAGTCCGCCGTGGCCTCCGACCGGACTGCGTCGAAGGTCTTCTTCTGCGGGTTCTCCGCCCGCAGGTTGGCCTCGGCGTTGTCCAGGCCGACGTAGGAGATGGCGACCTTCACGCCGACCTTCGTGGTGCCCTCGGCGAAGGTGACGTAGGCGCCGGAACCCTTGCCCGGGACCGGACCGCCGGTGTCGACGCCCGTGCCGCCCGAGGCCGTCGAGGCGCCCGCCGTCAGGGCGTCGTCCTGCCACGTGCCGAACCGGGCGAAGGGCTGGTCGAAGTGGGCGGTGAAGTGCACCGTGTACAGGGCTTCACGGTTGTTCGGGCTCTGCGGGCCGCAGAAGTTGCCTGCCGTCACCGAACCGGTGACGGTCCGTGCGGCGGCGTCCACCTGCACGGTGGCGTCGGTGCTGCCGGTCTCCGAGTTGGAGGTGCGGAACAGCATGCTGGCGGGTTGGTTGGCCGGGAACCCGAACTGGCCCGAGCCCGTGCGGGCGGTGGTGGTCAGCTCAGCCGACGCACCGCTGTCGAGGCCGACCCGGTAGTACCCGGCACGCGCCGTCTCGTTCTCGTGGGAGAAGTCGCTCGCGTACGTCGCGTCGGAGGTGTCGACGCTCGGTGACGAGGTGACGTCACCGACGTACGGCATGATCGGGATGTCGCCGGCGCCTCCGTTGCAGCCGACGCCGTTGAGGTGGGTGAGGCTGAAGCCACGGACCCGGGTCGCCCCGTACTCGTAACCACCGGGCGCGGGGGTCGAGACCTGGGCGCCCCTGGTGGTCTGCGGGCTCCAGGCCAGCATGCCGAAGGGACGCACCGCTCCGGGGTAGGTGTTGCCGAGGTTCGTTGAGCCGATCAGCGGGTTGACGTACGCGGCCGGGTCGGTGACCAGCCGCGGACCGGGGGCGGCCGAGGCGGGCGAGCCCGCGGTGACCGCCGCCAGCGCGGCGACGGCCGTCGTCACGACAGCGGCGAGAGTTCGGCGTCTCGCGGTCTGCACCGCACGAGCCGGTGGGTTTGGCACAGTACTTGCCCTTCGTTCAACGACCGTGTGCGTGAAGCCCGACGGGAACACCGTCACGCTCTTCTCCATGCCGGGGCCGGCGCACTCAGCCGTGACAACGTTGTCTAAATCCAGGAAGGATGCTCGCCCCTCATCGGAGACCTGTCAAGATCCCCCGCCGCATCCCGCGAACTCCGTTCGGAGACGGGGAGGGTGCACTCTGCGCAGTGTGGCCACGATTCGCCCCGCCGGCTCGGCCACACCACCCGCCAGGAGAACCACGTGGCGCAGGTCAGGCAACGGCACCGTGCTCCGGCTGGCCCTCCGCACGAGCCAGCCGGAACACGGCGTCAGCGTCAGCCAGTCGCGCAGACGGTGCCGTTGAGGGTGAACGCCGTGGGCAGCACGTTCGGCCCGCTGTACGCGCCGACGAAGCCGGCGCTCACGCTCCCACCGCCGGCGATCTGACGATTGTCGTCGGTGGGGGTGACCCGCACAGCGGTGCCGACCTGCTCCCAGGTGGCGCTCCACCCGCTGCTGACCTGCTGCCAGCCGGTCGGCCAGGTCCAGGTGAGGGTCCAGCCGCTGATCGGGCTGGTCCCGTTGTTGATGATTTCGACACCGCCGATGTAGCCGTTGCCCCAGTCGTTGCTGGCGGTGAAGCGGACGGTGCACGCACCGTCGGCGGGGCTGCCGGTGGCAAAGGTGAGCGGCGGTGAGGCCCAGGACACCCGCCCGGCGGTGTCCCGGGCCAGCACGTTGACGGTGTACCTGCTGCCCGGCACCAGGTTGCCGACCGTGAACGAGGTGGCCTTCGTCTCGCCGAACTGCTCGCTGACCGCGCCGTTCTGCCGATACACCTCGTACTTGGCGATCGGGCTGCGGGCCGGGGTGGCGGCCGGCCAGGAGATCGTCGCGGCGCGGTCGGTGACGCCGCTGGCGGTGGGCTGGCCCGGCGCCGTGGGCCGGCCGGCAGTCGTGCCGGCCGGGCGCAGCACGAGCGTGGTCAGCGAGTACGCCGGCAGCGTCCGGCTGGTCGCGGTGCCGGACTGGCTGGTGGCGATGCCACCGGCACCGTTGGTAAGGGTGGAGACGGTCGGCGCGGCACCGGACGGGGTGAACCCGGCGTAGTCGATGGCGACCTGGTGGGCGTTGTCCGGGTCCTTGTTCACCAGCAGCACCGCGAGATCCCCGTTGCCCCGGCGGACGGCGTGCGCGGTGACCAGCGGTTCGTCGGTGCCGGCGCGGATGAACTGGTCGCCGGCCCTGGCGAAGAGCCTCATCATGGCCAACCCGTGGTACGGCGCGAACGGCGTGTTCAGTGGCGGCTCGCAGACCGAGCCGTCCGCGGTGCAGGTGCCGCTGGACAGCATCCCGAAGTCGTTGTAGTCGGTCTGGCCGGCCACCTCCGACACGGTGCCGATGCCGTTGTGCACGTTCCACCAGTGGACGGTGAAGATGCCGTTCTCCAGCAGTTCGCTGTAGGCGTCGGCCAGGAAGAGCGCGGCGGGTTGGGTGGTCCGGCCGGCGTCGACGTTCAGCTCGGTGAGGCTGATGCCGATGCGGTCGGCGTTCGGGCCGGCGTACCGGGTGATCTGCTGCCGGAGCAGGTAGGTCGCGTCGGGGATGTGGCTGGTGCGGGCCAGTGACTCGGCGGCGGTGCCGCCCGGGTACCAGTGCACGTCCACGAAGTCGATCTTTCCGCCGGCGAGGGAGAGCACGGTCTGGTTCCACGAGCCCGGGTCACTGCCGGCGGTGATCCCGTCCGGCCAGTTCCCCGGCATCGTCAACACCGCGCCGACCTTGACGCTCGGGTCGACCGCCTTCATCGCGTCGGCGTACTCGATGACCAGCCTCGCGTACTGTGTCGCGCTCTTGTCCGGGTGGTCGTCGGCCTCCCAGGCCGACCCGTAGTGCCCGTTGCCGTAGTTCTCGTTGCCGATCGTCCAGAACTTCGCGCCGTAGCCCTTGGTCACGTTGGCGTACCGCACCCAGTCGGCAGCCTCGGCAGGCGTACCGGTGCCGTAGTTCGCAATGATCATCGGTTGCGCGCCGACCCGCCGGACGGCCGCCATGAAGGTGTCGAAGTCGGTGTTCGGCGCGACGTACCCACCGGGAGCGGTGTGGTCCTTCCAGTGGTAGATGTCGGCGTAGGAGCCGCCGGGGTAGCGCATCATCTGCACGCCGGCGTCGCGCAGCAGGTCGGACGTCTCGGTGGTGCCCAGGTTCTGGTCCCAGATGGCGTGGTTGACGCCCAGCGCGGTGTCGGGCACGGTCGCCAGTCCCGCTCGGGCGTTGACGGTCACGGTGACAGGGTCGGGGGCCGCGCTGGCGGTCGGTGGGTTGATGCCGGAGAGCGCGGTCGCGGCGAGCAGCAGGCTCGCCAGGAGGGATGCGCGCCTTTTCGGGATGTGCATGGGCTGGGCTTCCTTAGCGGCAAGGGGTGGACGGATGGCCCTCGTGGTCCATCGCTCGTGTCCCCGCCCCCGGAATCCCTGACGGATTCTCGGCTGCCCATTGGACGGGTGTCAGCTCCGCGCGCACGGCACATAAAATCGACGCCCAAGAATCTCACGAGGCCCGCGAGGCGCAGGTCCAGTTTGGGCGCATTGCGAGGTGTCAAGTTGGCGACACTTCGGCGACGCCATGGCTGCCGCCGCCACCAATACCATAAGCGCATGTCACCAAAGGTCTCGATTGTCGCCACGGACAGCCACCGCGAGCCCGGGCCACGACCAGGCGCCGACGTGACCTTCCTGCCGTTCGCCGATGACGACGGCATTCCGGTCTACGACGACTCCACTCCCGAGCTGATCCAGGAACTACTGGCCGCAGGGTTGGCGGCGGGCACCTGGCACCCTCCCGCAGAGTGCGAGTTCGTCTCGTCCCGTGGCGTGCTGACCGACTCCCTGCTCCAGATCGGCGTGGGGATCGGATCGTCTGCCGGCTGGTACGCCCTGCAGACGCTGCTGCGTCGTCGCGGCGGCCAGCTCCGGGTGGTCGCGATCTTCGACAACGGCACCGAGCGGCGGCGTGCCGAGGTGACCGGAGAGGCGGCCGACGTGGTGCAGGCGTTGACAACGCTCGACCCGTTCGACTCGGGGCCATCCTGATGACGCCCGGCGCACCGTTTCGGCGCGGTTGTGGCAACGAGCGACCACCCGGGGCTCGTGCGTGAGGCCCCGCGGCTTCATTCGCCACCCGTAGCGGAGGAACGCCGCCGACTCGTCGGACAGATCACGACCGTGCTGGAAGGGTCGTCGGTCATCCAGGACCCGAGCAGCCGACAGCTACTGCTTCAGGAGCTGGGGCATGCGCTGGGCGGCGCACTGGGCTACCGCGAGGTGGGGCTGCTCCGCCCACAGATCATCGCGCTGGTGACGGTCTGCGTGGACCGGCCAGGTGGGCTGCGTTGCCTCGCCGAATGCCTCGAGCTGCTCGAGCCGGACAGCAAACAGACCGTCGCGTTGCTGCGCCTGGCCGACGACTGGCAGGCATTTGAGCTGCTCAACGACTACGACGTCACCTGGCTGCGCGGGCTGCTGTCCACGCTCGACGTCACCGACGACCTGCGGCGGTTCGTCGCCGAGATCCGCGCGACCCCCGCCCCGGCCTGGTGCGAGACCGCATGGGAGCTCTTCGCCCACCTCACATCGGCGAACGCGCACGGTGAGGTGCCACCGTGGCTCCGGTTGCTCGACCGGCTGGTAACGGCCGTGTCGGCGGCATCGCTGCCCCGGCTGCGCCAGCTGTGCGCACAGCTCACGACAGACTGGGGGGTCGCGGATCAGCTCGACGCCGCCCAGCCGACCGCACCGCTCCCCACCGCCACCGCCTACCTGGTGATCCAGTTCGAGAAGTACGGCGGCGACGACGACACGTACATCATGTCCCACTGGTACCAGTGGGCGTCCCCTGAGTGGCAGCCGATCCGCGGCGAGGATCACCACGTCGCGTACGGGGACCTTGAGGCGGCCGTCGACCGGATCGTCAACGAGGTCGAACGTCGTTGGGCGGCACGGGCCGGAGCGGTGACGATCGAGTTCGTACTGCCCTGGCAGCTCATCAACGAACCGGTCGACACCTGGCGCAAGGAGCTTCAGTCCGGGCTGCCGAGCCCGCTGACCACGGAGTATCCCCTGGTCATCAGAAGTCTGGAGCGGATCCGCGCCAGTCACTGGCACCGGCTCTGGCACAGTCGCTGGCGAGGTGTCACCGATCAACCCAGCGAGCGGAAACTGATCCACTGCGCCGCGCAGCACCACGCCGACGTCCAGCTCGAAGCGACTCTCAAACGCGAGAGCGCTGTCGTCGTGCTGGTGCTCAGTGAGACCCCGACCGCCGACAGCCTCGGTGAGCGGCAGTTGCTCATCGGGTTGCGCTCCGGTGTGCCGGCGATCGTGTGGCACCGGGATCCACCGTCCATAAAGGATCTATGCCAGACTGTTGCGTCGATGGTCGGCGATCGGACGTCAGGCACGGCAGTGAAGGACCTTCCGAATCGTGCCGCGCACCTGCGGCAGTCGGCCTGGAGTGAAGACCCCGAAGGGCTCGACAAGCACGTCGGGCACGGCTTTGTGATGTTGTTCGACGATCCGGATCGGCAGCCCGGGGGGGCGGACTCCGCCGACGACGACAGGCGAAGGGTCCTGGCATGAGCGGTAACGGCCAGCGGAGGACAAGGAGCGCCGTCAGTCGGCGCACAGACCGGCCAGGCACACGCGCCATCAACGGGTACCGCCCGGTGCCGCTGCCGCGGACCGTATCGACGACGGTGCCGTGATGAACCAGTCGCTGCCTTCGACCGTCGACTCCGTGACGCGTCCCGCCGACGGGTTGGGGCTCGATCCGACGCGCCACCGCCGGGATCTTGTGGTGGTCGTCGACGACGACCCGGTGATGGAGTTCTGGGCCGACGAGATCGCCACCTATGTCGCGGTGCTGCGCGCCCAACGGGGCTTCAGCTCGGTCGAGGTCTGGCGGCTGGCCGTGGACGACGGCGCACTCGTGGTGATTGACGGCACCGACAGCGCTCCCAGCGCGCCCTCGGCTCTGATCGATCCGGCCGGGCAGCGCGTCGTCTTCCTGCTGACCCATGGCGGCTCTGACGCCTGGCGCGGCGGCCTGGTCCAACCCGTCCTCGTCTCGTGGGCCGCCAGCATGACGACTGCCGTGGTCAACCTGCTGCCCCAGCAGCGGTGGCGCGAGCGACGGATGGAGACGACCGAGGTGGCCTGGAGCCCGGACGCCCTGGGTTCAGTGACGCACCGGTGGTCATGGCGGGTAAGCGGACTGGACCTTCGCCCCACCGACGAGCAGGACGACTCCCGGCTGACGGCGGTCCCGGTCATCGAGCGCGGCACCGACTGGTTGCAGCAGTGGAGCCGTCTGCTGGCCGAACCGCCAACCGGTGACGTACGACTGCCCGCGTTGCTCTTGCCGCCCGACGGTGAGATCGCCCGCCCGGTGAGCCGGACACCGACCGCACACGAAGTTGTCGCCCGCTTCCGGGCCACCGTGTCGCCGTCATCGTTCGCCCTCGCGACCCGTTTGGCGGCCGCTCCGCTCAACGCCCGGGTGGTCCGCGCCCTGTTGAAGACGGTGGTGCGCGCGGGGCCGGCGCAGCTGACCGAGGTGCTGACGAGCGATCTGGTGCGGCCCGTCCTGCACCGGGCCGCGCCGACGAGCGACACCCGCATCAGGTACGAATTCGCGCACGGCGTCCGCGAGCGGCTCCTCACGCTCGGGTACCGCGACCGAACCGTCGAGGTCCAGCACGTCGTGGAGTACGAGCTGGCGCACGACGTCGAGGCGGTGCGCAACCTGACCCTTCGCATCAAGGATCCGCGCCACACGTCGTACGAGCGCGTCACCCCGGCCGCAGAACCCTATCTGCGGGTCGAGTTGGCTGTTCACCTCTCATTGGGCGGGCCGAACCTCGTCGCGGCCGCGCGGCTGGGCCAGGCGCTCGGCTCACCCATTCCACGGCAGGTACGTCGAGTACTGGAGCCCACTTCCGTAACCGCTCACAGGACCATGGAGTCCGGAATGTCTGACACAGTGAAATCGCCGGACTCGGCGGCACCGCTCGGCACTGCGCCACACACCATGCTGGACGTCGAGTCGGGCACCCCCCCGACCCTGTCGGCCCGCGACCTGCCGGCCGCGCAGCGGCTCGACGGCCAGTTACCAGCAGTCGTCGGCAACCTGCCCTTACGGAACACGAACTTCACCGGCCGACGTGACCTGCTCGACGCACTGCATCAACGCCTGCGCGCCGGCACCACCGCCGTGCTGCCCGAGGCGGTGCACGGCGCTGGCGGTGTCGGCAAGTCGCAACTCGTCATTGAATATGTCTACCTGCACCAGCAGGACTTCGACCTCATCTGGTGGATCCCGGCCGAGCGCCCGGCCCAGATCCAGTCCGCGCTGGTGGACCTGGCGGCGCGCTTGAACCTGCCGGTGCCGTCGACGGCAAACACGGCCGTGCCAGCTGTGCTGGAGGCCCTGCGCGTGGGCCGTCCGCACTCGAACTGGCTGCTGATCTTCGACAACGCCGAGGATCCGATGGACGTGGAGCGGTTCTTCCCGAAGGGCGGCCCGGGAAGCATCGTGGTCACGTCCCGCAACGGCGAGTGGCGGGAGATCGCGAACAGCCTCGCGGTCGACGTGTTCGAGCGCCAGGAGAGCATCGAACTGCTCCGTCGTCGAGGCCCGGACCTGCCCGTCACCGACGCGGACCGGCTCGCCGCCGCCCTGGGCGACCTCCCGTTGGCCATGGAGCAGGCAGCGGCGTGGCGCGCTGAGACGAAGATGCCGACCGACGAGTACCTCGAACTGCTCAACGCCAGTCGTCCGGTGCTCGATGACGAGACGACGTCGCAGCAGGATTACCCCGAGCTCGTCGCCGCGGCGTGGAACGTGTCGCTCAACTGGCTGCGCGAGCAGGATCGCTCGGCGCTCCGGCTGCTGCAGGTGTGTTCGTACTTCGCCTCCGAGCCGATCGGCAAGGTGCTGCTCTCGAAACCGCGTGCGCTGCGCATCCACCCCGACCTCGATCCGCTCGTCCGCAACCCGATCCGCCTCAACCGGGCGATCCGCACGATCGGCCGACTGTCGCTGGCCCGGATCGACCACCGGACGAACTCGTTCCAGATGCACCGCCTCGTGCAACGCGTTCTGATCAACCAGATGGACCCGGATGACCGGGAGGCGATGCGACACGGTGCTCACATGCTGCTCGCCGGCAACGACCCCGATCAGCCCGACGATGCCGAGCACTGGCCGCGGTACGCCGAGCTGTACCCGCACATCGTCGCCTCGGGGGCCGAGTGGTGCTCGAACGAGCTCGTGCGGGACATGGTGCTGAACGAGGCGAAGTACCTCTGGCGCTGGGGTGACCACCATGGCGCCCGTGATCTCTCGCAGCGGGCGTGGACGGCGTGGACCACCGGCTCGGACGGCGCCGACCCGGACAGCCTTCGGATGGCGAGCTGGCTCGGCTTCATGCACTTCGTCGTCGGTGACTACGCCGCCGCGGCACCGCTGAACGCCCGGACGCTCGAGCTGTACCGGCAGACCCTCGGCGAAGACCGTGAGGAGACCCTGGACGCCATCGGCGCCGTGGCCGCCGACCACCGCGTCGCCGGTGATTTCGCGGGCGCGCTCGATCGCTCGCTCATCGTCTACGAGCAGGCAAAACAGAACTTCGGTGAGGAGGAGCCGTTCACCCTGCGCGCCGCGCACAACCTCGCGGTGAGCATGCGGCTGTCCGGTCTCTTCGGACGCGCCCTCCAGCTCGACGACCAGACCTACCAGCGCCTGGTGCAGATCTACGGCACCGACCACCCGGACAGCCTCAGCACCTTTGGCGGGATCAACCTCGACCGCCGCGAACTCGGCGACTACGTGGCGGCGCACGCCAACCAGGAGAACGTCGTCGCGACCGCCCGTCGCATGCTGAGGTACGACGACCACCCCGACCTGCTTCGGCAGAGCCACATGTTGGCGAGCTTCCGGCGCAAGGCCGGTCACCACCATGATGCCCTGGACCTGTCCAGTGACGTGCTACGCCGGTTCCGGACCCGCTATGGCGACAACCACCCGGACACGGTGCTCGCCAGGCTGACGGTCTCCATCGACCAGCGGCTGAGCGGAGACCTGCGCGCCGCGCGGGAGGCGGCGGAAATCGCGGTGGAGGGGCTGCGCCGGCTGTACGGCGAGCACCACCCGCACACCGCCGGCGCACAGGTGGACCTGGCGGTGACACTCCGGCTGCTGGGCGAGTGCGCCCAGGCCCGGGATCTCAACCAGACGGCCCTGCAACGGCTGACCAGCCGGCTCGGCGAGTCGCACGCGCTGGTGCTGGCCGCCCGGGTCAACCTGGCGAGCGATCACTATGAGCTGGGCGAGTACGCCGAAGCCCACGCGCTCGACCTGGACACGCTCGCGCTGTGCCGACAGGTGCTCGGCAGCAGTCACCCCACCACGCTCGTGTGTGCGCTCAACCTCGCCATGGATCTGCGCGACCTCGGCCGTGAGGCGGAGGCGAGCATGCTGTTCGACAAGGGTCTAGAGCAACTGCGGCAGACCCTCGGCGTACGCCACCCGGCGGTCGCGGCGATCGGCGCCGGCGTCCGGGCCAACTGCGACATCGACCCGCTGCCCCTGTAGCGGCGCACGGTCGACCCGGCGGGGTCAGGCGGCCAGCCAACCCGCCGGGTCGACCGGGTCGAGAACGCGGCCGGTGACCAGACGGCCGACCCAGGTGGCCAGCTCGATCGGGTCCGGGACGGCCGTCCGGTGGCCCCGCGACCGCAGCCCGTCAACGACGGCGAGAACGAGTTCCGGGCAGCCCAGCAGGGCTCGCGTCACCGGGTCGGCGGGACGGTCGAGCTGGGTGAGGCCGAGACCCACCCAGCCGTGCACGCTGGACACGTCCTCGTGCAGCTCATCGAGGTAACCAGCGCGCGCCCGCTCCAGGTCACCGGCTACCAGGGCGAGGTCGGCCGCGGTGGTGCCCGCCACCGTGGCCCCGACGTCGTCCGGTGCGGCGCGCAGTCGGCCAAAAGCGGCCGGATCGACCAGTAGGTACCTCCGGAGCACGGCTCGGGCGTCGAGCAGGCCCTCCGGTGGCGCCGCCAGCACCGTGAGACCGACGACTGCCTTCGCTGTCGGGTCACGGCGCTCCCAGGCTGCCGCCAGGGCCTCCCGGTCGGCTGGGTCGACACGTACGTTGTGGCCCCGCCACATCGCGCGGTGATCGGCGGCGACGGCGCACGCCGCGTCGAGCGCGGCGGCGGGAACCTGGTCCTCCTGGCACGCCTTCAGCTCCGTGTGCAGGGTGTCGACGAACCGCTGGCCGTGCCCGGTCAACCGGCCGGACGCCGCCAGCACCCGCAGGACGCCGAGGGTCTGCCGTCGCCACAGTGCGAACTCGAAGTCCGCAGCGGCCCGCTCGCCGGACGGTGCGTGGTGTCGGTGGGACCGCCAGAACTGGGTGATGCCGACGAACGCGTACGCGCCTTGGAGGAGGCCGGCAAGGGGTCTGGGGTCGTCCCGCCAGGGGGCGTAGTAGCGGATGTCGCCGCCGCCCTCGACGAGGGTGAGCAGATGGGACAGCGCACCGAGCTTGTGGTGCTGCGACTCGTGCACCAGGGTGACGGCCAGTTGTGCCGCGTCGTCGGGCTCGGAGAGCAGCACACCACCAAAGGCCTCGGCACCGGATGCGGACAGTTGCCGGAAACGGGCCCGACGCGGCACCGGTACCACGCTCCGCAACGTCTCCGCGATCGCCTGGGCCCGGTCGCGCTGCTGACTGACCAGCAGCTCCCAGGCTCGGGCGAGAAGCGCGCGCCAACGAACGATCTCGGGCGCCGACAGCGGCTCGGGCGCCGAAGGGCCCCGCAGGTCGCGGTACACGTCACGATCGTGCAGCTCGACTCGGAGCTCGACGCCGTCCGCATGGACCTCGACGATGATCGGCGCATGCCAGTTGGGGTCGGCGGCCACACAACGGATCGTCTGGGCGGCGCTCACCAGCTCGACCTGCCCGGCACGGGCCCGCGCCCGGACGACCAGGACGTCCGGCAGGATCGAGGCGGCCCCCACGGTGGGTAACACGGCCACACCCTCTCGCGCCGGGATGTCGAGGTCGAAGGACAGGCCCGCCCGTACGGCGCTCGCCGCCGCCAGCGCGTGCAGGTATCCGACGTCCAACCACAGCGGGAGGGAGGGGTCGGGATCACCGTGCAGCCGACGCAAGGTGTGCGCGGCCCAGATGCCTACCTGCGGCTGGGCAAGGACATCCTCGGTGACGGCTGGATCAGCAGCATGCGCCTCAGCCAGGAGCTGCCAGGCGTCGGCGACCGAAGCGAGCGGACCAGTGGCGTCGGGCCGCGCGGCGCAACTGTCCAGGAGCGCCCGCAGCACGATCAGCCGCCAACTGCGCTCGGACCGCCAGAGCGCCGTGATGGTCCGTTCGTCGCCAGCACCACTGGCAAGGGCATGGAAGTGCTCGGGATCAAGGTACGTCGGGCCCACCGACACGGAATCACACGACATGGTCCTCCGATTCCGGCCCCGTAGGCCGTATCCGACTCGGGAAGGAGCCGTTGTAGCCGCTGATACTGCCCCCCGAATCGGCAACTCTCTCCCGCACCCGCGAGATGGCCGCAGTCATGCCGGTGCGGTCGACGGATGGCAAGGACCCAATGTCCACCGTCGACAAATCGAGCAATTCCGACTCGATACCGGCGAGGCCTTCCTCCATGAACGGCAACCCTTCCGACGATGGCACTCAGTAGCTCCATCATCGCTTATGCCTGGAGCGCAACGAAAGCGTCACATCGAGCGACGTCCACCGCAACCCCGATTAGGCGGTGACGGTGTCCGCTATGGACGACTTGCCGTGGGAGTCAGGTGTACGAAGCCAGCCGGTCGGCGCCATCCTCCACGCGGGCCATCGCGGCGTCGTCACTGGCGAAGAAGCGAACCGCCTCCACGAGTTCCGCCAGGGCGCCCGGGTACCGCAGACAGGTCCGGACGACACTGATGGCGTCCACCCGCGCCGCGCTACTGCGACGGATCGCGGCGTACACGTGGCCCCGCAGCAGAGACAGGATCTCCTCCCGGTCGCTGGGCCGCAGGAACTCCGGTATCGCCAGCAGAGCATCCACGAGGGGAGCCAGCAGGGCCGGTGGCGGGGCTGCCGAAGCCGGCGGCACCGACTGCCCCGCCTGGGCCCGGCCGAGAACGAGGCCTTCGTCGCCGAGCGCGTTGCGGTACCAGAGGTAGGTGGGTGTCTGCCCGGTGAGCCCACTCGCCCGCAACTCGGTGAACCGCTCCCGCAGCGCCGCCACCAGCCGAGCCGGGTCACCGAGCCAATCCATGTCGTCGGCTTCCAGCAGCCGCAGCACCTCCCGGCTGAACAGCCCGGTGCGCCGTACCCGCAGGTTGGCGGCGGCCTGACCGAGCCCAGCGGCGAACAGCACGTCCTGTATCCGGCCAGCGGCCGGTGCCCCAGCGGGGAAGGTCTCGTTGCCGGGGGTGCCCACCGCGTGGGAGCGGTCGTGCAACTGGCACGCGTCGACGATCCACAACTGGCGGTCGAAGGACTCCACCAGGTCGGAGGCGAACGTGGCCAGCATAGAATCCAGGTCGAGTGCGCCCGCGTCGGTGGTGGTGGCGTCGGCATAGTAGAGCCGCCGGTGCCGGCCGGTATCGACGTAGCCGTGGCCGCCCCAGATCACGTAGAGGGTGGATTGGCGTCGGGTCGGCAGCTCCCGGAGCAGCACGTCCCGTACGGCTGCGCGGTCTGCGGAGCGCACAACGACGCCCGGCGGGACGGCGCTCGGATCAGGATCGGGCGCCAGAAGCAACGTCACCTGCTCCGGCGGCACCCCGCTGGCGACAAACCGGCGGGCGAACCGGATGGCGTCGTCGACCGGCCCGACCAGACTCCAGTCGCTCCCGGCCGCGTACCTGTCGATACCGACGCCGACCACGTGGACATCTCTGGGATCATGGCTGGGGCCCACAACTCACCCCGTCACGGACGTGCGACGGAGCGAGTCGTAAGGCATCCGGTCATCATGCCCTGCGGTGGTGTCCGCGTCCCGCTCCGGACCAGTCGAGCGGACCTCGTCGCGTCCGCCACCCGTCGCGAGGCGGGGAGCCAACCATCGTGATCGCAGCCCGATTAGTCTCACGGGCATGCGGGGACGATTCGGTGCGCTCAGGCGGTGGTACGCGCGGCGCCGGCCGTTCGTTCGCCGTACGCTCGTCGCGTTGGTGGTTGGTGCGGTGCTGTTGACCGGCGGCACGCTGGCCAGCGTGCGGTGGATTCGCGACGCGGCGGACGGCCACATCTACAGCGAGGCTGCCGTGCCGGATGCGCCGGTCGCCCTGGTGCTCGGGACCAAGGTGGACGCGGACGGCTCCCCGTCGCCGTTCCTCGCGGCCCGACTGGAGATCGCGCGACGGCTGTTCGTGGGCGGCAAGGTGCGGGCGATCCTGGTGTCCGGTGACAACATGAACGCGGACTACAACGAGCCCGCCGCGATGCAGGGCTGGCTGGTGGACCGGGGCGTACCGGCGCGCAAGGTGGTGCTCGACCACGCCGGTTTCGACACGTACGACTCGTGCGCGCGGGCTGAGCGCATCTTCGGGGTGCGACGCGCGACCGTGGTCACCCAGTCCTTCCACCTCCCCCGCGCCGTGGCACTGTGCAGGCGTCTCGGCATCGATGCCAGCGGGGTGGGTGACGAGACCGCGAGGCGCTACGCCCAGACGTGGCGGGTCAGCTCGTCCCGCGAGAACGGCGCTTGCCTGAAGGCCGCGCTGGACCTGCTCTCCGCTCGGGACCCGGCGCACCTCGGCCGCCGGGAGACGGGTGTCGACGATGCCCTCCGCGCCGCCTGACGGCGGTCACGACGCTGACGGCTGCCGGGGTGGTGCCGCGCTGTCGCGCACGATGAGTTCGGTGGCCAGCTCGACCCGGGGGCTTTCGGTCTTCTCGCCACCGGCGAGGCGCAACACGGTCCGTGCGGCCAACATGCCCATCTCGGCCAGGGGTTGACGGACGGTGGTCAGCGGTGGGGAGCACCACCGGACCTCGGGCAGGTCGTCGAAGCCGACCACGCTGATGTCGTCGGGTACCCGTAGGCCGCGTTTGCGGACCGCCTCATAGACGCCGAGCGCCATCTGGTCGCTGGAGGCGAAGATGGCGGTGGGCGGGTCGGGCAGGGCCAGCAACTGCGTACCCGCGCTGAAACCGGACTCGTGATAGAAGTTGCCGGGGCGGATGAGGGCGTCGTCGATGGGAATGTCGGCGGCGCCGAGGGCAGCCCGGTAGCCGTCCGTCCGGGCCCGGCTGCACATCAGATGCGGTGGGCCGGCGATGAAGCCGATGCGGCGGTGGCCGAGGCTGATCAGGTACTGGTTGGCGCTCAGGCTGCCCGCCCAGTTGGTGGCGCCGATGGTGGGTGATTCCTGCGGATCGACGCCGGCGGGGTCGATGATGACCACCGGCAGGTGGAGCCTGCGCAGCTCGGCCTGCAGCGGTGGGTTCACCATCGAGGTCACGAAGATGACGCCCTCGGTGGAGCGCGTACGCATGTTGTCGAGCCACTGCTTGGCCGAGGAGATACGCCAGTGGATGGCCGACACGACGGTGCCGACGCCGCTGGTCTGACCGACGTCCTCCACCCCGCGGATGATCTCCACCGCCCACGGACTGTCCAGGTCGTTGAAGACCAGGTCGATGAGGGCGGCGTCGGTGCGCCGGGCCGGTGACCGCCGGCGGTAGCCGTGCCGGTTGAGCAGGGCCTCGACTCGTTCCCGGGTGTCGGGGGCGACGTCTGAGCGGCCGTTGATGACCCGGGAAACCGTGGGCACGGAGACACCGGCCAGCCTTGCGATCATCGCGATGGTGACGTTTCGGCCGTTCTCGGCGCCCACGGTCCCCCCTTCGTCGTGCTGGAAGCTTCAGGTCTGCTCGCGGTGGTGCGGCGTCCTGATCCATCCCGTCGGGGCTCACGGGGGTGCTCGGACGCCGGAGGAACCGGCAAGGTGCGAACGTGTATCTCCGGAACTTTCAATGTGTCGGTGGTAATACCGATCGATGGCCGGCACGCTACGAGCTGCTGCCGCAACGGTCAAGACCTCTGTCCTATTGCGAAAAGACCGGCTAGCGTAGGCAGCACTTCCAGCGATCCTGAGCCGCAATTTTCCGGAAATTCCGAACGCCGCACGGAGGAGCCCTCGTGTCGACCGACATGGCTAACGTGGCGACCGCTGCCCGGTCGATCCGCAATCCCGTCCTCGCCGGGTTCCACCCGGATCCGTCGATCCTGCGTGTCGGCGACGACTACTACCTGGCCACCTCGACCTTCGAGTGGTACCCAGGCGTGCGCGTGCACCATTCGCGAGATCTCGTCAACTGGCGCACCCTGGGCGGGATCATCACCGACCGCCGCCTGCTCGACCTGCGCGGCTGCGGCGATTCCAACGGGGTGTGGGCACCCGACCTCACCTACCACGACGGTCAGTTCCATCTCGTCTACAGCGACGTGGCCAGCTTCGCCAGCGGCTACTGGGACCCACAGAACTTCCTGGTCACGGCCGAAGACATCGCCGGCCCCTGGTCGGATCCGGTGAAACTGCACGGGCGCGGCTTCGATGCCGCACTGTTCCACGACGACGACGGCACCAGTTGGCTGCTGAGCATGAGCGCGGACTGGCGACCCGGCCGGGACCGCTTCGGCGGCATCGAGATCCAGCAGTACGACCGCGCCGCGCGCCGCCTGGTCGGCCGGCCCCGCCTCCTGTTCACCGGCACACCGGTCGGGGTCACCGAGGGCCCGCACCTGTACCGCCACGACGGCTGGTACTGGCTGATCACCGCCGAGGGCGGCACCAGCTGGGAGCATCAGGTCACCGTGGCGCGGTCCCGGGAGCTGTTCGGGCCGTACGAGGTGGACCCGGACGGGCCGCTGCTCAGCTCCGTCGGCCGGCCCGACCTGCGCTTGCAGAAGGCCGGTCACGGCAGCCTGGTTCGTACCCAGGGCGGCGAGTGGTATCTGGCCCACCTGGTGGGCCGCCCCTACTCACCGCTGGGCAGTTGCGTGCTGGGCCGGGAGACCGCGATCCAGCGGGTCGAGTGGCCGTCGGATGGTTGGCCCCTGATCGCCGGAGGGGTGCCAGCAGACGAGGTCGTCGCACCCGATCTGCCCGCGCACCCGTGGCCGGCGGAGCCCGCGACCGACGACTTCGACGCCGCCGAGCTGGGTCTGTGCTGGTCGACGCTGCGCCGGCCGGCCACCCCGGACTGGATCGACCTGCGGTCCCGCCCGTCGCACCTGCGCGTCCATGGAGGACAGTCGCCGGTCGGTCGGCAGGCCCCCAGCCTGGTCGCGCGACGCGTCGAAGCGACGCACTGCTCGCTGGAGACCGTGGTGGAGTTCAACCCGGCCGACCACCGTCAGCTCGCCGGGATCACCGCCTACTACAACACCCTCAACTGGCACCACCTCTACCTGACCCGTGCCGACGACGGGCGGGCGGTGCTGGAGCTGCTCAGCTCCGACAACGGGCGGCGCACCCCGTACCCCGATCTGAGCGTGGACGTCAGCGGTGTCACCCGGGTCGGTCTGCGGACCGTGTTCGACGGGCCGGTGGTGCGCTTCGAGTACGACCTCGGGGCTGGTTGGCAGCGGCTACCGGTCGACCTGGACGCGACCATCCTGTCCGATGAACACGCCGCGCTGATCATCGACGGCGAACCGGCGGCCTGGGGCTTCACCGGGGCGTTCGTCGGCCTGTGGGTGCAGGATCTCGGCGGCGACGGCGTGTACGCCGACTTCGACCTGGCCACCTACCGGGAGCACTGACCACGCGGACGGCACCCGGGCCGGTGCCGTCCGCGTTCTCACCGTGCTACCTGACCTGGGCGGCGACGGTGCGCAACTGGCCGAGGGTGGTGCGGAAGCCGTGGCCGGACGCCGCCGGGTCCTCGGCGAGCAGGCCACTGACGGCCATCGCCTGCGACCGGGTTGCCGCAACCGCGTCGTCGCCGGATCCGGTCACGTCGAACACGCCGAAGTCGCCACTGAGCGTCCGGAACGCCGAGGCCGCCGGGTCCTGGGCGAGGTAGAGCACCACGACCTGCCCCGTCTCGAGCTTGGACATGTGCGCCATGTCCGCCACACCGCCGTCGAGGCTGGCGAGCGTGATCCGCGCCCCGGCCCGCACGGACGATCCGGTCGCCGCGCGCAGCACCTCGTCGACCCGGAACCCGGCCGCCTCGACCTCTCCGCGTACAACCAGGTCCGCGGTTTCGCTGAGCTGCCGCACGGTGCCGTACCCGCGCAGCTTGCCCTTGATCGGCGGGGGCGCGGCGGTGGTCGGCGCTGCGGCGCTGCTCGTGGCGGGTGCGGCGACCGGGTCGGCGGCGCCGGCGCTGCCGCAGGCGGACAACGCCGCCACGGCGAGCACGGCGGCGGCCGTGGCCCACAGAGGCTGGGTACGGCGAAGGTCGACTGCCATGGAACGCTCCTTGCGTCTCGGTGCCGCCCCGGGTCGTCGCGCCCGGAACGTGGCACTGCTTACGCCATCTATCTGTGCGGTCCGGGCACCGAGTTCCATCTTTTTTCCGGCTTCAGCCCCGCTCTCGCGCGACGTGACGAAGCTCCGCCAGCGTGGTCACGAACCCGCGACCCGCCGAGGCGGCGTCCTCGGTGCGCAGCCCGGTCACCGACCTGCTCGGTGACCGGCTGGTGACCCTGTCCCCGGCGATGTCGAAGATCCCGAAATCACCGCTGAGCGGGGCGTAGCCGTGCGCCTCCGGGTCGCTGAGCGCCAGGTAGAGGACGGTCGGCTGGCCGGGCCTCCCGGCCGAATCCGCCACCAGGGTGATCTCGGTGGACACCGGGGCGTCCGGCGCGCGGTAGAGCACCTCGGCCACCCGGTAGACGGCCCGCCCATCGGTCACCGACACCACCTCGCCGCGAACCACCAGGTCGGCCGTGTCGGTGAGTTGGCGCACCGTGCCGTACGCCCGCATCTTGCCGACCGCGCCGGGCGGCGCGGGCCGCGCGGCCGGGCTGCTCGCCGCGGGTGACGGGAGCGCCGCCGACGGTTCGTCGCCGGACGTGGTGGCGAGCCCGACTCCGACACCCGCCACGACCAGGACCAGGACCGCGACCGCGAGTGCGGGCCGCAGAGCAGCGCGGGCCGGCTTTCGGGTACGCGTCTCCTGCGCGATCGCCGCCAGCAGGCGGCTCCGGTGCAGCTCGTGCCGGCCCGCCGGCAGGTTGTGGTCACCGGGATGTGGGGCGAGTTCCGCCCACTCGGATGGGTCCGGCGTGCTCACTGGCTGCCCTCCCGCACGAGCGAGGGGTCCACGACCCGCGGGCGCGGGGCGCGCGGCGGGGCGTCGACGAGGGTACGAAGCCGGGCGCGGGCTCGCGACAGCCGGGACCGGACGGTGCCGACGGGCACACCGAGCGCCTGCGCCGCCGCCTCGTAGTCGAGGCCCTCCCACAGGCACAACGTCAGCACCTCACGCTCGGGCCGGCGCAGCCGGGTCAACGCGTCGATCGCGGCGGCGATGCGTCGGCTGTCGTCGAGCCGTCCGGCGACCTCGTCGGCGTGATCGGGCAGGGTGACGTCGGAGGCGAGCAGTGCGGCGGCCGCCCTGCGGTATCGGCGGTTGCTGCGGATGTGGTTGCGGGCCTCGTTGGTGGCGATGCCGAGCAACCAGGGCCGCAGCGACCCGCCCTCCTCACCGACCCGCTCCCGGGAGCGCCAGGCCTGCAGGTAGGTGGCCGCCATGACGTCCTCCGCCGTGGCCCAGTCGGCAGTGAGCCGGAACGCGTGGTTGTACACCGAGCGCGCGTACTGGTCGAAGAGCTCGGCGAACGCACCGGGATCACCGGCTCGTACCCGAGCACGCAGACTCGACTCCATGACCATTTTCTGTCCGTCGGGCGGCGCTGGTTCCGACGGACCGGCCCGTTGATCAGTTACGGCCCGACGATAGCCACCGGCAGGCACGTCCCGCCAACGACGGGATGAACAGGTGCCGTCACGCCTCGCGGTCACCGATTGACGACACATCGACGTACTGGTATCTGTTAATACAGTTTCCTGATGCTCGCGGTGCCCGCCGGGGCCGAACCGCCGCGCCGGGCCACCGACCGGCCGGCGGCACGCCGCCCCTTCCCCGAGGAACACCATGGTTCACAAGAGAAGAGCCGCCTACGTGGTGGGCACCCTGCTGATCGGCGTCGCCGCTGTCGGCTACGGCCTGCCGTCGGCGAGCGCCGCGACAGCCGGCCCGATCACCGGCCTCGGCGGCAAGTGCATCGACGTCGCCGGGGCCAACCCGGCCAACGGCACGCCGGTCCAGCTCTACGACTGCAACGGCAGCGCGGCCCAGACCTGGACGGTCGGCAACACCGACACCTCGATCCGCGCGCTCGGCAAGTGCCTCGACGTCACCGCAGCGTCGACCGCCAACGGGGCCAAGGTGCAGCTGTACGACTGCAACAACACCGCCGCGCAGAAGTGGACCGCCAGCAACGGCGCGCTCGTCAACACCGGCTCCGGCAAGTGCCTCGACGTCACCGACCGGAGCACCGCGAACGGCGCCCGGTTGCAGATCTGGACCTGCGGCGGCACCACCAACCAGCGGTGGACCCTGCCCGGCGGTGGCACCTCCACCCCCACGCCCACCACCCCCACCGGGACCAACCTCGACGACCCGGCGAAGAAGGACGTCGCCATGCAGCTCGTCTCGGCGGCCGAAAACTCGTCGCTCGACTGGCGCGCGCAGTTCTCCTACATCGAAGACATCGGCGACGGTCGGGGCTACACGGCCGGCATCATCGGCTTCTGCTCCGGCACCGGTGACATGCTCGAACTGGTCGAGGCGTACACGCGCACCAAGCCGGGCAACGTGCTGGCCGCGTACCTGCCGGCGCTGCGCGCCGTCAACGGCACCCCCTCGCACGCGGGCCTCGACCCCAACTTCCCCCGCGACTGGCGGGCCGCGGCCAACGACTCGGTGTTCCGGGCCGCGCAGGAGGCCGAACGGGACCGGGTCTACTTCAACCCATCGGTACGCGACGGCAAGAACGACCAGGTCCGGGCGCTCGGCCAGTTCGCCTACTACGACGCGGCGGTCATGCACGGGTACGAGGGCATGCGCCAGATCCGCAACCGCGCCCTGAGTCGGGCCAAGCCCCCAGCGCAGGGTGGCGACGAGCGGACCTGGCTCAACGCCTTCCTCGACGAGCGGGTCATCGAGATGAAGAAGGAGGAGGCCCACTCGGACACCTCCCGCGTCGACACGGCCCAGCGGGTGTTCCTCAACAACGGCAACTTCAACCTGAACACTCCGCTGGCGTTCGCCGTCTACGGCCAACAGTTCCGCATCGGCTAGCCCAGAGCTCAGGGCGCCGCCTCGCGGCGCCCTGTGCCGTGCTGGGGACCGGGAGCAGCCTTGCCTTGACGCTGACGACAAGGTTTAGCCTGGTCGCGACAGGCTGATCAAGGAGGTCTGATGCTGATCGGCGAGCTGGCGGAACGGGCCGGCACGAGCACCCGAACGTTGCGGTACTACGAAGCCCACGGGTTGGTACACCCGCAGCGCTCAGCGAACGGCTACCGCGTCTACGACGAGGCGGAGCTGCGGGTCGTCCGGGAGATCCGGGCGCTGCTCGACGTCGGCTTCGGCCTCGACGACGTCCGTCCGTTCGTCGCCTGTCTCCGAGCGGGCAACGCGTCCGGTGACGTCTGTCCGGATTCCGTGCTGGTGCTGCGACGCAAGCTCGCCGAGGTCGACGACTACCTCGATCGGCTCGGAGCGGTCCGTCAGCAGTTGCACACCCAGCTCACCCACGCCATCGCGCACCCGGAGGAAACATGCCCCAGGAAACGAGCGTCAGCTCCCTGATCACCGTCACCGACGACTCGTTCGCCGAGCTGGTTCTGGCCAGCGACCGGCCCGTCGTGGTCGACTTCTGGGCGGAGTGGTGCCCGCCGTGCAAGATGATCGAGAAGAGCCTCGTCGAGCTGGCACAGGAGTTCGGCGACCGGATGGTCATTGCCAAGCTGAACTCCGACGACAACCCGCAGGCCACGCGGCGCTACGCAGTCATGTCCCTGCCGACGCTGCTGGTGTTCCGTGGGGGCGAGGTCGTCGGCTCGATCGTCGGGTCCAGGCCGAAACTCCACCTGCGGCAGAGCCTGACCATGCACGCCGGCCTGTGACCGCCACCACTGGTCGAGTTCTGCCTCTCGCCTCCTGCTGTTGAGCGTGGTGACGGCGGTCCTCACGGTGGCGGCACAGCTCCTCACCGGGCGGGTGGTGGAGGCGATCGTCTCCGCTCCGCCTGACAGCGATCGATCCTGACCACTGAAAGTTGTCATACACCTGTTCAAGGCTCTGGTCATGGTCGAGGAGGCACGGATCTTTTCCGTTCGCCGACGGCCCCGCCGACCCGGGGCGACTCTCCCGATCCTGGTGGCAGGCGACGCGGGTAGGGTGCTCGCCATGATCGAGGACGTCGCATGCCGCTGACGAACCCGTGGTTGTCCGGGCCCACCCCGACGAAGCGGCTCGATCGTGAACGGCTTGAAGAGCGCATTTCCCACCTTCTGTCGTCGCAGAACATGTGTGTGCTCGCAACCACGGGTCCGGACGGGCCGCTGGCCACACCGGTGCGGTATTACCCGCTCGGCTTCGCGGTGCTCTTCACCGCCGCGCCACGCTCGCCGAAGATGCGCAACATCGTCGCCGACCCGCGCGTGTCCGTCGGCATCTTCGCGCCGCTGGTCGGGCTGGCCAGCAGCCGCGGTGCCCAACTGTTCGGAACGGCCAGGGTGCTTGACCCGGAGCATCCGGACCGTGCGCACTACTGGTCGGCGTTCCGCTGGGAGAACGAGCACGCCGAGCGGGGGCGACCGCTGTCCGAGCCGCCCGAGGACACACTCGTGGTCATTGAAGCGGAGCGAATCGTCTACACCGAGCATTGGCTGCGACGTGAGGGATTCGCGCCACGCCAGTTCTGGCGTCGCTGAAGGTCCCTCAGCCCGACCACGCAAGCCAGTTGATCACGCCGCCCGATTTTGTCGTACACGTGTTCTAATCTCGGCCCATGGTTGAGGAGTTGGCGCAGGCAGATGGCGCCGTCGCAGCCTGCGTCGACGCCGCCACCTGGGCCCAGGCCGAGCACGACCTGATCGCGGCACTCGATGCCGCGCACCGCCTGGAGCAGCGCCTCGCCGCCGTGAAACTCGCCCTGATCCGCGAGATCGACGCCCGCGGCACGGCCCGCGCACAGGGCGCTTCATCCACCGCGGTCTGGTTGCGCGAACGGCTCCACCTCACCATCCCCGCCGCCCGCCGACTCGTCGACCTCGCCACCGCACTCGACACCGCCAACCCAGGCGTACGACGAGCACTGGCCGACGCCACCATCACCCTCGACCAAGCCCGAGTCATCGCCGACACCGTCACCACCGTGCACACCGCCGCCGGCCCCGAAGCCGCCGACAAAGCCGTCGGAGTGCTCGTCCACTGGGCTGGGCAGTTCGACCCCACCCTGTTGCGCAAACTCGGCACCCGCATCCTCGACCACGTCGCACCCGACATCGCCGACACCGCCGCCCGGGCCGCACTGCAAGCCGAAACCACCCGCGCCACCCGCGACCGCCACCTCACGTTGTCCGAGCAAACCGACGGCCGACTCCGACTCACCGGCACCCTCGACGCCGAAACCGCCGGCCTGCTGCGCGCCGCCATCGACCCGCTGACCGCACCCTCCGGCCCCGACGACGCCCGCACCCCCGGGCAACGCCGCCACGACGCCCTCGCCGACGTGTGCCGACTCAGCCTGCGCACCGGGCAGCTACCCGAACACGGCGGCGAACCGGCCCAGATCGTCGTCACCACCAGCTACGACGGCCTCGCCCGACAGCTCAACACCAGCACCCTCGACACCGGCCTCCTCCACGCTGGCACCCTCGACACCGGTCTCCATCTCACCCCGGAAACAGTGCGCCGCCTCGCCTGCGACGCCACGATCCTCCCTGCCGTGCTCGGCAGCGCCAGCCAGGTCCTCGACGTCGGCCGGCAACGCCGCCTCATCACCGGGCCCCTACGCCGCGCCCTCGTCCTTCGCGACCGCGGCTGCGCGTTCCCCGGATGCGACCGACCACCCCGCTGGTGCGACGCCCACCACATCCACCACTGGGCCGACGGCGGCACCACCAACCTCGACAACGCCGTCCTACTCTGCGGCCACCACCACCGACACCTCCACCACAGCGACTGGACCGTCCGCCTCGGCGGCGACAGCCACCCCGAGTTCATCCCACCCGCCTGGCTCGACCCCGAACAGGTCCCCCGCCGCAACCACTACCACCGACGCAGATAGACACACGAGCAAGGCGATCACCTCTGTCAGGCCGACGAGCCGGGCCCTTGGGACGCCCCCCAGGTACTGGTCTGCGTTGCCCGATATAGGGCCCATCTGCGCGGCCGGCAACGCGCACCGCCTTGCGTTGTCGCGCCCTCGGCGGGACCGACCACCTCACCGCACGACCTCCGACCCACGGCCCACGGCCCACAGCCCACGGCCCACGGCCCACAGCCCACGGCCCACGGCCCACGGCCCACGGCCCACGGCGGCATGATCAGCCGCAGGTCGTCTGGCGTAACAGAAACGCCACCGAAGAGTGCCTGGGACGTGTCCCGCCGATCATGGGTTTCGTGGATCGTCCGGGGCAGCGCCGACACCCGATCGGATGCCATAGTGCCGCGATGAAGGCAGACCTGCACAGTTACTTGAAGGGCGGCCGCGACGCGCTGCTGTGGAAGCTCGACGGAGTCAGCGAATACGACATTCGGCGTCCGTTGACCCGGACCGCAACCAACCTGCTCGGTCTGGTGAAGCACTCCGCGGCCATGGAGATCCTCTACTTCGGCGTCGTGTTCGGTCGACCGTTCGAGCAGGATCTGCCGTACGT
This sequence comes from Micromonospora luteifusca, assembly GCF_016907275.1. Taxonomy (NCBI): domain Bacteria; kingdom Bacillati; phylum Actinomycetota; class Actinomycetes; order Micromonosporales; family Micromonosporaceae; genus Micromonospora; species Micromonospora luteifusca. The sequence continues at coordinate 494,968 of NZ_JAFBBP010000001.1, forward strand.
CGGTGACGGAGCGGAGACCAACGCCGACATGTGGGCGACCGCGGATGAGACCCGCGAGGAGATCGTCGTGCTGTACCGTCGCGCGATCGCCCACGCCGATGCCACCATCGAAGCCCTTGCGCTGGACGAGGTCGGCGGCGTGCCGTGGTGGGGCGATGAGGCGGTCACGTTGCACCAGGTCATGGTCCACGTCATCGCGGAGACACAACGGCACGCCGGTCACGCTGACATCGTGCGGGAACTCATCGACGGGGCGGCCGGGCTGCTGCCCGGCAACGACAACCTGCCTCCGGCCGATGAGTCATGGTGGCTGGACCACCGCCAGCGAGTGGAACAGGCTGCCCTCGACGCCAGCAAACGCAGCAACTAGATTTTCCGTCGATCATGGAAGCCAGTGACGGCGGTGCGGAGGGCGAGGACGGCCCGGTAGATAGATGCGCGGGTGGCGGCGGAGGAAGGTTCGGACGTCGTCCAATGCACGACAGTCCACGTCCGACGGACCTACCTCGGAACCGCCGCGGATACGGCACCCCGGCGCGGTGACTTGACCTCAAGCTCGGGTGAGGTCCTAACCTCCGGTATCGGAGGTACGGCATGAGCATGGAAGTTACCGCGTGGATGTCTCTGCACCACACGATAAACGCGCAAGATGAGCGACCGCTGTCACGGGCCACCCTGAAGCGGATCGCGAAGTTCGCACGACCACACCGCGCCTTGATCATCAGGTTCCTGCTGCTGAGCGTGGTGACCGCGGTTCTCACGGTGGCGGCACCCGTACTCGCCGGTCGTGTGGTCGACGCGATCGTCGACGGCGCCGCCAGCGGCGTCGTGATCCGGTTGGCGGTGCTGATCGCGCTGATCGCTCTCGCCGAGGCCGGCCTGGGTCTGCTGACGCGGTTCCTCTCCGCGAGCATCGGCGAGGGGTTGATCGTCCAGCTACGGACGGCGGTCTTCGACCACGTTCAGCGGATGCCGGTGGCGTTCTTCACCCGGACTCGCACGGGTGCGCTGGTCAGCCGCCTGAACAACGACGTGATCGGCGCGCAGCGGGCCTTCAGCGACACCCTGTCGAGTGTGGTGGGCAACGCGGTCACGTTGATTCTGACGTTGGCCGTGATGCTCACCTTCTCCTGGCAGATCACGCTGCTGGCGCTCGTCCTGCTGCCCATCTTCGTGCTACCGGCCCGGCGGATGGGTTCGCGGCTCGCCCAGTTGCAGCGCGAGGCCGCCGAGCACAACGCGGCCATGAGCACCCGGATGACAGAGCGCTTCTCCGCGCCCGGTGCCACCCTGGTCAAGCTGTACGGGCGTCCTGCCGAGGAGTCCGCCGAGTTCGCGGCGCGGGCACGACGGGTACGCGACATCGGCATCCGCGCCGCCATGCTCCAGTGGGTCTTCATCACCGCGCTCACCGTCGTCGGTTCACTGGCGCTGGCCCTGGTCTACGGGTTGGGCGGCGTCTACGCCCTGCGGGGCAGCCTCGACGCCGGGACCGTCGTCGCCCTCGCACTGCTCCTGTCGCGTCTCTACGCACCGTTGACGTCACTGGCCAGCGCCCGGGTCGAGGTGATGAGCGCGCTGGTGAGCTTCGAGCGGGTGTTCGAGGTCCTCGACCTCACGCCGCTGATCCTCGACAGGTCAAACGCCCGCCCACTCCCCGACGGGCCGGTCGCGGTGGAGTTCGACGGGGTGCGGTTCGGCTACCCGTCGGCGGACAAGGTGTCGCTCGCGTCCCTGGAGGATGTGGCGAAGCTCGATACGCGCGGCGGCGAGGAAGTGCTGCACGGCGTGTCGTTCCGCGCCGAAGCGGGGCAGATGGTCGCCCTCGTCGGCTCGTCCGGGGCGGGCAAGTCGACGATCGCGCAGCTCGTGCCCCGCCTGTACGACGTCGAGGACGGGGCGGTGAAGCTCGCCGACATCGACGTACGCGATCTGTCGGCCGAGTCGATCCGCACTGCGCTGGGCGTGGTGACCCAGGACGGGCACCTCTTCCACGAGAGCATCCGTGCCAACCTGGCGTTCGCTCAGCCGGACGCCACCGAGGACGAGATGTGGGAGGTGCTCGAGCGGGCCCGACTCGACGGTCTGATCCGCTCACTTCCGGATGGGCTCGACACTGTCGTCGGTGAACGCGGATACCGCCTGTCGGGTGGGGAACGGCAGCGGCTCACCATCGCGCGGCTGCTGCTGGCCCGTCCGCGCGTGGTCATCCTCGACGAAGCGACCGCGCATCTCGACTCGACCTCGGAGGCGGCGGTTCAGGAGGCCCTCGCCGAAGCCCTGACGGGCCGGACGAGCGTGGTCATCGCACACCGGCTCTCCACCATCCGGGCGGCAGATCAGATCCTCGTCGTCGAGGACGGACGCATCGTCGAACGTGGGCGACACAGCGACCTGCTCGCCGCGGGCGGCCGGTACCAGGAGCTGTACCGCACCCAGTTCGACCAGGAACAGCCGACGGTGCAGGAGCAACGGGTCGGCATCTGAGGCCGCGTCACTGGGAGCGCCTGCTCCTCGACCAGAGCCGCCGCCCGTCCCGGTGATCCCCGTGGCGGGCGGCGGCCTCAGACGGTCAGTCGTCGTCGGAGCTGCCGTCATCGTCATCGTCGTCATCGCCGGACCGGTCGTCATCGTCGTCGTCGGCCGGCTCCTGCTCGGCCTTGACCACCGATCCGTTGTCCCGGTCGACGTCCACCTCGTGCTCGGTGTCGCCCGCGACGATCTCGACGCTCCACACCGGTCGGCCGTGTTCCTGCTCGGCCTCGACCTCGACGATCTGGCCGCCGCCGGCCTTGGCGAGCGCGATCTCCCCGGCACGCCTCTCGTCGACCGCGCTGCCCGCCGGCGCGGTGCCGGCCGACGGCGTTCCGGCCGATGGCGTACCCGATGGGGTTCCGGCCGACGGCGAACCGCTGGCCCCGGGCGCGTCCGTGTCCGTCGGCGCGACGGTCGCCGCGGCGAGTGCCGTGCCGCCCGCCCGCGTGTCGTTTGCGGCGTTGACGCCCAGGGCGACGCCGGCCACCGCCAGCACCGCCGACCCGCCTACCGTCGCCAGAAGCAGATTGCTGCGCTTCATCGTGGTGTCCACCTCTCCTCGGTTGTCGACTCTGAGGATCGGTCGGATCGGGATAGCGCCGCGCTGTCGGGACGCTAAGGCCGGGTTAAGCCCGTCAGCCGCGCCGGTTGAGTTCCGCCTCCAGCCGCTGGACGAGCGTCTTGCGGTCCTTGCCGGCGTGCTCGTTACGCAGGGCGGTCTTGAGCTGTCGCGTGTCGAGGCCACGGACCAGCTTGGCGGCCTCGGCGACGGACATCTCCGACATCCGGCCGGCCGTGGTGGCATCTCGGCGCGCTCGTTTGGCCGGCCCGGTGTTGGCGACGTACTGCCTGCCGGTGCGGGACGCTTCGCGCTTCTTGGTGTCGGTCGCGCGCTTCTGGCTCTCCGACATCTCGTCCCAGGCCTTCTTGGGCAGGTATCGACTCGTCGTGCCGTCCTTGCGTGCACGAGTGTCGCCCTCTTTCGTCTGCCACTTCTCGTCGCCCCAGCGTTGCAGCGACTTCTGCCGCTCGTCCTTTTCGCCCAGGAATCCCCCGCCGCGCTTCTTGTACTCCTGAGTGACCAGCTGTGACTTGCGCGCCGACCACTGCCCCGGCCTGCCGCCCTTGTCGGAAGCCTTGACCTCTTCCTTGATCTGCTCTCTGAGCTCGGGTTTCGTATACCGCGCCATGACTGGCAGCTACCCGGGGGCGCAGCGCCTATGCCTGCATGGGTGACGTCGGCGGCCCGAGCCGGAGCAGCACCTGAGCCCCGCCGCCCGGCCCGGTCCGCACCTCCAGGCGACCGCCGCCGGCCTGCGCGGCACGCCGGGCGATGTCCAGGCCGAGGCCGGTCGACCCGGCTGCGCTGGCGCCCCGCCGCACCGCCCCGGCCGGCATACCGGTGCCCTCGTCGGCGACGGTGAGGACCACCTCCCCCGCCTCGCGGGCGAGCCGGACGGCGAACGGTGTGCCGTCGGGCGTGTGGGCGAAGACGTTGCCGAGCAGGGCGTCCACGGCCGCCGTCAGGTTGTCGGCGGCCACACCGACCGGGATCGGGCCGGCAGCCAGGTCGAGGGTGACGGTCCGGCCCGTGTCCTCGGCCAGCACCGACCAGAACGCGACCCGGTCGGCGACGATCGCCGCCGCGTCCGAGCTGGCCGGTTCCGCCGGCGAGTTGCGCCACCGCGCCTGCCGGATCAGCCCGGTGACCGCCCGCTCGAGGCCGTCCGCCGCGGCGGTGATCCGGGCGGCGTCGTCCGGGTCACGTAACGACTCCGCCTCCAGACGCAAGGCGGTCAGCGGTGTACGCAGCTGGTGCGACAGGTCGGCGACCTGCTCGCGCTCCTGCACCAGGAGCACCTGGATCCGGGTGGCGAGATGATTGAGCGCACCTGCCACTTCGCGCAGTTCAGCCGGGCCGGCTGGGGTGACCCGGGCGTCCAGCTCGGCGTTCGCCAGCCGGTGTGAGACGGCGGAGAGGTCGCTGATCGGCCGGACCAGGGTGCGCGCCAGCCGGTCGGCGACCAGCAGCCCGATCAGCACGAGGATCACGCCGAGCAGCGCCAGCACCAACCACGCCCGGCTCACCCCGGCGGTCAGCTCGTGCTGCGGCACCACGATCCGGATCACCCCGGTCCCGTCCGCCCGCCCCTGCACGGCGATGACCACCTCCCGCCCGGCCGCCGACTCCCCGGTGAGGCTCTGCCCGCGCGCGGCCAGGGCCACCGCTGGCGTACGGGGTGTCTGGGCGCCGAGCACCGTGCCGTCCGGCAGGAAGACGCTCACCGGTCGTCCGGACTCCGCGGCGAGTTGCTCGACGGTGAGTCGGATGGTCGCCGCGTCGGCGGTGCCGACCACCGGCACCAGACTCTGCGCATCGGCGGTCGCCCGAACGGTGGCCCGGTCCTCCGCGACGGTGCGGACCAGCAGCGCCAGCGGCACCAGGAACGCGATGAGGGTGAGCACGCTGACCGCGGCGACCAGCAGCGCGAGCCGTGCCCTCACGGCTGTGCCGCCGGCGCCTCGAGACGCACCCCGACACCACGCACCGTGTGCAGGTAGCGGGGCTGCTGGGCGCTCTCCCCCAACTTGCGCCGCAACCAGGACAGGTGCACGTCGACGGTCTTGTCGGCGCCGCCGTACGGGATCTGCCAGACCTCGGTGAGCAGCTCACGTTTGGTGACCACCTGGCCGGGCCGGCCGGCGAGGTGGTGCAGCAGGTCGAACTCCCGGGGCGTCAGCTCGACCGCCACCCCGTCCAGGGCGACCTGTCGGGCCCTCGGGTCGATCCGTAGCCCGCCGACGACGAGCGCCGGGTCCTGCGCGTCCGCCCCGGCGGGCCCCCGTCGCAGCACCGCCCGGACGCGCGCATCGAGCTGCGCCGCGGTGAACGGCTTGACCACGTAGTCGTCGGCGCCCGCGTCGAGCACCCGCACGATCTCGGCCTCGTCGTCGCGTGCGGTGGCCACGATGACCGGCACCGAGCTGACCGCGCGCAGCATCCGCAGCAGCTCGCGCCCGTCCAGGTCGGGCAGGCCCAGGTCGAGCACCACGAGATCGGGCCGGTCTTCGAGCGCGTCGCGGAGCCCGGCCATCGCGGTCGAGGCCGCGGCCACCGCATGGCCGCGTTCCCGCAATGCTCGGATCAGCGGGGTACGGATGGTCAGGTCATCCTCGATGAGCAGCAGGCGGGCCACCCTGGCAGGCTAACCGTTCCGCTGCAGGACCACGTGGTCTCGCCGTGGCGGTCGGCGATGCGGCCCGAACGATGTCCCGGCCCTTCGTGGACGGCTCGGAACGTGATCGACCCAGGTCGCCGACTGTGGCGGTCTCCCACCTCGTCGACAACCAGCACGCTCACTGCGCAGCGTTGGCGTTAACCCTGGCTTAGCGTCGGGATGTGCCGGCAACAACATCGGATCGGGGATAGTCGGGGCATGAGCCGTCGTTCGATCCTCGTCGCCACCGGGTGGGTGGCCACGGCCGCCGTGGCAACCCTGATCGGGCTGGGTGCGATCCGACTGGTGGGCGAGAGCATCACCGGCACACCGGGCGGGGTGCGCAGCGAGGCGGAGATCGAACGCGCGCTCGCCTCGCCGGAGCCGGGGCCCGCCGCCACGAGCGTCGCGCCGCCCGGCCCGGACGCGACGAGCGCCACCGCGACCGGCCCGGGCACGACCAGCGCCGCGCCCGGCCCGGGCACGACGAGCATCACGCCGACCGCCAGCTCCGGGGTCCGCCGGGGTTTCGCCACCGACGGCGGCACGGCCGTGGCCGAGTGCGGTGCCGGCGGCGTACGCCTCGTCTCCTGGGCGCCCGCGCAGGGCTACCGGGTCAGGGACGTGGACCGGGGCCCGGACGACGACGTCGAAGTCACGTTCGAGGGGTCGGCCCGCGAGTACGAGTTGAAGGTGCGCTGCATCGGCTCGGAGCCGGTAGCCGTCGCCGACGACTGAACCGGCTGACTGCTCGGCCGGACGGGTGCCCGCAGCTGAGGTGGACGCTTGACGGGTGGAGGCGTACCGGCTGGCGGATTGACGGCCGGAGCCCTCGTAAGCCACCATCGCACCGTGCTGGCGCTGTGGCGGGACGAGTCGGGTCAGCTCTGTGCATGGCGGGTGGGCCGCCGCCGCCTCGCCTGGCGTCCCCGCTTTCCTCGGCCGCCACTTGAAGGCGCGGACGGCGGTCCCTTCGAAATCATCGTGATCGCGATCCTGGCCGTTCTTGGCCTCGGTCATCTCCTCAACTGGCTCGCCGCGCTGCTGGCCACCTCGGTCGTCTGGCCATTTCGAGCGATTTCCGGCCGCTGGCCGGTTGTGGCCTACCCACTTGATCCGTCCCTGGTCGCGACGGATGACCGGGACGGCGACCCACCGCATCGACGACGGGTGGCGGGCCGCACCGCCGCCGTGGCACTGACCCGGCAATGGGTGCGGGACATCGAACGGCAGGGCCACCCGGATCGACTGGTCGACCGGCCCGGCCCCGTCGCCAGCACTGACCAGGGCTCCAGATGACAATCCACTGGCCGCCGACGACTGACCACGGGTCGCGCCCTACTGCCCCACCGGCTGCTCGCGGTCCGCGGCCCGGCCCAGGGCGACCATGCGCATCGTCTCCTCCCGACGACGGACGAGCAGTGCCCCGGCCAGGAAGGTCACCGGTGGGACGAGCATCAGCATCGCCCACTGCGCCGGCACCAGGGGAATGACGTGTCCCATGTACATGGTGGAGGTGGACCAACCGGCGAGGGCGCTGTCGATCACCAGGGAGAGCGCCGCGACCGGGAGGAGCATGACGACGATCCGTCGGCGTACCCCGGGGTCGAGCCTGACCAGCGTGATCAGCATGGTCAACGCGGCGGCGGCCAGGCCGGCGACGTAGAGCCAGAGGATCAGCTCGCTGCCCGCCTCGATGCCGTAGAAGACCTGGTAGCTGACCTCGCCGACAGGGTCGAATCTGGGGCTGGTCACCCGGTTGATCTCCAACAGTGCCACCATCGCGGTCGGTGCGAGCAGCAGCACCGCCAATCGGCGAGGCCCCAGCAGCGCGATCACCCGGCGACGCGGCGCCGGCACGGTCAGCGCGGCGGCCGCCACGACGGCGAGGGCGAGGCGCGGCAGGGTGTCCACCACGTACGTGAGATCGTCACCGGCCCGGGGAGCGACCAGCGCGCCCCAGCCGATCGCGCCAGCCCAGGCCAGACCGGCGGCCAACCAGCGCCACCCGACCAGCACGGCCACGCAGACGCCCGCCCAGCCGGCCACCCGCAGCCAGTCGACGAGGTCGGGGCTTCCCGGCCCGTACCCCGGTGGCATGCTCGGGTCCCGGATGAGCTGGTCGAGCAGTGACTTCCCGGCGAGCGCGAGCAGGATGGAACCGACCAGCAGGCCCGTCACCGCCGCCGCGTCCGCCCAGGTCGGCCCGGTGAACCCCCGTGCGCTCACCCGCAGCCGAGCCCGCAGCCCGGCACCGACCAGATTCATCGCGTCACCTGCGGCAGGTCGCCGCTGACCGGGCCGCGCGCCGGCGACGAGCACGGCCAGCATCTCGTCCTCGTACGCCCGGCGGTGCTCCCACGGATAGACGGCCAGCAACCGTCGGTAACGGCGTTCCAGATCGTCGCTGCTCACGCCGCACCTCCATTGCTCAGTAGGCCGCCGCGGCGCAGCCGCACGCGGGCGGCGTCCGCGTTGTGCCGTAGGCGGTCCGCCTCTTCGGCGAGCCGACGCGCGCCGAGCGCGGTGAGTCGGTAGTAGCGGCGCAGTCGCGACTGCACCACCTCCTCGCGCTCGACCTCGATGAGGCCGTCGACGCGGAGCCGGTCGAGGACGGCGTAGAGGGTGCCGGCGCGTAGGCGCACCCGGCTGTCGGAGATGCGCAGCACGTCCTCGATGACGGCGTAACCGTGCTTGGGCGCCTCCGCCAGCGCGGTGAGCACCAGGAACGTCGGTTCCCGCAGTGGACTCTCAGCCATGACAGGCAGCATATACCGGTCATCGGTATATGCAAGGTCAGCGAAAGTGGCCACCCGATCCGGACCTGAAGATCGCTAAGCTTCTGCCGTGATCCGCACCCTCGTTGTCGCCTCACTGCTGCTGGCTGGTTGCTCTCCCACCGAAGCGCCCGCACCCGCGGCCAGTTCAACCACGCCCTCGGACAAGTCCGCCGCCTCCGCGTGCACCCGCGTGGCGCTCACCATCGAGAAGAACAACCCTCCCGTCGAGGACATGGGCACCGCGACGCGCGCCATCGAATCGGCCGATGCCGGTGTGCGGGAGGCCGGGCAGCGGCTCGGACCGATCGCCCAGGAAGCCGGCAGGCTCTGGGTGGAGAACGACCCCACCGTCGACAAGGGGCCGGTCAACCTGCGCCTGGCCGACGCTCGACAGGAGTTGCTCACCGCGTGCACCAACCTGTTCGGCGCCTACCCGTGGCCGTTCACCAGGCTGCCCTCGCCGACGCCCAGCAGTTGAGCGACCGACGTGGCCGGCACGGTGATCCGTGCCGGCCACGTCAGCGGCGCTGACTCAGCTCGCGTACGCCTCCAACTCCCAGAGCGAATGGCCGTATCCGGTGCCCCGGGCGGTGCCGTAGATCCGCAGGTAGCGGCCGTTGGCGCCGAGGCCGCTGTGCTCGTCCACTCCGCCGTCGGCGCCGGTCACCGTCTTCACGGTGGTCCAGGTGGTGCCGTCGGTCGAGGTCTGGATCTGGTACGCGCTGCTGTACGCCGCCTCCCAGTTCAGCTTGACCCGACCGATCGCGGTGGACGTGCCGAAGTCGACCCGGATCCACTGTGGATCCGAGAACGTGCTCGACCAGCGGGTGGTGAGGCTGCCGTCCACCGCCCGGGCGCCGGCCACGTCGGCCCCCTCGTTGCTGGACGTCGACGTCGGCTTGTTCAACAGCAGGTTGGTGCCCGGCCCGGTCGGGCCACCGGTGGCGCCGTACACCTCGAACTCGAACAGCGAGTAACCCCAGGCGGTGCCCCGGGTGGTGCCGAGGAGCCGGACGAACCGGCCGGAGCCGGTGAGCCCGGTCAGGTCGTCCACGCCACCGTCGCCGCCGGTCACCGTACGGATCGTGGTGAAGTTGACCCCGTCCGGCGAGGTCTGGATCTGGTACCCACTGCCGTACGCCGCCTCCCAGGTCAGCTTCACCCGGTTGAGGGAGTACGTGGCCCCGAGGTCCACATCGATCCACTGCGGGTCGCTGAACGCGCTGCTCCAACGGGTGCCCACCGCCCCGTCGAACGCGTTGGCCGCGCCGTACGCGCCCTCGAGGCTGGAAGCTCGGGCGGGCTTGCCCTGTGCCAGGTTCCCGGTGGGCGGGTCGGGATCGGGGCCCGGGCCGCCGGGGCTGGTGGAGAGGGTGAACTCGTCGATGTCGAAGTACGGGCCGGTGCCCTTGAAGACCAGGAAGAGGGTCCGGGTGCCGGTCGGGGCGGTGACCCCACCGGTGACCGTGGCGAAGGTGGCGTACCCACCGGTGGGCACCACGGTGGCCGAGCCGACCAGCGGCCCGGTGGGCGAATCCACCCGTAGCTCCAACGTGCCGCCGCCCCCGGCCGGGGCGCCGACCCGGGCACTGAACGACTGGATGCCGGTCAGGTTGTAGGGACGGAACGATATCCAATCGTTGTTGTCGACGTACCCGACCGCGGCACCGCCGTGCCCGGCTGCTCCGGCGACGACCTGGACGCCGGACGAGTCACCGAAGTGCTCGGCCTGGCGCACCCGCGGCTGCAGGACGGCCTGGGTGTGTGTGGTCAGCGGTGGCTGGCCACCCCCACCCAGGTCGGTGTACTCCGCGTCGATGATGCCGAAGATGTTCGCCGCGGTGTCGTGCTCGCCGTCGGCCGAAGTCTGGATGACCCCGGTGCAGCCCTGCACGCTGCCGAGCTGGTGGCCGTGCGAGTCGTGCCCGAGGACATAGTTGACCTTCACCCGGGCACAGTTGATCGCACCGTCCTGCGCGTCGGCGACGGTGACGGTGAACGGGACCGCGTCCCCGAAGTTGAAGGTCTGCCCGTTCAACGGGGTGTTCACGGTGACCACCGGGGCGCTGTTGCCGACCGTGACGACCACACTCGCGGTGGCTGTCTTGCCGGTGGTGTCCCGGACCGTGAGCGTCGGGCTGCGGGTCCCGTTGGTGGTGTACGTGAAACTCGGGTTCGCCGCGGTCGAGTCGGTGGTGCCGTTGTTGTCGAAGTCCCACGCGTAGGTGAACGGGTCCCCGTCCGGATCGAGGGTGCCGGCCGAGGAGAAGGCCACGGTCAACGGGGCGGTGCCGCTGGTCGGAGTGGCTGAGACGACCGGCCGTGGTGCCCGGCCCGTGCGGGCGTACTCGATGCGGTAGAGCGCCGAGTTGGCGTCGCCGTTGAACCAGCCGGTGCCGTAGTCGAGCACGTAGAGCGCGCCGTCCGGCCCGAACTCCATGTCCATGACCTGCGTGCCGGTCCACGGGAACGGGTTGATCTTCAACGGTTGGCCGGCCGGGTCGAGCTTGATGTTCTTGATCCAGCGGCGGCCGAACTCACCGGCGAAGTAGGTCCCGTCGTAGTACTCGGGGAACGCGACGGCGGAGGTGTTGTTCGGGTCGTACCGGTAGACCGGGCCGCCCATCGGGGACAGGCCACCGCCGGTGAACTCCGGCGGTGATCCGGAGCCGCCGTACGGCAGCCACGCCGAGATGGCCGGCGGCAACTGGGTGATGCCGGTGTTGTTGGGCGAGTTGTTCACCGGCCCACCCGCGCAGTTGAACTTCGGCCCGGACGGACCAGACGGGAAGGTGTAGTCGTTGTACGCGTCGTTGCGGGCGGTGCAGTACGGCCACCCGTAGAAGCCGGGCTTGTCGATCCGGGCGAACTCGACGTTGCCCGCCGGCCCCCGGTTCGGGTCGGCGGTGCCCGCGTCCGGACCGTAGTCGCCGAGGTAGACGATGCCGGTGGCCTTGTCCACGCTCATCCGGAACGGGTTGCGGAAGCCCATCGCGTAGACCTCCGGGCGGGTCCGTGCGGTGCCCGGGGCGAACATGTTGCCGGCCGGAATGGTGTAACCGCCGGCCGCGCTCGGCTTGATCCGGAGCACCTTGCCGCGCAGGTCGTTGCTGTTCGCCGAGGTGCGCTGCGCGTCGAACGCCGGGTTGCGCCCGGCCCGCTCGTCGATCGGGGTAAAACCGGCCGAGTCGAACGGGTTGGTGTCGTCACCGGTGGACAGGTAGAGGTTGCCCGCCGCGTCGAAGTCCATGTCGCCGCCGACATGGCAGCACATGCCCCGGCTGGTCGGCACGTTCAGGATCAGCGTCTCACTGCCCAGGTTGATGGTGTTGTCCGCGTTCACGGTGAACCGGGCCAGCCGGTTGACGCCGTCCCAGACAGCGAATTCGGCCGGGGTGCCGGTGGCCGGGGCACCGCCACCGGGGGTGCTCAGCGGCGGGGCGTAGTACGCGTACACCCAGCGGTTGGTGGCGAAGTTGGGGTCGGCCTTGATGCCCTGTAGGCCCTCCTCGTCTCCGGTGTAGACCGGCAGGGTGGCGGCGACCTTGGTGTTGCCGGCGGCGTCGGTGTGCCGGATCACGCCGTTGCGGGAGGTGTGCAGCACGCCCCGGTCCGGCAGGACGGTGAGGCTCATCGGCTCGCCCGTTTCGGCGGCGCCCTTGGCCAGCTCCACCTGCTGGAAGCTGCTGTTGACGGTGGCGCCACAGTCGGCGCCGACCGCGCCGGACGCGGTCATGATGCCGCCGAGCAGGTGCTGACGGAAGTTCGCCTCGGTGAACGACGCGTCGGTGTGGCCCAGGCCGGTGTACCAGGCCCGGCCCCCGGAGTAGTTCTGGCACCAGGAGATCGGGTGGTCGGCCCCCATGCTGCCGCCGGTGTAGGTGCTCTCGTCCAGGGTGGCCAGCACGTGCGCGTTGCCCCGGGGGTTGGTGCGGTAGTTGTACAGCTCGTCGAACCGGCTCCACCGCTGCGGCAGCGTCGCGGTGGACGGGTGCACCTGGTCGGCGACCTTGACGGTGACGGTCTGTTCGGCCGGGTGCGAGGCGAAGTACGCCCCGACCAGCCCGCCGTACCAGGGCCAGTCGTACTCGGTGTCGGAGGCGGCGTGGACGCCCACGTACCCGCCGCCGCCCTGGATGTAGCGCTCGAACGCGGCCTGCTGCGCGGCGTTGAGCACGTCACCGGTGGTGGACAGCCAGATCACCGCGGCGAACCGGTCCAGGTGGGCGTCGGTGAACTGGGCAGCGTCCTCGGTGGCCTCGACGGTGAAGCCGTTGGCGGCGCCGAGCTGCTGGATGGCGGTGATGCCCGGGGTGATGGATCCGTGCCGGAAGCCGGCGGTCTTGCTGAAGACCAGCACGGTGAACGGTGCGGCGCTGGCCGTGGGCGGCACGGCGACGATGCCGCCCGCCACGAGGATCGCGCTCAGCGCGACGCCGAGCCACGATCTCAGGGATCTGCGCACGATGGTCCTTTCGCGGTGCGAGGACGGCGTGCGCCGATCACGCCTGGCGGTGGTGGGACGAGACATGCGAATGCATCGTTGCGTTCGAACCGGGGGCGCGTCAAGCGTTCTCCCACCATCCGTGAGAGCGTTATCTCCGCAGGTGGAGGCGACTGTGCGCAGGGAGATCGAATAACGGTTTTCGGGCCATGAACCACGTGGCGGGCCCCGATGCCGTCAGCTCTCAGCGACCGCCCGCGACCAACTCGGCGATCATCCCCTCGCAGCTGCGGACGACGACCTGGGCCCCACGCCGCTGTGCCAACGGAAGCAGGGGGTCCTCCGCCCGGTCCCGCCATCGCCACTGCGCGTCGGCGGCGACTTCCCAGAGCCGCTGCACGGTCGCCTCATGCTCGACACCGAGGCGGGCGGCCAGTCCCACCCCGTTACCGCCGACGAGCCGCCGCGCCTCGGCGGCCGACTCGGCGTCGAACCCGAGCCGGGCGTTGCGCAGCGCCACCAGCAGGCGCAGCTCCCGGAACTCGTGGGCACCGGCGAGGATCCGCTCGACCGCGCCGACCAACTCCTCAGAACCCCGGGTGGGCTCGGCCCGCAGCAGCGTCTCCACTGCGGCCAACGCCGACCGGGCCTTCAGGGTGTCGCTGCGATCGATGAAACAGCGTGTCACCGACTCACGCAGCTCGGTGAGACCGCTGCGCCGAATGAGCTCGGCAGAGAGCTTCACCCGGCTGTCGAAACCACTGCGCACCAGTGTGGCCGCCAGCCGGACACCGAAGACCCCGAGCCGATCCAGCAGCGCGGCGCGCGTCTCGGTCTCCAGCCGTACCGGCAGCTCACCAAGGAGGAAGCGGTCAGCGGAGATCAGGTGGACGTCCAGCTCCGCCCTGGGCACCTGGGCCAGGGACGCGAGCGCGGCGAAGTCCGATTCACCGAGCATCCTGCCCGCCAGGCCGATCATTCCGCTGCACGCCACGACGTTCACGCTGAGCGCGCTCACTCGCGGATCACGGTAATGCCGGCGGGCGAGCTGACGGGCCGTGAGCAGGCCGTCGATCCGGCCTCCGCCGGTCTCATCCGCCCGGGACAACACCATGATCACGTTGACCGGTGCGGCCTGCCCGACGGCGCTGTCCCGGCCGGACTCCAGCAGCCGCAGATCGCTGTCGCGCGCATCGCGGGTCAGGTACAACACCGCGTCCGCGTCCCGCAGCACCCGCTCCAACACCGGCGCCCGCCCCTGCTCCACACTGCCGGTGACCGCCGGGGTGTCGATAAGCGTGACCTGCCGCAGCGCCCGCGTCGGCCACTGCACCACGATGTCGCGGACGTCCCCCGCGCCCCAGCCGAGATCCACCCGCAGCCCGGTCGCCGACTTGACCACCGTCAACTCCTGCGGCGGCTGACCGGCCGGGTAGGCGGTCGCCCGCGGGGCGGCGCCGTCCTCGTACCAGGTGAACACGCCGTCCGCCCTCTCGACCGGCGCGACCTCCTCGCCCATCAGCGCGTTGAGGATCGTCGACTTGCCGGATCGCCAGGGGCCGGCGACCGCGATCCGCAGCGGTTGCTCCAACCGGGCGACCTGATGCCGCAACTGCGCGACTGCCCGCGGATCGTCCTGGTAAAGATCGATAGCCTGGTGCAGCAGACCCCAGGCCGCCTCGTCCAGGCGCAGCCCCACGGTCATGCCTGCGGCTCCAACAGCAGCGGGGCCGAACGGGCGGCGGTCAACTGCTGAGCCTGCTCGTAGAGCGCCGCCAACCGGGTCATCTTCAGGCGGATCTCGCGCTGCCGCTGCTCGCGCAGCGAGGCATCGGTGTCGGCCTCCTGCTTGGCACTTCGGAACGACTGGACGATCGCCTCCTGAAGCTCCTCGGTCAGCCCCGTGAAGTGGTCCCGCAGCATCCGCTGCACCTGCCGTGCGGCGTCCCGGCAGTCACGGATCATCCGGACGAAGAAGTCGTCGACATGCCGCTGGATGGCCGTCTTGACGGTCGCCTGGCGACGACGGAGCAACTGCTTGCTCTCGTCGCGGATGCTCTTGCCGCCGAACAGCGCCCCGATGCCGACCGAGACCGGGTTGATCATCGGCATCCCGGCCAGTGTGGTCGCCAGACCGAACATCAGCATCCCGCCGTACGAGCCCTTCATGCCGGTGAACAACTTCTGGCCGGTGGTGAACCTGTCGATCGTCGGCAGTTGCAGCTCCGGCAGTCGCTCGCCGATGTCGTCCGGCATCGTCATCGACCAGGGCGGCAGCACGTCGTAGCCGTACCGGTCGAAGTTGGCGGCCACCCGGCGGGCGATCCAGTCGCAGCGCTGGATCAGCCACTCGTGGTTTGCCTCCGCGGCCTCCACCAGGCTCCGCTCCAGCCAATCCTGGAAGGTGTCCCAGGCGACCAACGGATCGGCGGTGTCGAACGCCTCGTCCACGGTCCGGAGGATCTGCCGGGTCCGGTCACGAAGGTCGTACTCGATGTCGGAGAGCAGGTCGGCGATCTCGTCGCTGAGAATGTTCTGCCACCGGGTCGAGCAGCGACGCAGCTCGTCGACCTCGCGCTGCGCCGCGTGCAGCCGGGAGATCGGGCCCGACTGCTCCTCGGCCTCCTGGGTCGCCAGCTCGGCACGCAGCGGCGCCGCCAACTGCTCCACCACCGTCCGCGCCACCGTCTGCACCGACGCCCGGGCCAACTGGTCGGCCTTGCCGGCCAGGTCCCGCTGCAGTCGGGCGATCAGCACGGGAAAACCGGACTCGGCGTTGAGGCCCCGGTCATCGGCCGCGGCAGCACGCAGCCGCAGCGCCGCCGAGACCGGGATCAGCGCCGCCGGTACCCCGGCTTCGGCCAGGTGCTGACGATTGCGCTCGGCGACCGCCCGCCAGTCCGCCACCAGATCGGTCTTGCTCTGCACCACCACCACATTCGGGTGCGAGCGCATGACGTGCAGCAACATGTTCAGCTCGGCGACCGACAACTCCCGGGTGGAGTCGGTGACCAGCAGCACGGTGTCCGCCCGGGCGGGAGCAGCGACCGAGGCGGCGCCGCCGATACCGGTGACCTCGTCGGTGCCGGGAGTGTCCACCAGCACCAGCCCGGCGCCGAGCAGGGCGCGGGGCACCCCGATCTCGACGTACGCCGGGCCACCGCCCGGCCGACGTCCGATCATGCCGGCCACGCTCTCCGCGACCTGGTTGAGCGCCACCGGGGTCCGCTCGACGGCGCCCTCGACCGCAGTGCCGGACGGACGACCGGGGGCTGGTGGCGAAGCCTGGGCCACCGCGACGGACGGAGCCTCGGCATGCCGCACCACGGTCGGCAGGACGGTCGTGCGGCCGTCGCCGACCGGGCAGGCCGGCGCGTTGATGATCGCGTTGATCAGCTGACTCTTGCCCTGGTTCGGCTCACCGATGACCAGGACGCGCAGCGTCGGGTCCAGCAGTTGGGCACGTTTCTGCCGGACCGTCTGGAGCAGGTCACCTCGACCGTGTGCACTGCACGTACGGGCGATGTCGTCCAGCACGTCCAACCAGATCCCGGCCATCACCGCACCAAGTGTGCTGATTTCGGCTCAATTAGCAAGAGGGACCGGAAATGGAATCGGAGGGGGCCGGATCGCCCGAGACGATCCGACCCCCCGCTCCGACCGGAAATTCCCGTCAGAGCAGACCGCCGGTGAGGCCGAGCAGGCCGTGGTCGGACGAGCCGTCCGAGTCGCCCAGCACACCGTCGGTGACGCCGCCGGTCACATCACCAACCGTGCCGGTGACACCGGGGACGAGACCGTCCACCTGGTGCGTCACCCCGCCCACCACGGACGGCACGTCGAGCGGCGGAACGACGCCGCCGACAACGCCATCACCGTGCCCGAGGCCCAGCCCGCCCAGGGTGTCCTCGACACCGAGGGAGCCGACGACGCCATTGATCTGACCGTGGGCACCGGAGAGGACGCCGCCGGTCAGGTCGCCACCGAGCAGACCCGCGTCGGTGCCGTGCAGCAGGCCGGTCGAGTCGCCGACCACCCCGGTGACGTCCCCGAGCACCGGGTCGGCGATCCCGTCCACCGGCTGCACCACGTCGGCGTCGAGGGTGTGCGCCACGTCGGCCACACCGGTCAGGTCGGTGTCAAGGCCGTACGGGCCGACGCCCAGGCCGATCCCCGGCAGCACGGTGACTCCCGCGGCGGCCGCCGACGGGTCGACCGCGATGGCACCGAGCACACCGGCCTTGACGTCCACGCCGTACGGGGAACTCGTGACGCTGATCTGCTGCGCCACGCTCTGCAACTGGCCCACCACGTCGGTGGTGTCGGTGACCAGGGGGTCCAGCCCGAGCTGCCCCACGGATGGAACCAACGCCCCGAGTCCCTGTCCCGGCGCGTAGTCGACGACCAACGGCACGACGTCCTGCACGTCGGCCGCCGTGATGTCGGTCAGCCCCGCTGCCTGCAGCGCACCCTCGGGGTCGAGGTCGAAGGCCGACCGGGCGTCGGGGTTCGTCAGCAGGTCGAGCACGAAGTCGTGGAGGGTCTGTTGCGAGTCCATGTGCCGGTTCTCCTCGGATGTGGCGTCGGCGGGTGTCGTACGTCGACAGTGACGCTATTGCCGGGCCCGCCCCCGGGCATCGGGGCTGAGCCCGCATCCGGGCCGGTTGAACTAGGGGCACCGCCACCTCGTACGTTAGGGGGACAGGGGGAAACCGGACCGGCGAGATTAGGGTCCCGACCAGGGACTGATCTCTGGTACGAACGTAGGAGCCCGCGGGGTTCGCCGGGGGTGGGTCGTCGGACAGCACCGACGCCATCGCCACCGACCGGCCGACCCACGGGGAGAGAAGAGAGATGCCGTACGTCCTGGGGATAGACATCGGAAGCACCAACACGGCTGCCGCTGTCGCGCGGCGGCACGGCACGACCTGGACGCGTCCCGAGGCCGTCCCGCTGCACGTCGACTCGACTGTCGTACCGTCGGTGCTGTGCCTGTCGGAGGACGGCTCGCTGCACGTGGGCGAGCCCGCGACCGACGACGGCAGCCGCACCACGCGGGACTTCGTCCACCGCATCGGTGACGACGTGCCCCTGCTGCTCGGTGGCGAAGCGTGCCCGCCGCAGACGCTGACCGCGGAGCTCGCCGCGTGGGTGGTGGATCGGGTCCACGCCCTGGAAGGCGGTCCCGCCGAGGCGATCGTGCTCAGCCACCCCGCGGGGTGGCGCCCCTACCGGCGAGAGGTGCTGCACCGGGCGCTGTCCGGCTTCGGGCTGCGTCACGTGACGTTGCTGCCCCGCACGGTAACGGTGGCGGAGAGCCACGCGGCCCGTGGGTTCGCCGGCACCACTGCCGTCGTCTACGCCCTGGGGGGCAACAGCTTCGAGGCGGCACTGGTGCGTCGAACCCCGCGCGGCACGTACGAGACATTCGGTACCCCCCAGGGGCTCGACTCGATTGGCGGCGCCGACTTCGACGAGGCGCTGGCCGGCTACGCCCGTACGACGCTGGCCCGGGAGTTGGCCACCACCGCACGCCGCGGCACCCAGGCCGCGTTGCGCGGGCTGCGCGCGGAATGCGACCGGGTCAAGCGGGTGCTGACCGTCGATCTGACCGCCGACGTGGTGCTGGCCCTGCCGAACGGTCCGGCCCGGATACCGGTGACCCGGGCGCAGTTCGAGCAGATGATCCGCCCGACGGTGCAGGCCACCGTCGACCTGCTGCTGCGGGCCGTGCAGAGTGCCAACCTGACGCCGGCGCAGCTCGACGGCGTCCTGTTGGCGGGCGGTTCGACCCGCGTTCCGCTCGTCACCGAGCTGATCAGCGCGGCACTCCCGGTGCCCGTCGAGGTGGAACCGGACTCGCAACTGACCGCCGCCACCGGGGCGGCGATGGCCGCCTGCCAGGTGGTGTCGCCGCGCCCGCGCCCGCCGGCGCCGGTCCGCGACCCGGCCCCGGTGAGTGGTGCCGGGCGGGCCAGCGTTCCGGCTCCGCGCCCCCACCACGACACCACCGTCCCAGGTGCTCCGCCACCGCGGCCACCGGTCCGGGTCCTCCCACTGGAACTGCCGAAGCCGTCCCGCCTGGTGCTGGCCCGCGGCCGGGGACGCGAAGGATGACTTCAATGATCATGAATGGCATCGCCGAGTCGGGGCTGACGCTGGACAAGGGGCCGCAGGCACTGCTGGACGCGGTCGGGCAGGACCCGACCGGCCCACTCACCGTTGGCATCGCCGGCCCAGGTGGGCACGGAAAGACCGCACTGCTCGCGGAGTTGGCGCGGATCCACCAGCGGGCCGGGATCACCGTACGCGCGGGCGCACCGGAGCCCGGTGAACCGGTCGACCCCGACACACTGGTCCTGGTCGACGACGCGCACCTGCTCGACGACGCACGGATCGGGGTGCTCCTGCGTCTGGTCGCCACCCGTCGGCACCGGCTGGTCGTCGCACACCGGCCGTGGCCCCGGTCAGCGGCGCTCAGTGAGCTGGTCGACTCTCTCCGGCGGGACGGGCAGGCCGTGCTCCTCACGCCGTTCACCCGGGAGCAGACCGCCGCCTACCTCGCCGCCACGCCGGAGCTGGGCCGGCACGGCGACCTGGTCGACTTCGTACACACCCAGACCTCCGGCATACCCCGGGACGTCGAACGGCTGGTCCGCGGCCTGGCCGGCGCGGAGACCCCGACCGGCACGGTGGTCGCCCCACCCCGGTCCGCCGTCGGAGAGTTCGCGGCGGACCTGGACGTGCAACCCGCCGCGGTACGACGAATGCTGCTCGCCGTCGCGGCCGGTGGGCTGCTGCCGGTGAGCATGCTCGGCACGCTCCTGGGCCGGGAGCCGGCGGCGGTGGACGAACTGATCGCCGCGACGCGGGCGGCCGGGCTGCTCGGCGCCGACGGCCGGCTCGCGCCGATCGTCCGGCGGGCCGTCACGACGCTCAGCCCCACCACCGACCGGACCGCGGTCTGGCGCCGGCTCACCGACTTGCAGCTCGCCCGGGGCGGCGCGGTGCTGCCGCTGGTCCGCTCCCTGCTGGCGGTGGGCGCGCTCGGCGACTGCCCGGCTCCGACCCTGGCAGCCGCAGCGGGTGAGGCGCTGGCCGACGAGCCGGCGTTCGCGGCCGAGTTGTTCGCCGCCGCCACGGCGGCCGGACGGCCGGCGAGCGCCGAGCAGGCACTCGCCGCCGCGCTCGCCGGCAACCTCGACGACGCCCTGCGGCTGGCGGACCGCCTGCTGGCCACGGCCGCCCCGCCCGAGCGTGCCGAGGCGGCCGTGGTGGCCGCGACCGCCCTGGCGCATCGCGGTCACGTCGGTCGCAGCGTCGAGCTGTACCGATGGTCAGGCACCGCCTCGGCGGCGGCCTTCGCCACCGTCGGCGGCCTCGCCATGGGCGACCTGGGCGCCACCGCCGAGCCGCCGGCAGCCGAACCCACCGACGAACCGCCAACTTTGCACGCCAGCGCCGCCCGCCTGATGGCCGACGGGGTACGCGAGAGCGTGAGCGGCCCGCCGACCGCGGCGCTCTCGGCGCTCGTGCAGGCCGCCGCGCTGCTGGAGCCGGACGGGCGGGCGGCGCTCCTGCCGGACAGCCCGGCGGCGCTCGCCGCGTTGACCGCGGTGCACTGCGGTGAGCTGGAGATCGCCGAGCGGGTGCTGCACCGGGCCCTGGGCGCCGGTGTCGGTGGCCCGCTGATGGCTCGCCGTCACCGGCTGTTGCAGGCCTGGATCCTGATGGTCCGTGGCGAGACGCACGCCGCGACCGAGCGCCTCGCCACGGTGACGCTCGACGGTCGGCAGTTGGAGTCACGCGACCTGCTCTTCGCCGCCGCGATCCGGATGGGCACCGGCCGGCGCAACAGCGACCTCGGGGCGCTCAAGCGCGGCTGGGGGCAGGCGCTGGAGGCGGTGGTCCGCCACCCCGTCGACCTGTTCACGCTCCTGCCGCTGGGTGAGCTGGCCATCGCGGGCGCGCGGCTGGGTGACCTGGCCCGGCTCGAACCGTACCTGCGCGAGGGGCGCGCGCTGCTCGGCCGGCTCGGTGAACCACCATTGTGGAGTGTGCCGCTGCACTGGAGTGGGCTGCACGCCGCGATCCTCACCGGCGAGCCGGCCCGGGCCGACGAACACGTCGCCGCGCTGCTCGCCTCGGCGGACCACAGCCGGTACGCCGCCGTGGTCGCCGCCGCCGCGGAGAGCTGGGTGGAGGTGCTGCGGGGCGTCGTCGACCCGGCCCGCGTGGAGGCCGCCGCCCGAGGGCTGCACGACACCGGGTTGTGCTGGGACGGTGCCCGCCTCGCCGGCCAGGCCGCGATCCGTACCGCGGACCGGCGGGCGATGACCACCCTGCTGGAGTGCGCCCGAGCGTTGCAGGGGCGACCGTCCGGCGGTCACGGCGGTCCGACGTCGACGACCACCGAGAGCACGACGCGGGCCGCCGGCCCGACCCAGCAGGGGCTCAGCGACCGGGAGTACGAGGTGGCCGAGCTGGTGCTGGCCGGGTTGACCTACCGGGAGATCGGCGATCGGCTCTTCATCTCGGCCAAGACGGTCGAGCACCACGTGGCGCGGATGCGCAACCGGTTGAACTGCGCCAACCGCACCGAGTTGCTGGCTCTGCTGCGCACCATCGTCGCCGACCGGGCCAGCGACACCGCCGGGCAGCCGTGGCCGCAGCGGGCGACCCGATGAGGCGCACAGGTCTTGGACGCCGCCGCACCGGACGGAGCGGGACGTGACGCGTAACGAGGTCCGGCTGATCCGGACCAGACTGGTGGTGCTGGCCGCCGTGCTGATCACGCTCTGGTCGTACGCGGCCTACGTGAGCAGCCAGGACGTCATCGACCTGCTGCGTGTGCGGGCCCTGGCGGACAATCTGGGCCAACCACTCGACCGCCTGGTCCTGAGCCTGCAGACCGAACGCCGGGTCACCACCGAGACGATCGCCGGGGCCGCGCCGACGGCGGTCCCGCTGGTCGGGGCACGCGAGGGCACCGACCGGGCCGCCGCCGAGGTCCGCGAGTTCAGCGAGGGCAGTGATCTTCGACTGCTCGGCGCCGGCGAGGTCCGCGACCGGGCCGTCGAACTGGTCCGACGGCTCGACAGCCTGGGCGCGATCCGCTCCCAGGTGGACGCCGGGCAGCTCGACCAGGCCGCGGCCCTCGACGGGTACGACCAGGTCATCGACATCGCCTTCCGGGTGTACGGCCCGGAGTGGGGCGCGTACGAGAGCGCGTTGGCCGCCGACACCCGCGCGGTGATCGCGCTGGCCCGCGCCCGCGAGTTGCTCGCCCGGGAGGACACCCTGGTCAGCGCGGCCCTGACCGGTGCACGGCTCGGTGTCGACGAACGGCTTCGACTGAGCGAGCTCGTCAGCAACCAGCGGTTCGCGCGCACCGAGGCGGCGGCCGGGTTGGGCGTCGACGGGCAGGACGAGCATCAGCGGA
This sequence comes from Micromonospora luteifusca, assembly GCF_016907275.1. Taxonomy (NCBI): domain Bacteria; kingdom Bacillati; phylum Actinomycetota; class Actinomycetes; order Micromonosporales; family Micromonosporaceae; genus Micromonospora; species Micromonospora luteifusca. Next base: position 517,387 of record NZ_JAFBBP010000001.1, read on the forward strand.
TGGCGACCGGCCCCGAGTTCGCGGGCCTGCTCGCCCTGGAGGACCGGCTGCTGCGCGCGGACACCGGCAACGCCCTGGCCGGGATCACCGCCCAGGCCTGGCGCGCCGCGGCGGACGCCGCCCTCGACGCACTGCAGACACTTGTCACGACCACCGCCCGCAGCAGCGTCGAGCGGGCCACGCCGGGTGCCGCCGTGATCGTCGCGCGGACCGGCGGCGTGGTGGGGTTGGGTCTCATCGTCGTGCTCATGCTCCTGTTGAGTTGGGCGAGCACGGTCCGACGCCTGACCGACGAGCTGACCAGGCCGGACGTCAGTCCACCGCCTCCGGCTGTCCCGGCTGCCCCGGCGGCACCCGGCGGCACCTACGAGGAGCTGTTCCTGCGGCTCACCCGACGCAACCAGGTCCTGCTGCGCGACCAGCTCAGCCTGCTCGACGGGATGCAGCGCCGGGAGCGGTCCACCGAGGAGACCGGCGAGCTGTTCCAGCTCGACCACCTCAGCACCCGGATCCGGCGCAACGTGGAGAAGGTGATCGCCCTGGCCGGCGCGACGCCCGCGCGCCGCTGGCGGCGCCCGGTGCCACTGCTCGACGTCGCTCGCGGTGCGGTCGCCGAGGTACCGGACTACCACCGGGTCCTGATCGCCCCGCACTGGCCGTGGTCGATCACGGGTCCCGCCGTCACGGACCTCGTCCATCTGCTGTCCGAGCTGATCGAGAACGCCCTCGCCTTCTCGCCGACGAAGACCACCGTCCGGGTCGCTGGCGAGCACCGACCGCAGGGGTGCGCCATCGTGGTCACCGACGACGGGCCCGGCCTGGACGCGTCCGCGCTGGCCGAGGCGAACCATCTGCTCAGCAACCCGCCGGACGGCCCGCCCACCGGGCCCGCGGGTCTCTACACCGTCGCCGTGCTCGGCGAGCGATGCGGCGCCCACGTCTCGCTGCGCCCCAGCCAGCGTGGTGGAACGTCCGCGGTCGTGCTCCTCCCGGCCCGGCTGGTCACGGTGAGCGACACCGGACGTCGACCGGCCACCGCACCACCCGGCACCCCGTACCCGCCGGCCCGCGACGGCGCCGACCTGCCCGACCCGAGCGGCGACGGTGCGCTGCCCACACGGGTCCGCCAGGCCGGGCCGACCGGCCCCGAACACCGCAGGACCAGCCTCGACACGGTCGAGATACCGGTCGCGAGAACAGCGAGGAGACACCCATGACGTCCGCAGTGGTCACCAACGACAGCCTGACCGGCGCCCTGGACCGCCTGGTCGACCGAGTGCACGGCGCGGAGTTCGCCGTCGTGCTCTCCCCTGACGGGCTGGCCCTCGGCGGTTCCCGGCAGGTGGAGGCGAAGCTGGCCGAGCAGATCTCCGGAGTGGTCGCCGGCCTGATCGCGTTGGGGTTGGCCGCAACCCGGACCTGCGACGCGGGCGGTCTACGCCAGGTCGTGGTGCAGATGTCGCGAGCGTTCCTGTTCATCGCCACCATCCCGAACGGAACGATCCTCACCGTGCGGATCGCCGGTGATGACGTCGAGGTCGGCGACATGGCGTACGAGGTGGCGCTCTTCGTGGGGCAGGCCGAGCGGCACCTGCCGATCACCCTCGGACCGGCCTCCTCGGCGACGATCGGGGACACAGGTGTACACCAGCGGCACCGCTGACGAGGCGTGGTACGACGACGACGCGGGCCCGGTCGCCCGGCCGTACACGATGACCGGCGGGCGCACCGCGCCGGCCCGCGGTCAGTTCGACCTGATCTCACTGGTCGTCGCCCGACGGGCGGTCACGCCGCCCACACCGCTCTTCCCCGAACAGGCACGGATCGTCGAGCTGTGTCACCATCCAGTGTCGGTGGCCGAAGTCGGCGCCGAACTGGACCTTCCACTGGGGACTGTCCGGGTGCTGCTCGGCGACCTGCTCACGGCCGGGTTGATCGAGACGCACGACCCGCCGATGCTGTCGGAGCTGCCGACCGAGGACCTGCTCGAAGCGATACTCGTGGGGCTTCGCACCCTGTGACAGGGCAGGTGCCAACCGCGATTCGAACGGATCGTCGGCGGGCATCCTGCGACGAACTGAAGGAGAGACAGGCAGTGCCGGCAACACCACCCCAGCCACGCCGTACCGTGGCGATCATCGTGCTGGACCGGATCGTGGCCCTGGTCACGGCCGCACGGCGGGTGCTCACCGGTCGGGACGACTTTTCGCGGGCCGCCTGGGTGGCCATGATCGCGGCGGTCGGGGTGCTGATCGTGACAGCCACCTCGATCATCGGGGTGCTGCGTACGCCGGAGGAGCTGACCCCGGTGGCTCTCGACCCGCCACCGTCCGTCGAGCAGGTGGGCACACCGCCGCCCGGCACTTCCCGGCCTCAGGCGCGACCGGCAGTCACCAGCCCGGCGCTGTCCGCTCCCCCGCCAGCTGCCTCGGCCACCGCGGTCCCACCGACCGCCGGTGCGTCGACTCGACCCACTCCGACCGGTTCGACGGCTCCACCCGCGTCGGCGCCCCTGAACGCCGAGTTCACCATCTCGGACAAGGCCCTGCTCAGTTACGGTGCGGCCGTGACGATCAGCAATCCCGGGCCGGGTTCGGTGCCGCAGTGGACGCTGGCCGTCACCCTGCCCCGGGAGTCTCTGCGGATCAGCGCGGTCGAGGGCGCCCGGGCCAGCCGTGACGGTGCCGTGTGGACGTTCGTGCCGGACGGAACCGCCGGCCAGGTGCCGGGCAGCGCTTCGGTCCGGGTGACGTTCCGGGTCAACGGTTCGCCCGCTGGTGCCGCCCCCGAGTCGTGCACCATCGACGGCGCCGCCTGCACCGGTCTGTCGAACTGACCGGGCTGGGCCGACCCCGGACCGATCGGGTGCGGTACACCGAGCGTTCCGGCGGCGGCCACGCTTGATTGATCATCAGTTCGGGTGCGCTTCGTACCGTTCCGGCCATGACTGTCCCACTCGCATCATCGTCGCTCGACCGCGCCGGGTCGAGGCTCGGCACCCTGCGTACCCGGGCCTCCGCCACCGTCGCGGCCCTCGCCGTCACGGCGGCTGCCGTCGCGGTGACCGTCGCGACCTCGTCACCCGCCACCGCCGAGCCGGGCAGCGTCGTCGTCTCGGAGAACTTCTCGACCGGGTCGCTGCCCGCCGGTTGGAACGCGGTGGACGGCACCTGGAAGGTCGAGAACGGCCGGCTGTACGGCACGTCGACCAGCTCCAGCGAGAACAACAAGATCACTTTCGGGCGGCACCTCAACGACTTCCGCCTTGAGGCGACGATGCGCTTCGAGTCGGTGTCGGCCGCCACGCGCTGGGCATCGCTCGGCGTCGACGTGCCCGCCGACGGCGCCACCCCGTGGTGGATCGCCACCATGCGTAGCGGCACCACCGCCGCCAACGGCCTGGAGTTCGCCCAGCGGACCACGGCCAACGCCTGGGTCGTGACGAACACCGCCTCGGCTCCGTACGCCGCCGGCACCGGTCGGGACGTCCGCGTCGCCGTCGAGGTGCACGGAAACCAGGCCCGCTGGATCTTCGACGGGCGGGAGGCGATGCGGACGAACAGCCTCCAGCGCTCTGCCAACGGCATCCAGGGGCTCTTCGTCAACGGCGCCACCGTGTCGTACGACGACGTCATTGTCACCGAGCTGGCGCCGAACGGCTACATCCGCCCCGAGGGCAGCCCGTTCACGGTGATCGCCCACCGGGGCGCGTCCGCCGCCGCACCGGAGAACACCCTCGTGGCGCAGGAGATCGCGCGTAAGGGCGGTGCCGACTGGATCGAGAACGACGTCCAGCCGAGCAAGGACGGCATCCCGTTCATCCTGCACGACGACACCGTCGACCGGACCACCGACGGCACCGGCGCCATCCGGGACCTGACCGCCGCGCAGATCAAGGCGCTCGACGCCGGCTCCTGGTTCGGCCCGCAGTACGTCGGCGAGCGGGTGCCCACCCTCGCCGAGCAGCTCGCCGACCTGCGGACCCGGGGCGGCAACCTCCTCGTGGAGATCAAGGGCAAGCACACCCGGGACGAGGTCGCCACGATCATCCAGGTGATCCGGGACGAGCAGATGATGGGCCGGGTCTTCATCCAGAGCTTCGAGGTCGACGCCCTGAAGTACACCTACGCGATCGCCCCCGAGCTGCCGCTCGGCCTGCTCCGCAGCAGCCTCGACGCCGACCCGGTGGCGATCGCGAAGGAGCTGCACCTGACCGCGTACAACCCGGACGGCAACGCACTGCTGGCCAAGCCGGAGGTCGTCGCCCCGCTGCACGCCGCCGGGGTCGCCGTGATGGCCTGGACGATGGACTCCGCCGGTCTCTGGCAGCGATTGGAGCGGATCGGCACCGACGCGATCATCACCAACCGCGCGTCCGAGCTGGTCGGCTGGAACTCGGCATTCCTTCAGCGGGCCTCCGCCGACCCGACCGTGGCCATCACCTCGCCCGCCAACGGCGCTCGGCTCGACCGGGCGCAGTCCCCGGTGATCGCGGTTGCCGCGACCAACGCGGACACCGTCACCGTCACGCTCGACGGCAAGAAGTCGGCCGCCGGAAGCAAGCTCGACCTGGCCAAGCTGACCGCCGGCCGGCACACCATCTCCACCGAGGCGACCGGGCCGGAGGGCACCGCCACCGCGACCAGCACCTTTACCGTGACGGTGAGCCAGGCCGGCCTCGGCTACCTGATCCTCACTTCGGGCGCCGATCCGGCCGCCGTCACCGCGATGACCACCAAGCTGGCCCACGCCCAGTACGCCCAGCTGGCCACGTACGCCGACCGACAGGCCGGCGAACTGGTGCCGGCCGCGGTCGCCAGCGTCATCGCCGCCGACGCCCGCACCCTCGCGCTGAAGTAGCGGTCCGGCATCGCACGCTGGCCCCCGCCGTCGAGTCCGACGGTGGGGGCCAGCGCATCGAGTGGCGTCCTCAGTGGATCGCGACGGGCGATGTGGTCCGTTCATCCTGCCGCGCCACCGTCGGCAGTGCCGGCGCCAAGGCAACCAGCATGCACAGGCCGCCGATGGGGAGCAGGTCGAGGGTGACCACCGGCATGACGATGCCGGCGAGCAGCAGCGGCACGCTCCACCACGGCAGCCGCCGCTTGGCGGCGAGCAGGCCCGCGAGGACGACCAGGCCGAGGAAGAACATCTGGGGTACGACGTCGTAGAAGGCCACCTCGACCCCGGGGATGTCCTTGAAGTCCGCGGCGAGCGCCGACATCTCCGCCCGGTCCGCGGCCAGGAGCCCCTCCACGATGTCGGCGCCGAACTGCACCATCGTCGCGGCGAGCCCGATCAACGTGAGGGTCACCACCCCGGTACGCCACGGGCTGCGGGGCAGCAGGCGGGCCAGCGTGAGGACCCCCGGGACGAAGAACACCATGCCGGCCAGGCCGATCAGGTGCGCGGCCTGCCAGTCGAACCCCGGGCCGTACACCCCGTCGGACTTTCCCCACAGACGCACGAGGCCGTAGGCCGCGATGCCGATGGGACCGGCGATCACATAGAGCGCAGCGCGTTTCATGCCAGCCATCATCTGGCCGGCCCCGCTCGTCCGACCTCCGGGAACACCCCTCGGGTGGCCCTGGGATTCGCATCAGGTCTTCCACCGAGCAAACCCTTGGTTTCGCACACCGCCCCGCCAGCAGAGCGGTCAGGGCTGGAACGGCCGGCGAGCCAGCGTGGTTTCGTCCGGAAAGGCCAACGAACTGAAGAACTTCTCCGTTTCGGCGCTTCGGATAGCTTCGATCTTTGCGAGCAACGCTTCAGTTGCCTCAAAGGCGAGCTGCTCGCGCTGCGCCGGATCAGCCGTGGTCTCGGCACGGCCGAATGCGAGTTTCCACTGGTTGTTCGCCTCGATGAGCCCAAAGTGGGTGCGCCGCAACAGGGCCCACATCTGATCCCACTGATAGAAGGTCCGCAGCGCCGTGGCCGTCGCGATGATCACGCCGGAGGCCGCGATTATGAGGTTCTTCCCCGGGTAGCTGAAGCCCGCGAGCAGCGGGAGAGACGCGCTGATGACGATGACCAGGATGCCGCTGAATCGGAACAGCCGGCGGTGCCATTTCGCCCGCCAATCGTACTGATCCCGGAGCTTGTTGACACTCGCCTCGGCCAGCGTCCGGTAACCCTGTAACGGATCTTCAAAAGCCGCCTTCTGCGATCCGGCCAACACCCCACTGCGCCTTCTGTAAATAGACACCTCACGATGCTAGATCCTTGCCGCGAGACGGTCTATAGCCCGAGAATACGATGTTGTCGGCGAATTGACGGGCGAACAACTCCTGCTCGGGGGAAACGACCGGCCAGGCAATCACCGGAACACCGCGTCGGCGCCACCACGCTGTCAGGCCGGAAGGAAATCCGCCGACCTCGTAGGCCAGGAAATCCGGGCGGGTGACCAGGTTGCTGGCCATGCTGCGGCCGACCATTCGCGTCACCGGCCCGGCCGAGCGGAGCAGTCCGCAGATTCGCCCCACCGGCACCCGCCGGTGGGGCGGCATCCGCAGCACCGCGACCCGCAGTGCCGCCACCAGCAACGGGTCGAAGGATTCGACCGCGTAGCGCCCCGGGTAGCCTGCCGTCTGCCGAAAAACCTCGTCCACAAGATCAAAGTTGAGTGACAGGCTCGGCCGTTTGAGCTCGATCAGGAGTGGCACCCGCCCAGCAACCCGCTCCAACACCTCGACAAGGGTGGGAATGCGCTGGTCGGTGCCGTTCAACCGGAGTCGCTGCCGGTCGGCTGGGGTGAGCTCCGCGGTGGAGGTCGACTGACCAGTGAGCTCGGTCAAATCATGGTCGTGCACCACGACGAGCTCGCCGGCTCTGGTGAGCTGCACGTCCAACTCGCAGGCATAGCCTTCACCGGCCGCCGCCTCGAAGGCAGCAAGCGAGTTGGCAGGTCGGCCGTCGCCGGTCAGGCCTCGGTGTGCGACCGGGGTTTCCCGCAGCCAGCGGTCGTCGGACGCCACACGTTCCTCCTGAGCCTCCGAGCCCACACCGTCGTGTTCCGGAAGCTCCTCGGTACGGCTCGCGCGATGGTTCATAGCGGCCCGTCGCACGATAAGCCTCCCTGCGAACGCCTTCGGTGGTCCATCCACGGTAGACATTGCCGGAGGTTGCCACCGTCCGTCTAGGGCGTGTCCTGCCGATCTTGTAGCGGTTGATCGTTGACGATATGCCGGTGGTACGTCGTGGTGAACTGACTGACGAGGCGTGGGTGGTGATCGCGCCGCTGCTGCCCGAGCCGGGTGGTGCGCGGGGACGGTGGCGGGATCACCGTCAGGTCATCAACGGGATCCTGTGGAAGCTGCGTACGGGTGCGCCGTGGCGTGACCTGCCGGAACGCTTCGGGCCGTGGAAAACCTGCCATGAGCGTCTGCGGCGGTGGACCGCGGATGGCACCTGGGATCGGATCCTGGCCGCGGCGCAGGTGCATGACGACGGCACACCGGTGCAGTGGACGATCAGCATCGACTCGTCGATCGTGCGGGCGCACCAGCATTCCGCTGGCGCCCGCAAAAAAGGGGCTCCCCGACAAGTCCGGCGACGCCTGGTGCGCAAGATGGCGAGGCCATCGGCCGGTCCCGAGGCGGACTGAGCACGAAGATCCACCTCGCCGTCGACGGACGCGGCCGTCCGCTGTCGATCCTGCTCACACCCGGCCAGGCCGGCGACAACTTCCAACTGTTGGCGCTGCTGGACGCGATCCGCGTCAACGAGCCTGGACCCGGACGGCCCCGCAAACGCCCCGATCTGTTGATCGCGGACAAGGGCTACGCCCATGACTCCACCCGCCGAGCCTTGCGGCAACGGGGGATCCGGCACGTCATCCCGGAGCGCTCGGACCAGGTCGCACGCCGAGCCGCCAAGGGCAGCGCAGGCGGACGACCGCCCGCTTTCGACAAGTTGGTCTACAAGAACCGCAACGTGGTGGAACGCTGCTTCAACCGGCTCAAGCAGTGGCGCGACCTGGCCACCCGCTACGCCAAACGCGCATCCCTCTATCGAGCCAGCCTCGTCCTCATCGCCGCCATCGTCTGGCTCTCATGATCACTCGGATGCGTCATCCAGGATCACAAGCTCGTTCAACCCACCGATCACCCGAACGTCGAGATCCCAACGTTCGGCGAGATCGGTGATCGTCGCGTACTCACCACCTGTCAGCCGCACCCGGTAGTCGAGGACGTTGACGCAGAGCGTGTCCAGCCCCAGCTGCTCCTCGCCCGCCATCACGTCCACCAGCGAGTCCGCGAGCCGTGTATCCAGGGGTGCACCCATCTCGGCCTCAGCCTGTGCATCAGCCCGTCCCGATAGCACCTCGACCAGATGCTGAAAGCGCCAGCGATCCTCGGTCCAGTACACGGCCGAAGCATGTCATGACCGGGACTACCAATCCATGATCGGCAGGACACGCCCTAGTCGCGCAGGGCCACGCGGCGCCTACGACCACGCAACTGCGATCGGGTGTGCCGTCGAGCGGGGGCCGCCAGGCGCGATGCGCGTGCGTGCGGTCGGCAGGAGTGCGGCCCCGGGGCGCGGCGAGAGTGGCTGGTCAGGGCACCGCAAACGGGAACACCCAACCCCTTCCACTCCTAACATATAGCGCATTGGGGGGCTTGCGGCAAGGCCCGGGTCGTGCCGCAAAATCGTCGGCCGAGCCCAGAATCTGCCGAAATGGAAGTCGTGAATTGAGTTCTTCTCCCGCCTCCGTGTTCGACCTTCCCGATCTCTCCCCCAAGGCAGACCCGACGCTGATCAGCCACGACGAGCAGCACTTCGCGGCCATGGCGGAGAGTCTCGGGCAGTTGCACGCCGAACTCACCGAGCGCCTCGACGCCGAGCGCAGGGCACCTGGCGGCAAGGGCCGGCAGGCGGTGGACCGGGACATGGAGGTCCGCCGGCTGACCGGTCGCCTGCGCGCACTGAGTCGCTACGGTCTGGACCTGTGCCTCGGCCACGTGGTCGGCGGGGACGACCCCGAACCCGTCTACGTCGGTCGGCGCGGCCTCACCGACAGCACGGGCCGACGCCTGCTGCTCGACTGGCGCTCTCCGGCGGCCGAGCCGTTCTTCGGCGCGACCCATGCCAACCCGATGGGTCTGGCGAGCCGCCGCCGGTACCGCTGGACCCGCGGCCGGATCAGCGACTACTGGGACGAGGTGTTCACCCCCGACGGATTCGTGGGGCACGCCGTCGCGCTGGACGACCAGTCCGCGTTCATCGCGAGCCTGGGCAGCGCTCGGTCGACCCGGATGCGAGACGTGCTCAGTACGATCCAGGCCGACCAGGACGCCATCATCCGCGCCGGGTCGGCCGGCACGCTCGTCGTCGACGGCGGCCCCGGCACGGGCAAGACCGTCGTCGCGTTGCACCGCACCGCCTATCTGCTCTACTCCGATCCTCGCCTCAACCAGCGCCGAGGTGGGGTGCTCTTCGTCGGGCCGCACCAGCCCTACCTGGCCTACGTCGCCGACGTCCTTCCCAGCCTCGGAGAGGAGGACGTGCAGACGTGCACCCTGCGCGACCTCGTGCCCGAGGGCGCCTCGGCAACCATCGAACCCGACCCGGACGTCGCCCGGCTGAAGGCCTCCGCGGACCTGGTCACGGCGATCGACGCGGCGGTCCGGTTCTACGAGGAACCACCGGTCAGCCCGATGACGGTCACGACCGACGTCTCCGACATCCGGCTGAGCGCCGACGACTGGGCCAACGCGTTCGAGGCGCCGGGGCCCGGCACGCCGCACAACGAGGCGCGGGACGACATCTGGGAGGAGTTGCTCACGATCCTGGTCGACAAGTCCGACGGCGACGAGCCCGACGACCTGCTCCGTAGGTCACTGCTGCGAAACAGGGAGCTGCGGACGACTTTCAACCGCGCCTGGCCGGTGCTCGACCCGGCCGATCTCGTCGGAGACCTGTGGTCGGTGCCCGCGTACCTGCGCAAGTGCGCCCCCTGGCTCAGCGCCGAGGAGGTCCGGCTGCTGCAGCGCGGCGACGCCCGGGCCTGGACCGTGTCCGACCTGCCGCTTCTGGACGCGGCCCGAAAGCGGCTCGGCGACCCGAAGGGGTCCGAACACAGCCGTCGGCGTGACCCCGCTGCCGCCGTCGAACGCGAACACATGGCCAGGGTCGTCGACGAACTGCTCGCGGCCGACGCCTACGACGATGGTGAAGGCCTGCTGACGATGTTGCGCCAGCCCGACCTGCGGGACGCCCTGATGGACGATTCGGCACTGCCCGGCACCGAAGCGGACCTGCTCGCCGGCCCGTTCGCGCACATCGTCGTCGACGAGGCCCAGGAACTGACCGACGCCCAGTGGCAGATGTTGCTGGCGCGCTGCCCGTCGCGCAGCTTCACCATCGTCGGGGACCGCGCCCAGGCCCGGCACGGGTTCACGGAGTCGTGGCAGGAACGCCTCGAGCGGGTCGGGCTCGACCGGATCACCGTGGCCTCCCTGAGCATCAACTACCGGACGCCGGAGGAGGTCATGGCGGAAGCCGAGCCGGTCATCCGGTCTGTGCTCCCGGACGCCAACGTGCCGACCTCGATCCGCAGCAACGGGCTCGCCGTCGTACACGGATCTGTTTCTGACCTCTCCTCGATCCTGCACACCTGGCTCGCCGCGCACGTCGACGGGATAGCGTGCGTCATCGGTCACCCGACGTTCCGGCCGATGTCCCGCGTCCGGTCGCTGAGCCCGGAGCAGGCCAAGGGGCTCGAATTCGACCTGGTCGTCCTCATCGACCCGGAAGCCTTCGGTGCGGGCATCGAAGGGGCGGTCGACCGCTACGTCGCGATGACCCGGGCGACCCAGCAACTCGTCATCCTGACGAGCCCCTGAGGACGGCTGGAAATCACGTTGATCCAGAGTCATCGACTCGCTACCGTCCGCACGTCCGACCACGAGTGCGGGGAGCGAGGCTGTCGTGACGGGTCCGGCCATCGACGCCGGCGAGCCCACCCTCAGCGGGCTACGTCTGTTGCGGCACAACCCGGCCTTCCGGGCGCTGTGGTCGGCCCGGGTCATCTCGTACGCGGGCGACTCACTGAGCCTGGTCGCGTTGATCTTTCACGTGGCGAACAGCACGGGACAGGCGTTCGCCATCGCGGTGCTGCTGCTCGTCGGCGACTTCGCACCGGCGCTGCTCGGCCCGCTCACCGGCGCGCTCAGCGACCGGTTCGACCTGCGCCGGGTGATGATCACCGCGGAGTTGGTCCAGGGCGCGATGGTGCTGCTGATCGCCGTACTGTTGCCGCCGTTGCCGGTGCTGCTGGCGCTGGTGGCGGTCCGGGCGATCGCCGGGCAGGTGTTCCAGCCCGCCTCCCGAGCGGCGGTGCCGGCCCTGGTCCCCGACCGGCACCTGGAGACCGCCAACTCCGCCGTCGGGTTCGGCACCAACGGCGGCGAGGCCCTCGGTCCGCTGCTCGCGGCGGCGCTGTTCCCGCTGCTGGGCGTGCGTGGGGTGCTGCTGGTCGACGCCGTGTCGTTCCTGCTCTCGGCGGCCCTGCTGGCAACGCTCCCGAGGATGCCGGCGCCCGCCGGTGGGGATGCCGCACGGGGCTCCCTGCTGCGTGACGCGCGCACGGGCCTGGGCTACCTCTGGTCGACCCCGGTGGTCCGGGTGGTCGCGTTGGGGTTCTGTGCCGTCGTGGCGTTCAACGGTGTCGACGACGTCGCGCTGGTCCTGCTGGCCACCGAGACGTTCCACGCTGGGCCCTCGGCGGTCGGGTTGCTGCTGGGCGCGGTCGGGCTCGGGCTGTTCGTCGGCTACCTGCTGCTGGGCCGGTACGGGATGCGCGCGTCCACCGCCGGGCTGCTGATCGCGGGGTTTGCCATCAGCAGTGTCGGCAACCTACTGACCGGGCTGGCCTGGGCGGTCGGGGCCGCCATCGTCATGCAGGCGGTACGCGGACTGGGGATCGCGGCCATGGACGTCGCCTCCAGCACGTTGCTGCAACGGGTCGTACCCGAGGCAATGCTCGGTCGGGTCTTCGGCAACCTGTACGGCGCGATCGGGATCGCCGCGGCGCTCTCCTACCTGGGTGGGGCCCAGTTGCTCGACGCCACCTCGGCCCCGACCACCCTGCTGGTCGCCGGCGCGGGTGGCACGCTGGCCACCGCCGTCACCGCCTGGGCACTGCGGCGCAGCTTGAACCGGATGGATCGGTCCTCCCGTCTTGCGGAGCCGGAACAGCGGACGTAGTCCGCGGAGCCGGAACAGCGGACGTAGTCCGCAGGGCCGGGTGTGCCGTGGGCTGGCTGAGGGCCGGCGGTGATCCACCGGCCCGCAGTCGCCGCGTACCCCGGGCGCCGAGCGCCACCCGCCGCGGTCAGCCGCCGAGGGTGACGTGGAGGATCTTCTCGTTGCTGTTGTTCGGGGTGCTGTCCTTGTCCCCGAGGTTGGTGGTGGTCAACCACAAGCCCCCGTCGGGAGCCGGCTCCACCGTCCGCAACCGGCCGTAGGTGCCACTGAAGTACGTCTGCACGTTCGTCAGGCTGCTGCCGCTGATCACCGCGCGATACATCCGGGCACCCCGCGTACAGGCCACGTAGAGCGCGTCCCGCACGATCGTGATCCCCGAGCAGGACCCTTCCGCGGTCGGATAGGTGCGCGCGGGCGCGATGAACCCGGCGGTGCCGCAGGTGCCGCTGGTGCCCTCGCACGCAGGCCATCCGTAGTTGCCGCCCCGGGTGATCAGATTGGTCTCGTCCATGATCGAGTTGCCGAACTCCTGCTCCCACAGTCGGCCCTGCGAGTCGAACGCCAGCCCCTGGGGGTTGCGGTGGCCGTAGCTCCACACGTAGTTGCCGAACGGGTTGTCCGAGGGGACGGTCCCATCCGGGTTGAGCCGCAGGATCTTGCCCTCAAGGCTTGCCCGGTCCTGTGCGTAGGCGCCGTTCTGCGCGTCGCCGGTGCTGGCGTACAACTTGCCGTCCGGGCCGAACCGGAGGCGACCGCCGTCGTGGTACTTGTTTCGGCGGATGCCGCTGAGCAGGACCTGCTCGCTGGCGGTGTTGAGTCGGCCGTTCTCCAACCGGATCCGGACGATCCGGTTGTCGCTCGGCGAGGTGTGCATGACGTACAGCCAGCGGTCGCTCGCGTAGCTGGGCGAGATGGCGAGCCCGAGCAGGCCGCCCTCACCTTCGGTGCTCTGGACGTTCGGCACCGTGCCCACGTTGGTCTTCGCCCCGGTGGTGGGATTGAGCTGGATGATGTCGTGCGCGTCGCGGCGGTTGTAGAGGACGTTGCCGTCCGGCAACGTCACCAGACCCCACGGGATGTCGGTGTCCGTGCTGACCTGCCGCACCCCGCACACCGGATTGCCGCAGGCCGCGCCGGTGGTCACCGTCGTGGTGCCGCTACGCGACGAGACGTTGCCCTGCGCGTCCCGGGCCACCACGTAGTACTGGTACGCGGTGTTCGCCGCCAACCCGCTGTCGGTGAAGGTGGTCGCCGGCGGCGCGCCGGTCACCGTGCCAACCTGCACGCCACCGCGGAAGATGTCGTACGCCCGGACACCAATGTTGTCGGTCGACGCGGTCCAGCGCAGTGTGACAGTGGTGCCCGACGCGGTGCCGGTGAGCTGCTGCGGCGCGGTCGGCGCCTGGGTGTCGGCCTGGCAGGGCGGCGGTGTGATCGAAACCGTGGTGCTCGCCTGGGACACGTTGCCGGCGGCGTCGCGGGCGTTGACGTACAGGCCCCAGGTCGCTCCGGCGACGACGGTGAGGCTGGTGGACAGCGTCGAGCCGCTCACCGACTTCATCAACTGACCGTCGTGGTAGACGTCGTAGAAGGCCACCGCCACGTTGTCCGTCGAGGCGTTCCACGCGAAGGTCACGGAGTTGCACGTCAGGCCACTCACCCGCGGGCTGCCCGGCGCCGTGGGTGACTGAGTGTCGGTGCTGCCCAGGGCCGTCGTCCACCGCTGGTTGCCCTGCCCGTTGCAGGTCCAGAGACCGACGGTGGTGCTGTTGGCGGTGCCGGCGCCGGTCACGTCCAGGCACAGGCCGGACTGGACGCCGACGATGGTCCCGTTGCTGTTGATCCGCCAGCGCTGGTTGGCACCGCCGGTGCAGCTGTTGATCTGCAGTGCGGCCGGCGCGGTGGTGTCCTGGCCGACCACATCGAGACACATCGTCTCGTCGTACACCCGCAACTCGCCGGTCGAGGTGAGGCTCCACGCCTGGTTGGCCTGGCCGTTGCAGTCGTAGATGTTGAGGCCGGCGCCGGCTGTCCTGGAGTTGCCGACCACGTCCAGGCAGCGACCCGACGCCACGCCGACCACGGTCGAGGGGGCCGCGGCCGATGCCGGGACGCCGACCGCCACGGTCAGCAGCGTCACCGCTGCCATCGCCGCCGGCAGCAGCCGCCATCGTGGGTGACGGGGGGTGGTCCGCGCGAAGACTGACATCGGTCCTCCAGGGTCGGGGTGTTGACCGGCCCGACCCGGCCGACGACCCCATCAAGCCAAACAAGAGACATCGATAATCAAAGATGGGCTGCCGGCACATGTCAAACGATGTCGCTTGATCGGGGACAAACCCGGAGATCGAAGCGATGTCCGGAAGAGCGCATCAACAGGCACCTCGGCGTCGAGCGGGGTGCGGGGCAATCCGGCGCAACCCATAGTCGAGAGTGGACATCGTCGGAGTACGATCTCGGGCGTACCGCTGTGGTGACCTCCAGCCCACGACCCCCGACAGGAGCCTGGCATGGCCAGCCCGGACCCCGAACTCGCCGCGAAGCTTCAGCCCGACGTGCCGCACGCGGCCCGGATCTGGAACTACTGGATGGGCGGCAAGGACAACTTCCAGTCCGACCGGGCGGCCGGCGACGCCGTCGCCGAGGTCTACCCGGAGATCGTCCTCATGGCCCAGCAGTCACGCCTGTTCCTGGTGCGGGCCGTGCGTTACCTCGCCGCCGAGGCGGGCATCCGGCAATTCCTGGACATCGGCACCGGCCTGCCCACCATGCAGAACACGCACGCGGTCGCCCAGGGAATCGCGCCCGACTCACGGGTCGTCTACGTGGACAACGACCCGATGGTGCTGGTGCACGCCCGGGCGCTGCTGTCCAGCACGACGTCGGAGGGTGTCACCACCTACGTACCCGCCGACTACCACGACCCGGAGAAGATTCTCGCCGAGGCGGCACAGACGCTCGACTTCGACCAACCCGTCGCTGTGATGTTCATGGGCGTCATGGGCTACGAACCCGACCTGGCCGTGGTGCGCTCGATTGTCGGGCAGACGATGGACGCGATGCCGTCCGGCTCTCACCTGGTGTTCTGGGACGGCACCAACACCAGCCCGTCGGTGGTTTCCGGCGCGGAGCGGCTGGCGCAGAGCGGCGGAGTTCCGTACATTCTGCGCAGCCCGGAGGAGTTGGACAGTTGCTTCGCGGGGCTGACGATGGTGCAGCCGGGCCTCGTGCCGATCCCCCTCTGGCGACCGGACGATGTCGAGGCCACGGGGATCGACGCGTACGGTGCGGTGGCCCGCAAGCCCTGACCGACATGACACCGCCCCGCTCCCGCCACGACGGCGAGAGCGGGGCGGCTGCCGTTCACGAATCGCACGCCATCGTCAACCCGTCGGGCACCGCGCTGCTCGCCACGAGCATCCCGAACGTCGTCGCCGCACCGGGCGCCAACGTCCCGTTGTACGAGGCGTTGCGGACCGTGACGTCGGCACCGGCCGTCTCGACCACCCCGCCCCAGACCGTCTGGACGCGCTCGTCGCCGGACCACCGCCACGAGGCATGCCACCGGTCCAGCGGCTCGGTCCCGGCGTTGCGGACCGTCACCGTGGCGACGAAGCCGTTACCCCAGCGGGCGTCGATCGTGGCGGTCGCACGACACGCCGTCAGCGACAAGGTCCGAGCCGACGAGATCGCGTACGGATCCCGCCGGCCACCGGCGTCGCTGAACCGGTACCAGTACTCCGTGTCGGGCGTCAACCGACCGATGGTCACCGCGCCGCTGCGCTCCGGGCCGGAGACGGCCTCGGCCAGCGGAGCCTCCCACAGTTGGGCGTCCTCGCGGCTGGCGAACAACCTGATCGTCATGGGCGGGTCGTAACCACAGGGTGGCCGGAAGAATATCGAGTACGAGATGGTCAGGCTCGTGGTGGTGGCCCCGGTGACGCTGGCGGTGATCGGCAACGCCGGCGGGCACACCATCGTGGGCGACGGCGTTGGTGTGAGCGACGGTGTTGGCGTTGGTGTCGCCTCGGCCGCGCTGGTGGTGCCGGCCCAGACGCCCAGCGCGATGGTCGTGACAGCGAGGAACATGCGAATCATCGGTGCCTCCGTGGTTACCGGGCACCGATGACCAGGGTGGTTGCCGGTGCCGCACTCGGGTTTCCGGCCGCCGACGAGGACTGCCCGACACGGATGGCATCGCCACCTCGTGCGCCTCGTGGACCGGAGAAGATGTGGTGCGCGCTGGCTCCCGAGCACGACCGAACCACAGCATGGCAGTCGACGAACATCGATACAAGGCGGTGGCGATCGCAGACCGAGCGGTTGCCTCCCATAGGACCGAGATACGGAAGCGCCCCGTCCGATGACACTTCGGGCGGGGCGCTTCCGTGCTGATGGACCGATCAGTGGCGGCCCACGAAGATGCCGATACCGTTGGCGACCAGACGCTCCCCGCCGTCGGACGGGCTGTTGCGGGCGGTGGCCGCTGCCTGGCCCGGCTCCCGTACGGCGACCGTGCTCGAGCCGCCGCCGTCCAGGTTCACCGCGGCGTCCGCACCGAGCGAGCGCATCAGGTCGGCCAGCTCGGCGATCGTGAAGCCGGCGCTGGCCGGAGCGCGGCCGGCCAGGGCGACGAGGTACACGATCCTGCCGTCCGGGCTGACGCCGGCCGAGCTGCGTACCGCCGAGGTCTTGGTGTCCAGGCCGGCCAGCGGCTCACCGTCACGCAGGATCGGCGCGCCACCGACCGCGAACGTCAGCTTCGGCTTGCCTGCGGAGGCCAGCTTCTCCTGCACCCGCACCTGGTCACCGACGGCGAGGTCGTCGAGCGCGTCCGCGCCGCGATCCCGGCCGACCAGCACCTGGGTGTCGGCCGGAATCACGCCCGAGCCGGGCGCCTGGCCCACCGCGGTCACCACGCCGTCGCGGACGGTCACCTCGTAGGTGTGGGTGCTGCACGGGTCGCTACGGCTCGTGTCGGTGCCGCAGGTCGACCGGACCCGGGAGGCGGCACCCCACTCGGAGGTGAACAGGCCGACGCCGTCGACCGGGAGCGCGTACTGGTTGAGGCCGTTGAGGGCGATGGTGCCCTTCTTGCTGCGCACCTCACCGTCAAGGCTCAGGGTGTCGACGCGCGCCTTGCCGTTCACGCCGACGCCGAACACGTCCCGGGTCGAGGTGCCGGGGGCGAGGCCGGGGCCGAAGCGCTGTGCGTTCGGCACCGCGAACTTCAGCTCCTCGCCGTCGGCGATCTCCGGACCGGACGACGAGTAGGTCGGAGTGACGCCGGCGTGGGTCTCACTGTTGTTGAAGAAGTCTCCGTTCACGCCGGCGATGGCGCCCTGGTCGTTCGCCATGGAGGAGATGACCTGGCGTTGCCCGACCGCGTCGGGGTGCAGCAGGTCCAGGGAGACCTTGTTCTTGCTCAGGTCGGCCGTGAGCAGGTAGCCGACGGTGACGCCGCGGGGGGTGCTCACCTCGAATGAGCCGTACGTCACGCCCGGCGCGAGTTGCTCACTGGCGGTGAAGGTGACCGGCGAGTCCGAGGCGGATACCGTGGTGGCTGCGGCGTGGGCCGTGCCGGCCGGCGTCACGAGCGTGCTCAGCCCTGCGGCGAGCAGCAGCGCCAGACTCGGGCGCACGAGGTTGAAGGGCCTCATTGCGCTCCTTTCTTGGTGCGATTCCTGGCCTGCGCCGGGATGTTCGAGCCGGGCCGGCGGTTGACCGGGCCGGCGATGATTTCCCGACCAGCCGATCACTCGGTGGTGAACACGAGAGGCGGCCGACGTGAACCACCCGCACCGCCTTGATCAACTGCGGGCGCGGGTCCGGGTGGCCGCCAAAAACTTTTGTGCACTTCCTACAACTGAGGGACGGTTGGTTCGGTGGTTGCGCCATAGCGCTGGCCGCCGCCACGCGGAAAGGTGATCACTGCTGGGAGCCGTCGTCTCGCGGCACGCAGTTCGAGGTCTAGCTAAGGGGTCAGTCGGGTGTTCAACCGTGTCGCCATCGTCAACCGTGGTGAAGCCGCCATGCGGCTCATCCACGCGGTCCGCGAGTTGGCCGCGGAGACCGGCGTGCAGATCGAAACCGTCGCTCTTTACACCGACGTCGACCGTACGGCCACCTTCGTGCGCGAAGCGGACATCGCCTACGATCTCGGTCCGGCGTCCGCCCGCCCGTACCTCAATCTGGCGGTGCTGGAGCGCGCCCTGACCGAGACCGGGGCCGACGCGGCGTGGGTCGGCTGGGGTTTCGTCGCCGAGGATCCGGCGTTCGCCGAGCTGTGCGAGAAGATCGGCGTCACGTTCGTCGGGCCGAGCCCGGACGCCATGCGCCAGCTCGGCGACAAGATCGGCTCGAAGCTGATCGCCGAGAAGGTAGGCGTGCCGGTCGCGCCGTGGAGCCGTGGCGCCGTCGAAACCCTGGACGCCGCACGTGCCTCGGCGGCCGAGGTCGGCTACCCGCTGATGCTGAAGGCGACCGCGGGCGGCGGCGGACGCGGCATCCGCGTGATCAGGAACGAGGCCGAGCTGGTCGACGCGTACGAGCGCACCAGCCAGGAGGCGGCACGGGCGTTCGGCAGCGGCATCGTGTTCCTGGAGCGCCTGGTCACCGGCGCCCGGCACGTCGAGGTCCAGGTCATCGCCGACGGGCAGGGCACGGCGTGGGCGCTCGGCGTCCGCGACTGCTCGGTGCAGCGACGCAACCAGAAGGTCATCGAGGAATCGGCGTCGCCGGTGCTCGACCCGGCACAGGCCGCCGAGCTCAAGACGTCGGCCGAGCGGCTGGCCGTGGCGGTGGGCTACCGCGGTGCGGCGACCGTCGAGTTCCTGTACCACCCCGGCGACCGCCTGTTCGCGTTCCTCGAGGTCAACACCCGCCTACAGGTCGAACACCCGATCACCGAGTTGACCACCGGCTTCGACCTGGTCAAGGCACAGCTGCACGTCGCCTCCGGCGGGCGACTCGAAGGTGCGCCGCCGGCCGAGCGCGGTCACGCCATCGAGGCTCGACTGAACGCCGAGGATCCCGACCGCGACTTCGCGCCGTCACCGGGCCGCATCGCGCGACTGGACCTGCCCAGCGGGCCGGGCATCCGGGTGGACACCGGCGTCAGTGAGGGCGACACCATCCCGGCCGACTTCGACTCGATGATCGCGAAGATCATCGCGTACGGCCGCGATCGCGACGAGGCGCTCGGCAAGCTGCGTCGGGCGATGGCGAACACCACGGTGATCATCGAGGGCGGCGCGACCAACAAGAGCTTCGTGCTCGACCTGCTCGACCAGCCCGAGGTGATCGACGCCAGCGCGGACACCGGCTGGATCGACCGTGTCCGCGGCGAGGGCCGACTCGTCACGCACCGCCACTCCGCGGTCGCGCTGGCAGCCGCCGCCATCGAGTCGTACGAGGAGGAGGAGCGCGTCGAGCGGCAGCGGTTGCTGTCGACGGCGTCCGGCGGACGCCCGCAGGTGCAGCACGCCAGCGGTCGACCGTTGGACCTCAAGCTGCGCGGTGTCAGCTACCGCACGCGCGTCGCGCGGGTCGGCGCACACCGGTTCCGCGTCGGCATCGAGACGGGCGCCGTCGTCCGCACCGCCGACGTCGACCTCGACCGATTCGATCGGCACACCGGCCAGATCGTCGTCAACGGCATCCGGTACCGCCTGCTCACCGGCACCTACGGGCCGACCCACCTGGTCGAGGTGGACGGCGTGACCCACCGGGTCAGCCGCGACGAGGGTGGCGTCCTGCGCTCCCCGATGCCCGCGCTGGTCGTCGCCACGCCGTTGGAGGTCGGGGCCGAGGTCGAGGCGGGCGCCCCGGTGCTGGTGCTCGAAGCGATGAAGATGGAGACGGTGCTGCGGGCGCCGTTCAAGGCGCGGCTGAAGGAGTGCGCCGTCTCCGTGGGCAGCCAGGTTGAGGCGGGTGCGCCGCTGCTGCGCCTGGAGCCGCTCGCCGACGAGGCCGACGAGACCGCGGACGACCCGGCCGCCGAGACCGTCGAACTGGACCTGCCCACCGCCGCCGAGAACACTCCGGCGGACGAGCGCAGCCGGCGCGGTCAGGAGGACCTGCGCGGTCTGCTGCTCGGCTTCGACGTCGACCCGCACGACGACCGTCGGGTGCTCGACGGCTACCTGACCGCCCGGCAGGCTGCCACCGACGCCGGTCCCCGGCCACTGGCCGCGGAACTCGACCTCATCGAGGTGTTCGCCGACCTCGCCGAACTGAGTCGCAACCGGCCGACCGGCGAGGACGGCGGCGCCTCGCACGTCCACAGCGCCCGGGAGTACTTCCACACCTACCTGCAGAGCCTCGACGTCGAGCGGGCCGGGCTGCCGGATGCCTTCCAGACCAGGCTCGCCAAGGCGCTCGGCCACTACGGCGTCACCGACCTGGAGCGCTCCCCCGCCCTCGAAGCCGCCGTCTTCCGGATCTTCCTCGCCCAGCAACGCGCGTCCGCCGACGCCACGGTCATCGCGACGCTGCTGCGCGCCTGGCTGCGGGAAACCCCGCCGGACGACACGCTTCGCGAACCCGCCGGCCTCGCGCTGGAGCGGCTGATCGCCGCGACGCAGGTCCGCTTCCCCGCAGTCGCGGACCTCGCCCGCGGCGTGGTGTTCGCCTGGTTCGCCCAGCCGCTGCTGCGCCGCAACCGCGCCCGCGTCTACGCCGAGGTCCGCGGGCACCTGCGGCACCTCGACGCCCACCCGGACGCGGCGGACCGCGCCGAGCGCATCGCCGAGATGGTACGCAGCACCGAACCACTGGTCCGGCTGCTCGGCCAGCGGCTCGTCCGCGACAACCTCGACAACGCGGTCATGCTGGAGGTGCTGACCCGGCGGTACTACGGCAACAAGGCGCTCACCGGGGTGCGCGCGCACGAGGTCGCGGGCTGCACGTTCGTGGTCGCCGAGCGCGCCGACTCCAGTGTCGTCTCCGCCGCCGTGAGCTTCGACGCGCTGGGCAGCGCAGTGCGCGGCCTGGCCGAGCTGGCCAGCGGCGAGGACTCCGTGGACGCCGACATCTACCTCGGCTGGGAGAACCAGCCGGAGGACTTCGACGCGATGGCCGCCGCGCTGGCCGAGGTCGTCGCCGCGCACCCGCTGCCGCCCCAGGTCCGTCGGGTCACCACCACCGTCGCGGGTCGCGGCGGAGCGGTCATGCACCACCACTTCACCTTCCGCCCGTCCAGCGATGGGATGACGGAGGACCGACTGATCCGCGGCCTGCACCCGTACATCGCGCAGCGGATGCAGCTGGAGCGGCTGCACAAGTTCGACCTGACCCGGCTGCCGTCGGCGGACGAGGAGGTCTACCTCTTCCAGTGCGTGGCGCGGGAAAACCGGGCGGACGAGCGCCTCGTCGCGTTCGCGCAGGTGCGTGACCTGACCGAGCTTCGCGAGCAGGACGGCCGCCTGGTGGCCCTGCCGACGACCGAGGACGCCGTCGCCGCCTGCCTCGACTCGATCCGCCGCGCCCAGTCGCGGCGACCGTCGAAGACCCGCTTCAACACCAACCGGATCGTGATCTACGTCTGGCCGCCGAGCGAGCTCACTCGCGAGGAGATGGAGATGATCGCCGGGCGCGTCCGTCCGACGACCGCGGGCGCCGGGCTTGAGGAGATCCTGTTCATCGCGCGGCAGCGTGACCGCCGGACCGGCGAGCTGACCAAGATCGCCGTACGGATCTCGTTCGACGCCGCGGGCGGCGCCGAGCTGGCCGTCGGTGAGCCGCCGGTCGAGCCGCTCGAACCGCTCGACGAGTACCGGCTGAAGGTGCTGCGGGCGAGTAGCCGCAACACCGTCTACCCGTACGAGCTGACCGGCCGGCTCGGCGACTTCGTCGAACACGACCTCAACGACGACCACGAGCTGGTGCCGGTGGATCGGCCGAAGGGGCGCAACAGCGCCGCGATCGTCGCCGGAGTGGTCACCACGCCGACCGAGCGGCACCCGCAGGGTGTCACCCGGGTGGTGCTGCTCGGCGACCCGACGAAGGCGTTGGGCGCCCTGTCGGAGCCCGAGTGCCGGCGCGTGATCGCCGCCCTGGATCTCGCCGAGCGGATGAACGTGCCGCTGGAGTGGTGGGCGCTGTCCGCCGGCGCCCGAATCTCCATGACGACCGGTACGGAGAACATGGACTGGGTGGCCGCTGCGCTGAAGCGGATCGTCGAGTTCACCCAGGCCGGCGGTGAGATCAACATCGTCGTCGCGGGCATCAACGTCGGCGCGCAGCCGTACTGGAACGCCGAAGCGACGATGCTCATGCACACCAAGGGCATCCTGGTGATGACCCCCGACTCGGCGATGGTGCTCACCGGCAAGCAGTCGCTCGACTTCTCCGGTGGTGTGTCCGCGGAGGACAACTTCGGCATCGGCGGCTACGACCGGGTGATGGGGCCGAACGGGCAGGCGCAGTACTGGGCGCCGAACCTGACGGCCGCGCGGGACGTGGTGATGTCGCACTACGACCACACGTACGTCGCGCCCGGCGAGGACGCGCCACGACGGGCGGCCACCAGCGACCCCACCGACCGCGACATCTCCGGCTTCCCGCACGACGTCGCGGGCAGCGCCTTCAGCACCGTCGGGGAGATCTTCTCCGTCGAGCACAACCCGGACCGCAAGAAGCCGTTCGACATCCGTACGGTGATGCGGGCCCTCTCCGACCAGGACCACCCGGTGCTGGAGCGCTGGGCGGGCATGGCGGACGCGGACACCGCGGTCGTGCAGGACATCCACCTCGGTGGCATCCCGGTCTGCCTGCTCGGCATCGAGTCCCGGTCGGTGCCCCGGCATGGCTTCCCGCCCACCGACGGCCCGGACACCTACACCGCCGGCACCCTGTTCCCCCGCTCGTCCAAGAAGGCCGCGCGGGCGATCAACGTGGCGAGCGGCAACCGGCCTCTCGTCGTACTGGCCAACCTGTCCGGCTTCGACGGCTCACCGGAGTCGATGCGCAAGCTGCAACTGGAGTACGGCGCCGAGATCGGCCGGGCGATCGTGAACTTCCGGGGGCCGATCGTCTTCTGCGTGATCTCGCGCTACCACGGCGGCGCGTTCGTGGTGTTCTCGAAGGCACTGAACCCGAACATGACCGTGCTGGCGCTGGAGGGCTCGTTCGCCTCGGTGCTCGGTGGCGCCCCCGCCGCCGCGGTGGTGTTCTCCGCCGACGTCAACGCCCGCACGGCGGCCGACCCCCGGGTGCGGGACCTGGAGGCCCGCGTGGCCGCCTCGGCCGGCACCGAACGCGCCGCGCTCACCGCCGAACTCGACGAGCTGCGCTCGTCGGTCCGCGCGGAGAAGCTCGGCGAGGTGGCCACGGAGTTCGACCGGGTGCACAACATCCAGCGCGCCGTCGAGGTCGGCTCGGTGGACGCCGTCATCCGCGCCGCCGAACTGCGTCCGCGCATCATCGAGGCCATCGAAGCGCACCTGGGATAACGCGACGAGACGGGCGGGGCGGGCTCGGTTCCTGGAAGGCGAGGAACCGGGCCCAGCCCCGCCCCGTTCTCATCCGGTCGTCTCCCGGTCGCCGACGGCCTGGAAACGCAGCCGTGCACGACGGCGTGCCCCTGCTGCGGCAGCATTCACCCCCAGCCGGTTCGTCGCCCATGGCTCGGGCCGGTGTCGGCCTGCCAGGCGGCGACGAGATCCTCGCGTGCCCGGGCGACACGGGAGCGGATCGTGCCGACGGGGCACTGGCAGAGGTCTGCGGCCTCGGCGTAGGACAGGCCGAGCACCTGGGTGGCGACGAACGCTTCGCGCCGCTCCCTGGTCAGGCCGGCGATCAACTGCTGCAGGGTCACTCCCTCGTCGGCGCCGGCCGTGATCGCGCCGGCGGCCTCGGCCGCGGCCTGCCAGTCCGGGACCGTTGCCGACCTTGGCCGGGCCACCGCCGTCCGGACGTGGTCCACGGCAACGCGCCGGGCGATCGTGAACACCCACGTCCGGGCCGACGAGCGGCCGGCGAATCCGGGCAGGTTGCGAAATGCCCGCAGGAACGTCTCCTGGGTCAGGTCGTCGGCCTCGCCCGGCCCGACGAGGTGCGACAGGAACCGCCAGACCTGAGCCTGCAGGGCCCGGATGAACGCCGTGCCGGCCTGCCGGTCGCCCTGGCCTGCCTCCTGCGCCCACCGGGTCACCTGGTCGTCGTCACCGACGCCGTTGCGCACAGACCACCGTCCTGGGTGCCACGGGCGCTCCTCCATGCCGAGATGCCGTCGTCGAATCGTGCCGGTCAACCGCGCACCCTGGTTGTCGGACACCGGTCCGGAAAAGTTCCCGGGAGTCCCCCTTCGGTTGATCAGCCTGCGACGGGCTGGTCCTGGATACCGCGGTTACCGCTCCCCCAGCCCGGCCGAGACGGGCAGGCCGAGGCCGCTGACGGCCGCCGCGACCAGGGCTTGCGGGGAGAGCGAGACATCGAGCACGAGCACCGACTCGTCCGGCTCGGCCGGTTCCAAAGTGGCGAGTTGTGATTCGAGCAGACTCGCCGGCATGTAGTGCCCCTCCCGCCGGGCCATCCGGGCCCGGATCACCTCGGCCGGCCCGTCGAGGTGCACGAAGTCCACCCGGAGCGGGCCCTGACGAAGCACATCCCGATATGACCGCTTCAGCGCCGAGCAGGCCAGCACCGTCGACCGGCCCTCCGCGCCGCGCTCGGCCACCCAGGCGGCGACGTCCCGCAGCCAGGGCCAGCGGGTGGCGTCGTCCAGTGGCACGCCGGAACGCATCCGCGCCACGCTTTCCGGGGAGTGGAACTCGTCCGCCTCGGCGAACTCCAACCCGGTCGCCGCGCTGATCCCTCGCGCCACGGTGGTCTTGCCGGCCCCGGAAACGCCCATCACCACGACGTGCCGGGTGGGCTGGTCGCCGCTGCGCCGCTCACCAGTCATGAACCGTGCCGTCCTTGAGCCGGTTGAACGGCAGGTACGCCGGCTCGTACGGGAACCGCGCCGCAACCTCCTCGTCGAGCTCCACCCCGAGTCCCGGTTGGTCGCCCGGGTGCAGGTAACCGTCGGTGAAGGTGAACGACTGCCGGAACACCTCGTTGGCCAGCGGGGTGTGCTTCATGTACTCCTGGATCCCGAAGTTGTGGATGGCCAGGTCCAGGTGGAGCGCCGCGGCCATGCCCACCGGCGAGATGTCGGTGGGGCCGTGGATGCCGGACTTGATCTGGTACTGGGCGGCGAAGTCGAGCAGCTTACGCATGGCGGTGATGCCGCCGGTGTGGGTGACGGCGGACCGGACGTAGTCGATCAACTGCTCCCGGATCAGGGTCTGGTAGTCCCAGACCGTGTTGAAGACCTCGCCGATCGCCAGTGGGGTGGTGGTGTGCTGGCGGACCAGCCGCAGTGCCTCCTGGTTCTCCGCCGGGGTGCAGTCCTCCAGCCAGAACAGGTCGTACGGTTCGAGGGCCTTGCCGAGCTTCGCGGCCTGGATCGGGGTCATGCGGTGGTGACCGTCGTGCAGCAGCGGCAACTCCGGGCCGAACTCGTTGCGCACCGCCTCGAAGACCGAGGGCAGGTGACGCAGGTACGCGCGGGTGTCCCAGTCCTCCTCGACAGGCAGCGGGGTGCGCTGTGCGGGTTCGTAGTCGTAGCGCTGCCCGGTGGCGCTGGGTTGTGCGGCCACACCGTAGACCGCGTTGATCCCCGGCACCGAGGTCTGCACCCGGATCGATCGGAATCCCTCGTCGAGGTGGCGGCGGATGGAGTCGAACAGTTCGGGGATGTCCCGCCCCGACGCGTGCCCGTACGCCATGATGCCGGTGCGGGACGCGCCGCCCAGCAGTTGGTACAGCGGCATGCCGGCCGCCTTGGCCTTGATGTCCCACAGCGCGACGTCCACCGCGGCGATGGCAGCCATGGTGACCGGTCCACGACGCCAGTACGCCGACCGGTACAGGAACTGCCAGGTGTCCTCGATCCGGTGCGGGTCCCGGCCCATCAGCAGCGGGGCGACGTGGTCCCGCAGGTACGAGGCGACGGACAACTCACGGCCGTTGAGCGTGGCGTCGCCCAGACCGGTGATGCCCTCATCGGTGGTGATCTTCAGGGTGACGAAGTTCCGGTCGGGGCTGGACACGATGATGTCTGCTGCGACGATCTTCACGGGGTGCCTTTCGTTCTTACCGGTCGGGTGGACTCACCACTCCGCGTAGGAGCCGTCGGGGTGCCGCCAGGTCGGGCTGCGCCAGGCGTGCCCGCGCTTGTCCGCGGTCCGCACCGCGTGTTCGTCGATCTCGATGCCGAGACCGGGTGCGGTCAGCCGAGACACGTACCCGTCGACGAAGGTCAGTGGGGTCTTGTCGAGGCAGTAGTCGAGCACCTCGGCGTCCAGGTTGTAGTGGATGCCGATGCTCTGTTCCTGGATCAGGAAGTTGGGTGTGGCGAAGCCGACCTGGAGACAGGCGGCGAGGGCGATCGGCCCGAGCGGGCAGTGTGGGGCCAGCTGCACGTCGTACACCTCGGCCAGGGTGGCGATCTTGCGGACCTCGGTGATGCCGCCGGCGTGCGCGAGATCCGGCTGGGCCACGGCGATGCCGGCCTGCAACACGGGCAGGAACTCCTGCCGGCTGTAGAGCCGCTCTCCGGTCGAGACCGGGGTGGTGGTGCAACGGACGACCTCACCGATCAGATGAGAGTTCTCCGGCACCACCGGCTCCTCGAGGAAGAACGGCCGGTACGGCTCCAGGAGCGGAGCGACCCGCCGGACGTTGGCGAGGGTGAATCGCCCGTGGAAGTCGACCGCGACGTCACGGTCGTCGCCGAGGACCTCGCGGGCGGCGGCCACCCGCTGCACCACCGCGTCGAGCTCGGCGACCGAGGCGAGCGCACTCATCGGCCCGGAAGCGTTCATCTTCACCGCGGTCAGGCCCGCTTCGATCCGGGCGCTGATCTGATCGCGGATCTCGGCGGGCTCGTCGCCACCGACCCAGCCGTAGACCCGGATCCGGTCCCGGACCGGCCCACCGAGCAGTTGGTGCACGGGGGCGCCGTAGTGCTTGCCGGCGATGTCCCAGAGCGCCTGGTCCAGACCGGACACCGCGCTGGCGAGGATCGGGCCGCCCCGGTAGAAGGAGCCCTTGGTCAGCACCTGCCAGTGGTCCTCGATGCGCAACGCGTCCCGACCCGTCAACAGCTCGCTGAGTTGATGGACGGCCGTGCGTACGGTCTCGGACCGGCCCTCGCAGGTCGCCTCGCCCCACCCGACGATGCCGGACTCCGTCTCGATCCGGACGAACAGCCAGCGCGGTGCGACCAGGAAGGTCTCCACCTTTGCGATCTTCGTCATGGAGTTGTCAGCCCTTCGTGGCACCGGCGGTGAGGCCGGAAACGACGTACTTCTGCACGAACAGGGCGATCAGCATGATCGGCAGGGTGACCACCGTCGCGGCGGCCATCAGGCCGCCCCAGTCGATGCTGGCGTAGCCGACGAAGTCGAAGATCGCGACGGGGAGCGTCTTCGTGTCGGAACCGGAGAGCACCAGGGCGAACATGAAGTTGTTCCAGGAGAAGATGAACGAGAGGATGCCGGCCGTCGCGACGCCGGGCACCGACAGCGGGAGGGTGATCCGCCGGAACGCGCCGATGTGGGTCAGCCCGTCGACCAGCGCCGCCTCTTCCAACTCGGTCGGCAGGCCGTCGAAGTAGCCCATCATGATGTAGACGATCAGCGGCAGCGACACGAACATGTGGCTCAGGATCAGCACGCTGAACCCGCCGACCAGCTTCAGGTTCGAGAAGACGTAGTACCAGGGCACCAGGAGCGAGACGCCGGGGATCACCCGCGCCATGAGCACGACGAGCGCAGAGTTCTTCATGTTGAAGCGGCTCATCGAGTAGGCGGCGGGCACCCCGAGCAGCAGCGAGAGCACGGTGGCCGCGAACGCCACCCAGAGGCTGTTGCCGATGAACTGGAGATAGTTCGCCTGCTGGAGAACGGTCTCGTAGTTCTTCAGGCTGGGCGAGAAGACGAACGCCTTGGCGGTGTCGTAGATGTCCACGTTGGTCTTGAACGACGCGGCGATCATCCAGAGCAGCGGCGCCATCAGCGCGAACACCACGACGACGAGGGCTGACGTGCGGAACACCCGGTACGGCTTGCTCGGCTTCATCGGCCCAGCCCCTTCTTGCGATAGGTGAGGGCCCACATCACCCCGATGATGATCAGGAAGAAGATGATGAGAACTGTCGACGAGACGCCGTAGTCGTTGTAGTCGAAGCTGAGACCGTAGGCGTACACGTTGAGGGTCTCGACCTCGTGGAAGGACCCACCGCCGCGCCCCTTGGTGGCGTAGAGGATGTCGAACGTCTTGAGCGCGTCGATGCCGCGCAGCAGGATGGCGACGATCACCGTGGGCATCAGCAGCGGAAGGGTGACGTGCCGAAACCGCTGCCAACTGCTGGCACCGTCGATGCGGGCCGCTTCCTGGGGCTCGTCGGAGAGTGCGGTGAGCCCGGCGAGCAGGATCAGAACGACCATCGGCGTCCACTGCCAGATGTCGATGAACATCGTCGTCGGCAGGGCCGAGTGCTGACCGGCCAGCCACGGCTGGGGGCCGATCCCGATCCAGCCGAGCAGCTGGTTCGCCATCCCGATGTTGGGGTCGAAGATCAGGCGCCACATCATGCCGACCGCGACCGGAGTGGCCACCAGCGGCAGGAGGATCGCGACGCGGACCCATTTCTCACCGCGGAAGGGCCGCCACAGCAGCAGGGCTATCGCCATGCCGAGGACGACCTCGAAGAACAACACGACGCCGGTGAAGAGGACGGTACGCCAGACCGCCGGCCAGAACCGGTCGGTGTCGGTGAGCACGTCGAGGTAGTTCTGAAATCCGATGAACTCGGACTCGGCGCGTACCGAACCCTCGGCGTCGGTCAGGCTCAGATACCCGGTCCACGCCACCGGGAAGATGATCAGCACGGCGACGAACGCCATGGCGGGTGCCGCGAAGAGCCACTTGCGGTGTTCGTTGGCCCAACGCGACCAGGCCGACGTCTCCGGGAACGCCGCGGGGGCCTCGGGCGAATCGGTGCGGGGTGTGATGACGGCTGACATTGAGATCTCCGGGGTCGGGGGCCAGGTCCCGGCGAGGCGGCGGAGCCCGTCGGCTCCGCCGCCCAGCGCCTTGGGTTACTTCGCCTCGTCGTCGAGGAACTTCTGGAACGCCGTGTTCGCCGCGTCCGCCGAGCTGGCGGCGTCCTTGCCGGTGATCGCGTCGACGATCGGCTGGCCGACGATCTCCCGCGCCTCAGCCACCTTGACCACCAGCGGACGGTCGTGCCCGACGCCGTTGGCGGTGCTGACCGTGTTGGCCTCGGCAAGGTCCTTCGGGTAGGAGGCGGTGCCCGCCGGGTTGGCCCAGACCGAGGTACGAGCGCCCGGGACGCCGGCCACCTGCTGCGCCAGCGCCTGCTCCTTGCCGGCCGCCCACTGGATGAACTTCCAGGCGTTGTCCTTGTTCTCCGAGTTGTCGTTCACACCGAGCGCCCAGGAGGGGATGTTGTACGGCTTCGAACCGGCCGGGCCGGCGGGGAAGGCGGCGAAGCCGACGGTGTCGACGACCTTGGACTTGGTCGGGTCGGTGGCGTTCTTGTAGAGCGAGTTGGCCTCGGTGTAGAAGGCGGCCTTGCCCTGCGTGAAGATCGCCATCGCCTCCGACCAGCTCATGTCGGTGCTGATGTTCTCCGGGCCGTGGTCCTTGAGCAGGCCGCCGTAGTAGGCGTACGCCTGCTTGGCCTGCTCGGTGTTGACCGTGGCCTTTCCGCTGGCGTCCACGAAGTCGCCACCGAAGCTGAAGAGGAAGCTGGAGAACTGCGTGACGGCGGCGGCCTTGCCGGTCCGAGCGACGAAGCCGGCGACGCCCGGGTTGTCGGCCTCCACCTTCGCCGCCTGCGCCTTGAGCTCGTCGAGGGTCTTGGGCGGCGCGGTGAAGCCGGATTTCGCCAGCAGGTCCTTACGGTAGTAGAGGACCTCCTGCTCGGTGATGATCGGCAGCCCGACCACCTTGTTGTCATAGGTGGTCGCCTGCACCGGCCCGGCCTGGAAGTCACCGAACTCGAAGGCGCTGTCCGACTTGGCCTTCTCGCTCAGGTCGGCGAGGTACTTGTTCTTACCGAACTGCTTCCCCTCCTGCAGGGGTCGGTACATCATCACGTCGAGGTCGCTGGACCCGGCATTGAGCTTGACGTTGTACTGGTCGGAGAGCTGGTCCTCGCCGAGTTGGGTGACTTCGACCTTGAGGCCGGACTGCTTCTCGAACTCCGGCAGGGCCTTCTTGATGTTCTCCGTCCACACGTGGTTCACCAGCGTCACGCGAAGGGTCTTCGAGCCTTCGCCGCTGTCGCCGCCACCACAGGCGCCCAGGCTCATGGCGGTGACCACGGCCAGAGAAGTGCCGATTATCGATCGACGTCGCACGCTTGTCTCACCTTCTGTCGTGGCCGCCGCCCCCGAGGGAGCCGCTACCTCGGTGTTACATCCGCTTAACATCGGGATGCTAGGCCGAAAAACCGGATTATTTCAATAGCTTGATGCAACTGATACGATCTTTGAGTGGAACCGTCCTCATCAGAGGCTGCAGCCGCTCAGACCCTCCCTGCCGAGGCCGGGCTGCACGCCCGCGTCCTCGAACACCTCGGCACCGACATCTGCGGCGGCGAGCTGGCACCGGGATCGGTCCTCAACATCGACGAGCTGGTCGACCGGTACGCCGTGTCCCGCTCCGTCGTCCGCGAGGTGCTGCGGGTCCTGGCCTCGATCGGATTCATCGAGGCACGTCGCCGGGTGGGGGTGATGATCCGACCAGCGAGCGCATGGAACGTCTTCGACCCGCAGGTGATCCGCTGGCGTCTCGCTTCAGCTGGCCGGATGGCTCAACTCCGGTCGATCACCGAACTGCGCACCGCCGTCGAGCCGCACGCGGCCCTACTGGCCGCCCACCGGATCGGCCACGACGAAGCGAGCGATCTCGTCGGACTGGCGGCGAAGATGTGGGCGGCCGGCAAGGCCGGTGACGAGGAGCGCTTCCTGCACCTCGACATCGAGTTTCATCGGCGCGTCCTGCTCGCCTCCGGCAACGAGATGTTCGTCCGGCTTCAGGAGCTGGTCGCGGAGGTGCTCACCGGCCGGCACAAGCACCACCTCATGCCGCACCACCCGCACGAGCAGGCTCTCCAGATGCACGCGGATGTCGCTCAGGCGATCCAGCGGCGTGACGGAGAACGCGCCCGGCAGGCGATGGTGCAGCTGATGGAGCAGGCTTTCGACGAGATGAAGTCGCTGTGGGAGCAGACCGACATGGCCGACATAAGCACAGACGGCGGTCCGACGACCACCCGGTGACCGGAGCATGATCATTTGGATCTAGGGTCCCCAGGTGTTGCGGCCGGATCACGGCCTCGGGCAAGGATGGGACAGACGGATGCACAATGCTGGTCGAGGGTTGACACGGAGATTGGGCCTGCTGGTGACGGCAGCCCTCGCGGTCTCAACCGGGCTTCTCATGGCACCCGCGCGAGCCGCCGAGCCGGTGACCGCTGCGGTGAACGACGCGCTGACCGCCGATGACGGGCAGACCGTGCGGTCTCCCGACGGAACGTTGGGCGTCGCCGTCAGCGACGACGGTGGGCGGCTCGCGTACAGCGTGACCAACCGCGGGAAGGTGACCGTCGGCACCTCCGGTCTCGGCCTCGACCTCGCCGGGCGTCCCAGCCTGACCGAGGCGATGAGCATCGTCTCCGTCCAGCATCGCACCATCGACGAGACGTGGAAGCCGCTCTGGGGCACGGACAGCACCGTCCGCAACCACGCTCGTGAGCTCACGGTCCACGCCGTGCAGGCGGGCACCGGGTTCCGCCTGGATATTGTCGTTCGCCTCTTCGACGATGGCGTCGGGATCCGCTACCACATACCGGCCCAACCGGGGCTTGACGACTACACGGTGACCGCCGAGCGCACCGAGTTCACCCTGGACCCGGCCGCGCGGAGCTGGTCCATCGCCGCCGGAAAAGACTGGAACGCCGACGAACAGCACTACCGCGACCAGCCCCTGTCGGCGGTGCCGACGGCGCAGACCCCCATCACGGTGGCGTCCGGAAAGTCGTACCTGGTGGTGCACGAGGCCGACCTCACCGACTACCCGAGCATGACGCTGAAGGCGGTGCCGGGTCAGCCGGGACGGTTCTCGAGTGATCTGATCAGCCTCCCGGACGGCACGAAGGCGAAGCTGCGCGGCGACTTCGCCACCCCCTGGCGCACCCTGACCATCGGGGAACGACCCGGTGACCTGGCCGAGTCCCACCTCATCGAGAACCTCAACGACCCGTGCGCGATCTGCGCCGACGACACGTCGTGGATCAAGCCCGCCACCTACGTCGGCGTTTGGTGGGAACTGCAGCGCCGCCAGACCACCTGGACGTACGGCCCGACCCACGGCGCCACCACCGCTCGCCTCAAGCAGTACATCGACCTGGCGAAGCGGGCCGGCTCCAAGTTCGTGCTGGCCGAGGGTTGGAACACGAACGCCGGTGGCAACTGGACGAACCAGGACTTCCTCACCCCGCAGCCCGACCTCGACCTGCCGGCGGTGCTCGCCTACGCCAAGCAGAACGGCGTCGAGTACATCGCGCACAACGAGACCCGGGGCGATGTCGACTACTACGACCAGCACATGGAGGAGATCTTCTCCCGGTACGAGGCGCTCGGCATCCACGCCATCAAGACCGGTTACGCCACCAAGTTCCTGCTCGGCGGGGTGAACCGCAGCCACTTCGACCAGGAGGCGGTCCGCCACTACCAGCGGGTGATCGACGCCGCGGCCCGGCACCACATCACGATCGACGCCCACGAGTCGATCAAACCGACCGGCCTGGCGCGTACCTACCCCAACATGATGAGCGGCGAGGGCGTCGCGGGCATGGAGCAGCAGAACTACAAGGGCGCGAACGGCAACCCGCCGGCGCAGGCCACCATCCTGCCGTTCACCCGGTTCATGGGCGGCCCGGCCGACTACACCCCCGGTGTGCTGAACGTGACCTGGGATCCGGCCAAGCTCGGCACCCGCGTCCAGACCACCTCGACCGCCCAGCTGGCGCTGTCCACGATCTTCTACAGCCCGCTCCAGATGCTCGCGGACACTCCGGAGAACTACGCCGCGCACCCCGGCTTCGCGTACCTGAAGGACCTGCCCACCACCTGGGACGAGAGCCGGGTGCTCGACAGCGCCATCGGCGACTACACCACGACGGCACGCCGACACGGCGACACCTGGTACGTCGGCGCGATCACCGACGAGAACGACCGGACCCTGACGATGCCGCTGTCGTTCCTGTCCCGCGGCTCGTACGTGGCGGAGATCTACGCCGACGCCGCCGAGACGACCTGGCGCGGCAACCCGCTGCCCGTCGAGATCCGCAAGGTTCTCGTTCGACCGTCGACGGACCTCAGCATGTCCATGGTCGCCGGCGGTGGCCAGGCGGTCCGGATCCGGCCCGCCTCCGCCGGGGATCTGCGTGACCTCGACTGGTACGCCGCGCCCCGCGCGAAGTTCGGCGCTGCTCAGGCGACGTTGGACGAGACGACACAGCGCCTGACCGTGACCGCGTCACTCACCAACCCCGCAAGCACCGTGGCGGCCTTCCCCGCCCAGTTGTTCGTCGACGGTCGTGCTGTCGGCGAGACGCGGACCGTTCGCGTCGCCGGCGCCGCGAGCACCACCGTGGAGCTGACCCTGCCCGCGACTCAGGTCCCCGACCAGGACTTCAAGGTCGCCGTCGGCGCACCGACCGGCGAGCACGGTAAGCAGGTGCGGGTGCCGCAGACTCGCTCCATGCAGCGACTCCTCCAACAGCTGCGCAAGTCTGGCGAGGTGACGCAGGCAGCGCTCAGCACGTTGCGGCAGCGGGCAACCGAGGCCGAGTCCGCGCTGGACAGCGGTGACGTGACCGGGCGACTGCGCGCTCTGCAGAACCTCCGCCTGGATCTCTATGGTCAGCCGCTGGCAGAGGTGACCCTGACGGCGCGTACCGCGATCGACGACCTGCTCACCGTCCGACTCGGGCCTGCGCGCGGGCTGCTCGCCATCGCCAGGAACGTGCGACTGGCCGCGGACCTGCAGACCATCGAGCCCGCGCTGTCCCGGCGGCTCCTGGGCGAGATCGCCACCGCGACCCGGTCCGCGTCGGCGAACGACACCACCGCGATGCGGGACGCCCTCGGCCGGTTCGGCGTCCTCGTGACGGCCGCCCCGGCCGGAAAGATCGCCCCTGAGGTCGCGGCGAAGCTGCTCGCCTCCACCGCCGCGCTCACCGCCAGGCCGAGCACCCTCCAGGCGGAGGCCGCGCAACTGCTCGGTGAGGCATGCCTGCGCACCAACCACGCCGGATACACCGGCACCGGCTTCGTGGCCTGCCTCAAGACCCAGAACAGCGGCCTACGGTTCAACGCCCCGGTCTCCGGCGACGGTGACTACACGGTTCGACTGCGCTTCGGCAACGCCATGGGTGCCACCCAGACGATGACCCTGAGCAGCGGAGCGGCGTCGGTCCAGGTCCAGATGCCGACCCTGCCGACCTGGCCGACCTGGTCCGAGCAGACCGTCAAGCTCCCGATTGCCCGGGGCGACTCGGTCAACCTCGTGTTCGGCCCCACCGACAACGGCAACGTCAACGTCGACGCGATCACCCTCGAACCAGACCTGGGTGTCGTCACGCAATCATGAGGTAGCAGACAGCAGGGCCGGCCCGTCAGGGCCGGCCCTGCTGTCTGGAGGGCCAGCGACACCGCGAGGTGCATCGCGGATCGGTGGCCGCCGTCGTGCCCACTGTACCCACGGCACCGCACGCTGGTAACCCATCAGCTCGCCGTTTCGTGCTGTGCCAACTGGCAACGTTGTTTCTAACCAGTCAAACGTGGATCGGCCAGCAACACGACATGGTCGGCTTCGACATCAAATCCGAGCACCGGATGCTGGTGGCTACCCTCGGGAGTCATAAGGACCGGCTTGCCCAACCTGCGCCCGATCGCTGCGAAAAACCGGCACAGCATGTCCAGCCGCTGCTGGCCCTGCAACTCCCGCAGGTCGATGTCGAAGTCAATCTCGACCGCCGAGTATGGCCAGAAGTTGACCAGGACACCCGGTGTCGGCCACACCTGCAAGATCGGCAGCTCGTCGTCAGCAAGTCGAGCCAGTACATCGGTTGCTGGAGGAAGCGGTACGACCCTGTCACCCACTCGATATTCCCATTTCCAGCCCTGCGTCTGGACGAGGTCGAACACCGCCTGCCAGTCCTGCACCGAAGCATCTTCGACACGAACGTCCGGCAACGCACCCATCAGGTTCGGGTCGAAGAAGTTCTTCACGTGGTCCCACACAAGGTCAGGCACCCCGTCATGCTGGCTGACCGGTGGTGATAACGCATCCCTATTGCGTAATGCTTCAAGGCCACCCCGAGTACCGAAGTTGTACTCTCCGTTCCGCACGGCCCGGGACGCGGTTGGAGCGGACATCCCGAGCGGCGATATGACTCAGCGGAATATTTATACCTGTGAGTCATACCGCTCACTGGCACATCCGCCGTCCAGCGGGGTGACAGGCCGGGTCCGTCCGGGTTGCCCCGGACCTAGGAGGCTCCGCCCCGCCGACCCGCGCCGGCGGCGGAGGGCCGGTGAGCGATGCGGGGAGCCCGCACGGCGGACGAGGTGCCGGACCCCGGGCGGAAGTCCCGTGCGGCGCTGGCCACCATCTCGTCGGAGTCACGAGTGAGCGTCTGCCGGATGTGCGACGGGACGACCTCGGACGTCGCCATCGCCAGTCGGACCTGCACCGCACGGTCGTCGACCAGGCGCGCCAGATCGGCCTCGCCCAGCTCGACCGCACGCACCAGCGCGACACGGACGTCGACCACCGGATCCGCGGCGAGCGCGCTGCGCTGCTCGGCGGTGGTCCGCGGGTTGCGGGCAACCCCCTTGCGTACGCGTGCGGTGCGATCGGCCAGCAGGGTGGTGATCACGTCCGGGTCGTGGGTGTGGGTGGCGAGTCGTTCCCGTACCTCGGGTGAGACGTCGTCGGTCAGCTTGGCGGCCAACTCGGGCTCCAGCTCGCGACTCTCCGCGAGGAGACCACGCAGCTCCTTGTCCGATGCCTCGGACATCACCCGGCGGATCGACTCGTCACAGGCCGGGTTGGCGGCGACCGCCCAACGGACCCACCGGTCGGCGTCCTTGACCAGACGCATGAGGTTGGCGAGCGAGGTCGAGGGGTTTCTCGCCACGGCCTCCCGCACCTGACGATCATGGTCCCGGGTCAGCGGTCGCAGCGCCTGCGCGGGCGCGTCGGCCCGAGCGGCGACCGCCTTGCGGACCACCGGCGACGGGTCGGAAGCCAGGTCGATAAGGGTCATCTGTGGCGTTGTGGGGTCCTGTGCGAGGGCGAGCCGTGCGTCAGCGCCGCCACCGATCGGACGGTGGGCTGTGGTGTCGGACCCGCTCTGATGGTCGGGCTCGCCGACGTCCTGCTGTTTCCCCATGGCGCAATCATGTCACGCGCCCGATCTGACGCTGGGTAGTCGTAGCCCGGACATGCCACCGTCCACCGCCAGCGACGACCCGGTCACCGACCCGGTCGTGGGCGACGCGAGGTAGACGACGGCGGCGGCCACCTCGTCGGCGGTCACCAGGCGCCCGGTCGGCTGGCGGGAGGCGAGCTGCCGCTTCTCCGCCGTCGGGTCGGCCGCGCCGGCGAGCAGGCGGGTCACCCAGGGCGTGTCCACGGTGCCGGGGGCGACGCAGTTGACCCGGACCCCCTCCGTCACCAGGTCGGCGGCCATCGCGAGGGTGAGGGCGTGCACGGCGCCCTTCGACGCCGAGTACAGGGCGCGCCGGGGCAGGCCGACGGTCGCCGCGATCGAGGAGATGTTGACGATCGCCGCGGACGACGACCGGCGCAGGTACGGCAGGGCGACGGCGCTCGTTCGGGCCACGCCGGTCACGTTGACGTCGAGCACCCTGCTCCACTGCTCGTCGTCGTCCTCCTCCACGGTGCCCACGGCGGAGATGCCGGCGTTGTTGACCAGGATGTCGATGCCACCGAACGCGTCGGCGACCGAGGCGACGGCCCCACCCAGCGAGGACCGGTCGGCCACGTCCGCCCGGACGCCGTGCACGCGAGGATCGTCGGGCAGGCCCGACAGGTTCAGGTCCAGTACGCCCACCCGGGCGCCGGCGGCCACGAACGCCCGCACGCAGGCCTGCCCGATCCCCGAGCCACCTCCGGTCACCACCGCCACGAGGCCGTCACACCGCATGCTTCTCTCCCATCCCGAGTGGTCCTGCGAGTTGCCGTACCGCCGTCAGGCGTTCCTGAGCGTGTTCCGCTGCCGGCCGAGGCCGTCGATCTCGACCTCCATCACGTCACCGGCGGCCAGGTACGGGAAGCGGCCGGAGAGCGCAACCCCCTCGGGGGTGCCGGTGTTGATGACGTCGCCCGGGTCCAGGACGGTGTACTGGGACAGGTGCCAGACCAGGTACGCCACGTCGAAGATCATGTCTTTCGTGCTGGAATCCTGCCGGGGCTCGTCGTTGACCCAGGACCGCAGCCGCAGCGCCCGCGGGTCGCCGACCTCGTCGGCGGTGACCAGCCACGGGCCGAGGGGTTGGAACGTCTCGCAGGACTTGCCCTTCGACCATTGGCCGCCCGAGGCGGCGAGCTGGAAGTCCCGCTCGGAGACGTCGTTGGACAGCACGTACCCGGCGATGTGCGCGACGGCGTCGGCCGGCGAGGCGAGGTAGCGGGCCCGACGGCCGATCACCACCGCCAACTCCACCTCCCAGTCGGTCTTCGCCGATCCGCGCGGGATCAGGACGTCGTCGTAGGGGCCGACGACCGTGTTGGGCGCCTTGTAGAAGATGATCGGTGTGGTCGGTGGCTCGGCACCCGACTCGGCGGCGTGCGCGGCGTAGTTCTGCCCGACGCAGAGGACCACCCCGGGGCGGGCGATCGGCGCCCCGACCCGCTGACCGGTGACGTCGATCTCGGGCAGGTCGGTGGCCTCGCGGACCCGCTGGACGCCCCCACCGGAGAGGAACTCCCCGTCGATGTCGGCGGTGAGCGACGAGAGGTCGAAGTGCCGCCCGTCGACGGACAGCACGGGGCGCTCCTGCCCGACGAGCCCGACGCGCATGAATCTCACGAACCAACCTCCAGTGCATGGGTACGAATCGGACGTCGGCGACGAACCTATTTCCTATAGGATGTTGCGTTGCTAGTGTGTACTCGCTCACACGCGCACAGTCAAGGGGTTCTCTAGGAGACGCGATGGCCCAGCAGCAAGCTCGCGAGGGCCGAATCCGTCCCGCTCGACGACTCACCCTCGCCGAGGATGTCTACGAGTCGATCAAGACCCTGGTCATGGACCACATCCTTCCCCCGGGCGAGCGGGTCAACATCGATGCGCTCGCCCGGGAGCTGGACGTCTCCCCCACCCCGGTACGCGAGGCCCTCGCCCGTCTGGAGGCCGACGGACTGGTCCGCAAACGCCCGCTGTCCGGCTACACCACCACGCCGTTGCTGAGCCGCGCCGAGTTCGACGACCTGTTCGACGTCCGCCTGCTGCTGGAGGGCGCCACCGCCGGCCGGGCCGCCACGCACGCCTCCGCTGAGCAACGGCGACGGATCGGCGCCGAGGCTGGGGCGAACATCGACGTGGAGGCCGGCGACGGTTACCGCCGCCACGCCGCCTTCACCACGCTGGACGCGAAGTTCCACGACCTGATCGCCGAGGTCGCCGGCAGCCCACTGCTGCGCGACAGCATCACGCGGCTGCACTCGCACCTGCACCTGCACCGGCTGTACTTTCCGCCCACCGGCGCCCCGGACACCAACATCGAGCACCAGCGCATCGCCGCCGCCATCATCGCCGGCGACTCCCGGGCCGCCACCGATGCGATGCGGGCCCACCTGAGCGCCGCCCGGGAGCGCCACCTACCCGCCTTCGACCGGCTTCCCGCGCCCGCAGCACCGCACGACCCGGTGTGAGCCCACCCCCGACACATCCGAGGAGCCGCATGCGGATAGCCCTCTTCATCACCTGCGTCAACGACATCGCATACCCGGCCACCGGCATCGCGGTCACCCGCATCCTGCGGCGGCTCGGCCACACCGTCGACTTCCCCACCGGTCAGACCTGTTGCGGGCAGATGCACGCCAACACCGGGTACCGCGCCGAGGCGATGCCGATGGTGCGCAACTACGTCGACGTCTTCGACAGGTACGACGCCATCGTCGCGCCGTCCGGGTCGTGCACGGCGATGATCCGCGACCAGTACCCCCGCCTGCACCCGCCGGCCACGTCGGTGGCCGCCCGCACCTTCGAGCTGTCCGAGTTGCTCGTCGACGTCCTCGGCGTCACCGACGTCGGTGCCGAGTTCCCCGAAACTGTCACCTACCACCCCACCTGCCACGGCCTACGCATGCTGCGGCTCGGCGACCGGCCGCTGAAGCTGCTGCGCCAGGTGCGCGGGATCCGGCTGGTCGAGCTCGGTGACGCCGAGGAGTGCTGCGGCTTCGGCGGCACGTTCGCCCTGAAGAACCCGGCTGTCTCCGGCGCGATGCTCACCGACAAGTGCGCCCGGGTCCGCGAGACCGGAGCACGCGTGCTCGCCGCCGCCGACAACTCCTGCCTGGCGCACATCGGGGGCGGCCTCGACCGCCACCGGTCGGGGGTGCGGGCCATGCACTACGCCGAGATACTCGCTGCGACAGGGGCAACCTCATGAACCGTCCCGGCGTCGACCGGTCCGGCACCGGCGGGGCGGCCGCGCCCGCCACCGGAAGCGGGCGGATCCGCACGCCGCTGCCCTTCCCCACTGCCGCCAAGCCGGCCGTCGCCGACGCACAACTGCGGGCGAACCTGCACCGGGCCACCCGCACCATCCGCGCCAAGCGCGCCCGGGTCGTCGACGAGGTGCCCGACTGGGAGGCCCTGCGGGACGCCGGCTCCGCGATCAAGGCGGACGTCCAACGCCGGTTGCCGGAGCTGTTGGAGCAGTTCGAGGCGTCCGCCACCGCTGCCGGCGCCACCGTGCACTGGGCCCGCGACGCGGCCGAGGCCTGCCGGATCGTGGTCGCGTTGACCCGGGCCGCCGGTGCCGACGAGGTCGTGAAGGTCAAGTCGATGGCGACCCAGGAGATCGAGCTCAACGAGGCCCTGGAGGCGGCCGGGATCGCCGCGTACGAGACGGACCTCGCGGAGCTGATCGTGCAGCTCGGCGAGGACACCCCCTCGCACATCCTGGTGCCGGCCATCCACTACAACCGGGCGCAGATCCGGGAGATCTTCCAGCGTCGCATGCCCGACGCGCCGCCCGACCTGAGCGACGAACCGGCCGCGCTGGCCGAGGTGGCCCGCGCCCACCTGCGACGACGTTTCCTCTCGGCCCGGGTCGCCGTCTCCGGCGCGAACTTCGCCATCGCGGACACCGGCACGCTGGTGGTCGTGGAGTCCGAAGGCAACGGCCGCATGTGCCTCACCCTCCCGGAGACGCTGATCAGCGTCGTCGGCGTGGAGAAGCTGCTGCCGACCTTCACCGACCTGGAGGTCTTCCTGCAACTGCTGCCGCGATCCTCGACCGGCGAGCGGATGAACCCGTACACCTCGATGTGGACCGGCGTCACCCCGAATGACGGCCCGCAGGCCGTGCACGTCGTGCTGGTCGACAATGGCCGGTCCGCGGTGCTCGCCGACCCGGTCGGGCGGCCGGCGCTGTCCTGCATCCGCTGCTCGGCGTGCCTCAACGTCTGCCCGGTGTACGAACGGGCCGGCGGCCACGCGTACGGCTCGGTGTATCCGGGGCCGATCGGCGCGATCCTGTCGCCCCAGCTGACCGGCGTGGCCGACAACGCTTCCCTGCCGTACGCCTCGACCCTCTGCGGCGCCTGCTACGACGTGTGCCCAGTCAAAATCAACATCCCGGAGATCCTGGTCCACCTACGCCAGCAGGCACCGCATCCGGTGGCGGAGAAGGCCACCATGCGCGTCCTGGCGTGGGTCATGCGCAGCCCACGGCGATGGGCCACCGCCCTGCGCCTGGCCCGGGTCGGCGCGGGACCTCTCGGCGCGTACCGCGAACGGCGTAGCGGTGCTCGCACGCTGCGCCGGCTGCCCTGGCCTGCCTCGGCGTGGACCCGGTCGCGGGACCTACCGCTGCCCGCGCCACAGACCTTCCGGGAATGGTGGGAGAAGCAGTGACCGCACGCGACGAGATCCTGGCGCGGCTCCGGACGGCCCTGGCCGACAGCCCGCCGCCGGTGCACGTGCCCCGCCGATACCGCCGGGTCCACGATCGCCCCGACCTGGTCGAGGTCCTGATCGACCGCCTGGAGGACTACCGGGCGGTGGTCCACCGAGGCATCGACGCCCTCGCCGGACTACTGGCCGAGGTCGACCGGCTCGCCGTCCCCACCGACATCCCCGCCGACTGGCTGGCAGGCTACGCCGGGCAGGTGCGCCGCGACGCTCCCCCGCTGTCACCGGCCGAGCTTGACGTCGTGGACGCGGTCCTGACCGGCTGCGCCGTGGCGGTCGCCGACACGGGCACCATCATCCTCGACACCGGTCCGGCGCAGGGGCGGCGGGCGCTCACTCTGGTGCCCGACCGGCACATCTGCGTCGTCCGCACCGACCAGGTCGTCGGCCTGCTGCCGGAGGCGCTGGCCCGGCTGGACCCGCGCGCGCCACAGACCTGGATCTCGGGCCCGTCGGCGACCAGCGACATCGAACTCAACCGGGTGGAGGGGGTGCACGGCCCACGCCGGCTGGAAGTCGTCCTGGTCGGGCTCGACGATCCCCTGGGGCGCTGACGAGCCGGCGACGGCTCGACTGGACCTCAGGAACCTGGCGACACCTGCTCAACACTGCGAGCCTCGCCCACGGCCCGGCGTCGTCGCAGTGGCCGCGACGCCAGCAGCGCCCCGGTCGCGACCAGCAGTGCACCGCCAGCGACGGCGGCGATCCGGACGGCGGCACTGCGTCCCCTGCTGGTGCCGGTGCTGGCAGCGGCCGGTACGCCGGAAAGGATCCAGTCGTGGGACTCCGCGCCTGAGCCGTACACCGCGCGTTGCCCGTCCGGTCCGGTGGCCGCCGCACGGTAGGCAGGGTTGAGGTCGGTCAGCATCCGCACCGCGACAGTGGCCGTGTCGACCGGCCCGGGACAGGTGTAGTCGACGGTCACACCGGCCCTCGCCAAGGCTTTCGGCTGTTCGACCGCCCCGAGGCAGCGACGACTGCCGTCAGCCACCGTGATCTGCTTGAGCAGGTACGCGCTGAACTGCTCGGACGATGCGAGCGCCGCCGGGTCCGTCGTCCGGTAGTCGACCGCACCATCGAGCAGGACGCGGTCCGACGGGAGCAGGCCGAGCAAGACTCCGAGCAGCGTCAGGTCGTCGGGCCCGCCGACACGCCACCGCACCTGTACGGCCTCCGGCCGCTGATCGTCGCGCGCCGTGGACACGGTCTGCGGATCGCCGGACGGGTGCGCCGCCGCCGGAGCCAGCAGGGCCAGGACGGACGCGGCAACGGCGAACGCCGCCAACGGGAGAACCCTCACCGCGTCTCGTCGACGACGTCTGTGCAGGGACAAGAAGCGCTCCCGGATCGCAGCCACAGGATTCGTGTCCAACGTGCCGGACGCTCGGAAACGGGCAGGCCCGCGAGGGTGTTCGGCACCAGACCGCGACGTGAACAGTTGATCGTGTTCGAGCGATGGGCACGAACGGCATCTCTCAACCGGCGACGTCCACGACGACCTTGCCGTCGGCGGTGCCGCCAGCGACCAGGCCGTAAGCGTCCATGACCGTGTCGAGCGTGAACGGGCGCGGGTCCAGTCGTGGGCGCAGCGCACCAGAATCGGCCAGCGCCGCAATCTCGCGCAGAATGTGGCCCTGGTGTTCACGGCCGCGCTCGGTCAGCAGCGGCAGCAGGGTGAACACACCGGAATAGGTCGCCGCACGAAACGACAGCGGGGCGAGCGAGTGCGATCCCCAGCCCAGCGCGCTGACGACGTGCCCGTGATAGGTGCGCACCGCCGCGAACGACGCGTCGAGTGTCGAGCCGCCCACGTTGTCGGCGACGATGTCGAAGCCCTCGCCCCCGGTGTACCTCTCCACGTACTCCTCGACACTGGTCGAGGTGTAGTCGATCGGCACGGCACCGAGGCTCTCGATCACTCGCATGCTCGCCGGCCCGCCCGTGGCGTACGCCTCGGCGCCGCGCGCCTGGGCGAGTTGCACGCCCACGTGGCCGACGCCGCCGGCGCCGCCGTGCACGAGCACCTTCTGTCCGGCACGGATTCCGGCCCGGTCGACCAGGCCTTCCCACGAGGTGATCGCCGCCAGCGGCAGCACGGCGGCCTCCCGCATGGAGAGCGTCCGTGGCTTCCGGGCCAGCATCCGGGCGTCCACAGCGGCGTACTCGGCCAGAGAACCCTGCAGGTCGCCCACACCTCCGCAGAGCCCGTACACCTCGTCGCCCGGCTCGAAGCCGGCCACCTCCGGACCGACCGCCGTGACGACGCCGGCGAGGTCCAGGCCGAGCACCGCGGGCAACTGGATGCGCGCGTGCGCGGCCTTTCCTGCCTGGATCTTCGTGTCGAGCGGGTTGAGCCCGCTGGCGACGATCCGCACGAGCACCTGCCCCACCCCGGGGTTGGGTTGGTCGATCTCCTCGACGCTCAGCGGGACGTCGAATTCCCGCAGCACTGCAGCACGCATGGCTGTCCATACTCCCGGTAATCAAGGCGTTGCGAGAACGCCATGTCGGAACTGCAGCTTGGGCGGCGAGGGCTCAGACCACGGTCTGTTTGCTGTTCGGCAATCCGTCGACAATGGACTTCGACACGTTGATCGTGTCCGCGATGATCTCGTGGGGCGTGTTGGCCATCCACTGCATCACCGAGATGTCCTCGAAGCGGGGATGCCGGAACATCTCCAGGAACACCAGTGGCTCGTCGCCGGTGTTCTCGATGTAGTGCCCGTACGCGAAGGGGACGTACCCCACGTCGCCGGCCTGGAAGTCGAACGTCCGGGCGGCGGCCTGAGCCGCGAAGACGCCCATCCGCCCGGTGCCGGAGATGTAGTACTGCCACTCGTCGGTGGTCGGATGCCAGTGCAGCTCACGCATTCCTCCGGGCTCGACCTCGACGAGGGCGGCGGCGGTGGTCACGGACGCGGCGAAGTTGGTCGAGTCGGTGATCCGGACCGTTCCACCACGGAAACGCTGCGGCGTCTGGGCCGTCATCCGGTGCTTGAAGCTGCGCGGGATGTCACCGGTGGGACTGATCACCCGGTCCTGTTGCAGGGGCGGCGGGACGTCACCCTGGAAGATGTACTTCTCCCGCTCGGGAAGGTTCTCCATCTGTTCCATCGTCCAACCGAAGTTCTTCGCCAGAATGTGCCGCGGCGTGTGGGCGAAGAAGTCGCTGAGCAGGAACGTGTTGTTCTCCGAGAAGGCGCCGTCGTTGAAGACGAGCAGAAACTGGGCGCCGTCGGCCAGCGCCTGGATGTTGTGCGGCACGCCCTGCGGAAAGAACCACAGGTCGCCCTCCTTGACGTCCTCGGTGAAGTTGCGACCCTCGTGATCGACCGCGCTGATCCGGCAACTACCGCTGAGCATGTAGGCCCACTCGGACTGTTGATGCCAGTGAATCTCCCGGTACGCG
The DNA here is from genome assembly GCF_016907275.1 of Micromonospora luteifusca. Taxonomy (NCBI): domain Bacteria; kingdom Bacillati; phylum Actinomycetota; class Actinomycetes; order Micromonosporales; family Micromonosporaceae; genus Micromonospora; species Micromonospora luteifusca. The sequence goes on from NZ_JAFBBP010000001.1 coordinate 562,329, forward strand.
CCCGGCTCCAAGCCGAACTGGACGCCGGCCATCTGGCTGGCGATCGGCAGATCGCGGGTGGTGACCTCCCGGGTCCAGCCGCCCTTCTCCACCCTGGTGTGGGCTTGCGAGAACGAGAACTTGAGGTTGGGGACCAGCCGGCTGTCCGTCGTCGGCGGCACCAACAGATCGGGGTTCTGCCGCTCGACCTCGACGTTGCGGCCCGCGAAGGGCGCACTGCCCTGGTCGCCGCGTCGCGGCTGGGGATCGCTGTTCGCCATGATCGCTGTGTCTCCTCACTCCGGTCGGATCGGGTTCGGCGAGGCAACGTTTCCGCCGCGCGGGCGTAGCCGGGAGGGCAGCCCCAGCAGGGCGCGTACCGCCGGCCAACCGTGCTGGACCGCGATCGCGGCGGGGACCGCCACCGCGGTCGCCACCAGCACCAGGCGGGTCCACGGCGGGGCGTGTCCGCCCGCCCCGGTGCTGGCGAGCACGACGAGGACCAGGAGTACGACCCGCAGCCGGCGGACACCGGGCAGGTTGGTCGAGTGGGCCATGCATTCGATGATCGGGGCCGAGGCGGCGTCGTCGCATCACGCGATCGCGCCATTACGAACGGTCAGATCCCGGACGGCGTGGGCCATTCACCGCAATCCCGCCGGTTCGTCGATCTGGTCGCCCGCCCGGGACGCCATGGCTAGGCTCGGTCGCAGGACGGCATTTCGACGCGCCGGGTAACCACCGGGGAGAACGCCATTGTCCGAATCATCCTTCATCGCCGGACCACTCCCAGCGGACGACACCGCCGGCGATGCTGAGCAACGACGGCACCGGCTGTTCGCCGTGGCGGATCAGCTCCGGTTTGCCGGGCGCGGGGCGGAGGCCCTGCGCGTCCTGGCGGCAGAAATCGCCGCGGATCGTAGCGGCGAGCGCCACCGGGCCGAGCTACTCGGTCGCCTGGCGCAGATCGCGGCACTGGAGCAGCCGTCGGTCGCCCTCGCCGGGCTGCGGGGGGCACTGCGCCAGAGACTGGATGCCCGGAGCCGAAGCACCCTGCTCGCCATGGTCGCCGCGATCGCGGCGCGTGCCGGCCATCCGGACGCGGATGCCCTGCTCCGTGACGCGGGCACCGCTCACGCGGCATCGGGTGACCATTCCTCCGCTCACCACCTGGCCCTGGGTCGGGCCGCCCGCTCGCTGTCGCACGGGGATCTACCGGGGGCCCACGCCGTGCTGGCAGCCCTCGACCCGGACCCCTGGGTGGCCCGGCGGGACGCCGCGTCCATCCGGGCCGAACGGGCCCTGGTGCAACTCGGCCTGGGCCGGCACGAAGACGCGCGGAGCGCGACCTGCCACGCGTCCGACGAGACGGCGTCGCCCGACACCCCGGCCGGCAGCAGGTTGACCGCCCTGGACTGCCTGCGCATGGTCGCGGTGGGCGAGTTGCCCGAGGCGGCCGCGCTGGCCGTCACGACGCTCGGCTCGGGTGCGGCGGACATCAGCCCGGAGGTGCGTGCCCTGCTGGTTGCGGTGATCGCCGAGGTCCGCTACCGCCGTGGCGACCACGACGCCGCGCGCGCCGTCCTGGGCGGGTGCCTCACGCAACAACAATGGCCCGACAGTACGGTGTGGACATCGGCGCTCTGTGTCGCAGTCCGCGACCCCGCCCTCAGCGAGCCGGCGAGCCTGCTCAACAGAGTCGTCGCCGACCTGCACCGGTCGGTCCGGGCACTCCTGCCCGTGCCCCAGTTCGGCCCTCGACTGGTGCGTGCGGCGGTGGCGGTGGGCGACGCTCGCGCCGCCCGTCGGGTCACCGAGCTGGTCGAGCTGGTGGCCACGCGCACCCCTGTCCCGCTCTGGCATGCGCTGGCCGCGCAGACCAGGGGTCTACTTGATCGTGACCCGGACGCACTGCGGTCGGCGGTCGACGGTCTGCGTACGACCGCCGCGTCGCCGGCGCTGGCCGACGCGTTGCTCGACCTCGCGAACGATGCCCGACTGCGGCCCACGGAGGCCCGGGACGCCGCACACGAGGCGGCAGCCCTCTATGCCCGGATCGGTGCCCCCGGCGACCAGTCGACAGCCGACCGGCGATGCGTCGAGCTCGCCACCACCGGGCACCGCCTACCCTCGGTCGACGAGCCGCTGCGCAGGGGCCTGCTCACGCTCACCCCCGCCGAGGAGCGGGTGGCCGAGATGCTCGCCGCCGGCGCCACGAAGAAGGAGGCGGCCGGAAGCCTCTTCGTCTCCTTCCACACCGTGGACACCCAGCTCCGATCGATCTACCACAAGCTGGGCATCCACAACCGGATGCAGTTGGTGCGGGCCTGGGACCGGTACCGGGCGACAACAGGCTGAGGACCTGGCCAGCCGACCTGATCCCGGCCGGCTCACCTCTCGCTGTCGAGCGTGGCCATCATCGCCGTCGCGTACCGCTCACCGGAGGCGGCACCGGCCGGCACGGCCTGCTCGATCTCGTCCAGCGCTTCCCGGTCGAGCACCAGGTCGACCGCGGCCAGCGACTCGGCCAGCCGTTCCCGCCGCCGCGCGCCGACCAGCGGCACGATCTGCTCGCCCTGGGCCGCCACCCAGGCGATCGCGATCTGGCTGGTGGTCGCCCCCAGCCGCTGCGCGACCCGGCCGAGCGCGTCCACGAGGCGCAGGTTCGCGGTCAGGTGCTCCCCCTGGAAGCGCGGGCTGTTCGCCCGGAAGTCCCCGCCGGTCAGCGCACGATCCGCCGACCAGTGCCCGCTCAGCAGACCTCGCGACAGCACCCCGTAGGCGGTCAGACCGATGCCCAGTTCCCGCAGCGCCGGCAGAATCGTGGCCTCGGGGCCACGGGACAGGAGCGAGTACTCGATCTGGACGTCACTGATCGGTGCCACCGCCGCCGCCCGACGGATGGTGTCCGCGCCGACCTCGGAGAGCCCGATGTGCCGGATGTAGCCGGCCTGCTGCATCTCGCGCAGTGCGCCGACGGTCTCCTCCACCGGCACCTGCGGGTTGAGCCGGGATGGCCGGTAGATGTCGATGTAGTCGGTGCCGAGCCGGCGCAGCGAGTACGCCAGCCGGTCCTTCACCGCCGCCGCCGACACGTCGTACGGTGCCGCCTGGAACCCGCCGTCCGGCGTCCGGCGCGCACCGAACTTCACGCTGACCACCACCTCCTCCCGGCGACGCTCCCGCAGCACCCGACCGATCAGCATCTCGTTGTGACCCGAGCCGTAGAAGTCGCCGGTGTCGACCAGGTTCACGCCGGCGTCGATGGCCGCGTGCAGCGTCGCGACGCTCTCGGCCTCGTCCGCCGGCCCGTACAGGTCCGACATGCCCATCGCGCCGAGCCCGATGATCGACACCTCTGGCCCGGTGGCACCCAACCGTCGCCGTCGTAGACCCGTCATGTCTCGTCTCCTTCGGTCGTCGCCGCGGTGGATCGCGGCTGCGGGAAGTCGCTGTGTACGCTGTGTCCATATAACCAGCATGAAGACACACTGTCCATATAACCGGAGGACCAGTGGCCCACCTCACGCCTGATGCCAACACCCCACCCCGCCGGGGTCGGGGCCGCCGGCCCGCCGATCAGGTACGGGCCGAGATCCTCACCGCCGCCGGCAACCTCCTGCTGGCGGAGGGCATGGCCGGCTTCACCATCGAGAAGGTCGCGGCCCACGCCGGGGCCAGCCGGATGACGATCTACAAGTGGTGGCCGTCCAAGGGCGCCCTCGCTCTGGACGGCTACTTCACCGTCGTCGCACCCACGCTGGCCTTCACCGACACCGCCGACATCGTCGCCGACCTCACCAACCAGATGGTCGCCTTCGTCCACCTTATGCGGGACACCTCGGCCGGGCGGGTCATCAGCCAACTCATCGCGCAGGCGCAGACCGACCCCGAACTGGCCGCCGCCTACCGGCAGCGTTACTCCGGCCCCCGGCGTGCCCTCGCCGTCGAAGCCCTCACCAGAGCCATGGCCCGCGGGCAGCTCCGCGCCGACATCGACCCCGAAACCGTCGTCGACCAGCTCTGGGGGGCCTGCTACCACCGGCTCCTCGTGCCCGACCTGCCGCTCACCGAGGATTTCGCCCGCACCCTGGTCGCCAACCTCATCCGCGGGCTGCGCTGACCGCCCAGACGGCACGTCAGGAGACCCCCGCACCAGAAACCGGGCCGCACCTACACATCACCAGGCTCGGGCAAGGTGACGAATACGGTGGTGCTGAGCCAACCGACCCGACGCCCTGCGTTGCCGAGGCTCACTCGGGAGGCTTGGCCCCCGACTGCTCGCTCACCATGTACCTCGCGTACCAGTCGGGCCAGTCGTCGTCCCGCTCGCCGGTGCGCTTCTCGTGCTCGCCGTGGGCGGCGGCCGCGCGCTTGAGTGCGCTCGCCAGGTCGCTCGCGGAGCCGAAGGACGTCAGGCCGCCCTCGATGCGCCCGGGAAGCCTGGCGGTGATTTCCTGCATCAGCCAGGTGTTGCCGTCCGGGTCGCGAAGCGTGGCCCGCGAGACGTAGCTGCGTCGCTCGGGGTCCAGCCCGTCGACCGGGCCGTCCGGGCTGACGTGGAAGATGTCGCCGACCTCGACGCCGGCCGATACCAGGGCGTTGCGGGTCGCCTCGATGTCGGACACGATCAGGTACGCCGTGGCCGAACCCGGTGCCGCCGAGGTGAGCCCTGGACCGAACTGCACGGAGCACCCGGAGCCGCGCGGCGTGAGCTGGACGATGCCGGGCGGTGTCTGGTCGAGCCGCCACCCGAGGCGTACGTAGAACGCCTTCGCGCGGTCGACATCCGACACCGGAATGACGATCACCTCGAGCTTCACGTCGATGCTCTTGATGCTCGACATGCCGCTCGCGTCGCCCTGGGCACTCCTCGGGCTCATCGCAGCCTCCCTCTCGATCGTCACGCTACTGCTTGCGTTTTCTGCCGGGTGTCGCCTTCCGGGCATCAGCCGGGCGACATCCTGGTGGCCCTGCGCACCCCGAGCAGGGCCACCAGGGCCAGCAGGATGACGGCGACGGAGTACTCGTCGGCGGTCCGGGGCAGGCCGCCGGCGTAGACCACGAGGAAGCCGGCGATCACCGTGGGGAGGCCGAAGCCGACGTAGCAGACGACGTAGAGCAGGGAGAGCACGCTGGAGCGTTCGTGCGCCTCGACCAGGGGCATGATCGTCTTGAGGCTGCCCTGGAAACCGGCTCCGAAGCCGACGCCACCGAGCGCGACGCCGACGAAGACGCCCGGAATGGACTCGGCCATGACCGATACCAACGTGACGGCCATGCCCAGGATGAGCGCGACGATCCCGGTCAGGATCACGGTCCGCGCGGCGGTGTTGCGCTGCAACAGAACAGCGATCGACCCGAAGAGGGCGAAGACGAAGAGGACCAGGCCGCCAACCACGATCGACGTGTTCATGAGGGAGCGCACGAGCGCCGGGCCGAGCGCGCCGAAGAAGCCGGCCAGCGCCCAGACCGCGAACAGCACCGGAACGACGACCAGGACCGGCTCGCGCACGGAGCGCGGCAGGGTGATGTCCGGCCGCAGGCTGCGTCGTGCTCCCGCCATCGGCGTGACCGTCTCCGGCATCAGCGCGATCCCGACGGCCTGGACCAGGAGGATCACGAGGAGGACGACGTACACCAGGCGGGTCGGCGCCGGCAGGAAGTCGATGAGCAGCGCCGAGAGCAGGGCGCCGCTCCCGGTTCCGATACCGGGAGCGATCGAGTTCGCGAGCGTGCCACGGGCGCGGTCGATGTCGAGCATGCCGGCCCCGACCGCGCCGGTGGCGGCGCCGAAAGCGAGCCCCTGGAGGAGGCGGGCGGCCAGCAGCGCGGGTACGCCGTTGGCGAAGACGAAAACGACAAGCGAGAGCATCTGCACCGCAATCGCGACGGCCAGGACCGGTCGCCGACCGACATGATCGGACAACTTGCCGAACGTGAGCAGCGAGCCCAGCACCGCGAGTGCGTAGACGGCGAACACCACCGTGGTCGTGACCGGCGAGAAGTGCCAGCGCTCCTGGTAGATCCCGTAGAGCGGGGTCGGGGCCGCCGACGCGGCCAGGAACGACACGAGAACAGACGCCAGCAGCACCAGGGAGACTCTCGGTGAGAGTCGGGCCCGCCCCGCGATAGGCATGTAGGTGCTCCTCGGGTGCGCTGACCCCGGTGGAACCCGGAGGCTCTGCTGGCCGCAGGGCTGCGGACGCGTACCCGGTGTGCGCCGTCGCATGCAGGACGCGCCGTCTCAGCTCTCGGTGTAGCCGCGGACGGCTCAGCGGCCCGGGGCGTCCGCATCGTCGAGCACCGTCGAGTCGTGCCTCGTCGTACGAAACCGCTGCTGGTAGGCGCGGGGCGACACCCCCACCCGGGCAAGGAACACCCGGCGCAGCGTCTCCGGGCTGCCAATGCCGACCTGTTGGGCGCAGGCGGTGACCGACTGACCCGCGTGCAACAGACGGATGGCCGCGTCCACCCGCACGCTCTCCACGTACTTTCCGGGGCTGCTGCCCAGTTCCTGCCGGAACATCCGAGAGAGGTGACGCGGGCTGACATGCGCCCGGGCGGCGAGGGCGTTCACCGAGTGGTCGTCGGCCGGGTCGGCTGCCACCGCGTCGGTCACCTGCCGCAGCACGGGAGTGCGGGGCCGAGGCAGGACCAGTGACGGCGAGAACTGCGACTGGCCACCGGGCCGCTGGAGGAACACCACGAGCGATTGCGCGACCGACCGGGCAGTCTCCGCACCGTGGTCGCGCTCCACGAGGGCCAGCGCGAGATCGATTCCCGCGGATACGCCGGCGGATGTGAAGATCGCCCCGTCCTCCACGAAGATCGCATCCGGCTCGACGGTGACCTGCGGAAACGCGGCGGCGAGCAACCGGGCGTGCTGCCAGTGCGTCGTCGCGCGCCGACCGTCCAGCAGGCCGGCGGCAGCCAGGACGAACGCACCGGTGCAGACCGAGGCGGTACGAGCGGCACGGCGCGACAGCGTTGCCGCGGCGGCTTTGAGTTCGGGACTGATCGGGCTCACCGGCAGGACGTCGCCGCCGACCACGAGGGCGGTCCCGACGTCGGTCGCCGAGTCGACGGCGCCATCCACGGGCACGCGCATTCCCGTCGAGGCACGGACGGCGGCACCATCGCTGGAGCGCACCTCCAACTCGTACCGCGCGCCGAACTTGGCGGCCTCCGCGAAGACCTCGAACGGTCCGGCGAGGTCCAGCAGCTTCATCCCGTCGAAGACGAGGGCCGTGACCCGATGCGCCTCTGCCGCCCGGCTTCCCACAACGTCCGCTCCCTTCGTGCTGTCCCGATCTGAGGGAAGCATGGCAGAAAGGACAGGGCGTTCGGCGGCCCGACCGAGTGATGCTGGACGCATCGGAGCCCGGCCGGGCTCCCGGACCGACAGGACAACCATGAGCCAGACGATCGCCGGCATCGAGATTCCCGACTCACGACTCGCCACCGACGCCACCGAACTGGTTCGCCAGGCCACCGACGACCTGCTGTTCCATCACTCCCGGCGGGTCTTCGTCTTCGGCTCGCTCCAGGGTCGGCGGCTCGGTCTGAAGGCCGATCCCGAGCTGCTCTACGTGGGGGCGATGTTCCACGACCTCGGGCTGACCGAACGCTACCGCCGCGACGATCAGCGCTTCGAGCTCGACGGCGCCGACGAGGCACGCCGCTTCCTCCGATCGAACGGCATCGGCGAACACGAGGCGCGGCTCGTGTGGGAAGCGATCGCCCTGCACACCACGCCCGAGGTGCCGTACCGCCTGGAGCCCGAGGTCGCCCTCGTCACCGCGGGTGTCGAGACGGACGTGCTCGGGATCGGCTACCGCGAGTTGTCGCCCGCCGACATCGCGGCGGTTACCGCGGCGCACCCGCGGCCAAACTTCAAGCGGGCCATCGTCGACGCGTTCGCGGAGGGTTTCCGGCACCGGCCGGACACCACCTTCGGCACCGTCAACGGCGACGTTCTGGAGCACCGGGTGCCCGGCTACCGCCACATCGACTTCGTTCGGATCATCGAGGATTCCGCCTGGCCCGAGTGAGGCCCCTACAACTCCGGGTGGCCGAAGAGTCCCGGTAGTCCACCGCTGTGCAGAAAGACGACCTTGTCGCCGTGCGGGAAGCTGCCGGCCAGCAGCGCCGCCATCGCCCGACCGGTGTACGTCGGGTCCAGGAAGACTCCCTCCGTACGCGCTGTCGTCTCCAGCGCCGCACGGGAGGCGTCGGTCAACGTGCGGTACCCCGCACCCACCTGGGAGCCGTCGATGCGCAGAGCGCCCGGCTCGGCCTCGCCGGCGAGCAGCCCGGCGACGGTCGCACGAGGGTCCGGCACGGCGCCGACATCCACGCCGATCACCCGTTCCGCGCCCAGTTCCCGCACCAGTCCGGCCATCGTTCCGCCAGAACCGAGCGCCACCACGACCTCGGTCCCGTCGATGTCCGGCACCTGGGCGCGCAGTTCCCGGCCGCAATCCACATAACCCTGGGCCGACGCGGACGAGGTGCCGCCGAACGGAATGACGTACGCCGATCGGCGCTGGGCCTCGACCGCCACCACCTCGGCGAGCGGGCTGTCCCCGGCCCAGACGATCTCCGCACCGGCAAGCCCGTCGAGGAGCAGGTTGCCACGCTGGGTCTCCGGGGGCGGGCCGGCGAGCACCAGCACGCAGGAGAGACCGAGTCGCGCGGCGGCGGCAGCGGTGAGCCGCGCGTGGTTGCTCTGCGGCGCCCCTGAGGTGATCACCGTGGTCGCGCCGAGGGCGATCGCCTCGGAGCAGGTGTACTGCAGTTTGCGGATCTTGTTGCCGCCTCCGCCGAGGCCGTTGAGGTCATCGCGCTTGAACCAGAGCTCGGCCAGCCCGAGCCGGGCGGCGAGCCGGGGCGCGGCCTCCAGTGGTGTCGGCCAGGTTCCGAGGGAAACGGGGGTGATCATCGGTCCAGCTAACCACTCCGCGGCCCCTCGGCGACGGTACGGCGCGAGTCTCAGCGCTTGCGGCCCACCCCGCCGAAGGCGTCGATGTCGGCAGGCGTGTCGACCGCGTCGTCGGGTCGCCACTGCGGGCACGGCACGACACCGGGCTCCACCAGCTCCAGACCATCGAAGAAGCCGGCGATCTGGTCCGGCGAGCGGAGCGTGTACGGGATGGCCCCGCTGTCGTTGTAGTCGTCCTGCGCCTGCTGCATCTCGGCGCTGATCAGGCTCGTGCCGTCGTTGAGTGAGAGGTAACTGCCGCTCGGCAACGACGCCAGCAACTGCCGCGTGATCGAACGGGCCGTCTCGTAGTCGGGAACGTGGCCCATGACGCCACTGAGGATGAGGCCGACCGGCTGCTGGAAGTCGAGGGTCTTGCCGGCCTCGGCGATGACAGCGGCAGGGTCGTGCAGGTCACCGTCGATATAGGCGGTCCTGCCGTCGGCCGTGCCGACCAGCAGCGCACGGGCGTGGGCCAGCACCAGTGGGTCGCTGTCGACGTAGACGATCCGCGCGTCCGGCACGATCCGCTGCGCCACCTCATGGGTGTTGTTGGCCGTGGGCAGCCCGGTGCCGACGTTGAGGAACTGGCGGACACCGGCCTCACCGGCGAGGAACCCGATCGAGCGGACCAGGAACTGCCGGGAGGCCCGGGCGACGTCGACGACGCCGGGGAAGACCTGCCGGTACTGATCGCCGGCCTCGCGGTCGACCGCGAAGTTGTCCTTGCCGCCGAGCCAGTAGTTCCAGATCCGCGCCGAATGCGGCACCGACGTGTCGATCTTCTGCTCCGCGTCGACCTCGCCAGCCTCGGATCGGCCGGTCGCCTGCGATTCCGTGGTCACGACAAACCCTCTTTCGACCGCCTGCGCGATGTTGTCGCGGGGACAGCCCTGTCGAGGATGTGGCCGCCCGTGACGTGCCACGGTATAGAAGGCGGAGAATCCGCGCCACCCCGATGCGGAGCCGGGTGACGATTCGTGGAGCGACGCACCGACATCCACTCCGGTAGGTGGTGGAGGCCCCTCCAGCCGTCCAGCCGATGAAACCGGATCGGGTCGGGTCCGTAGGATCGGGCGATGGACCCTGCGGCAGGGCCGCTGGCGATGCGGTACGGAGTGCTCGGGCCGGTCGAGGTGTGGTCTTCCGCCGGGGAGCGGCTGGCCCTCGGCCCGCCGATGCAGGTGCGCCTGCTGGCCATCCTGCTGTCGCAGCCCGACGCCTCCTGGTCCATCGACCAACTCGTCGACGAGCTGTGGCAGGGACGCCCGCCGAAGACCGCGGCCGGCAACGTGAAGACCTACGTCTGGGCGCTACGACGGGTGTTGCGGTCCCCCGGCGTCTCCGACCCCGCCATCCTCGCGGACGCCACCGGCTATCGCCTCGTCCTCGACGCGCAGGCGTTGGACAGCCTGGCCTTCGACGACCTGACCCAGCGTGGGTATCACGCGTTGCGGCAGGACCTCTGGTCGGATGCTCTGCGGGCGTTCGAGGCGGCGCTGGCGCTGTGGCGTGGTGAGCCGTTTGCGGGCCTCCCCGGTCGGGGGGTGTTGCTCTCCGTCCGGGCGCGACTTGAGCAGCAGCGGTCGAGTCTGCTGGAGGAGGTCGCGGATCTCCATCTGCGCGCCGGTCGGCACAATGAGCTGATCGAGCCGCTCCGGACCCAGATCGACGGGGATCCGTTACGTGAGCGCCCGTGGGGGCAGCTGATGGTGGCTCTGGCCCGCGCCGGGCGGCGGGCCGATGCGCTGGCGACGTACCGGCAGCTGCACCGACAACTCTCCGACGAGGTGGGCGTCGAGCCCGGTCCCGATCTCCAACAGCTGCACACCCGGATCCTGCGGTCCGATCGAGAGTTGTCGACATCCGGGGCGCGGCCACCGGAGAAGCCCACGCCACGAATCGTTCCCCGGCAGTTGCCGGCCCCGCCGGCGTTGTTCACGGGCCGGACCCACGAGCTGGCCCGGCTCACGACGCTGCTGCTCGGCGACAGCGGACGGGCCGGCACCGTCGTCGTCACCGGCACCGGTGGCGTCGGCAAGACCTGGCTGGCGCTGCGCTGGGCACACGACAGCCTGCACCACTTCCCCGACGGGCAACTCCACGTCGACCTGGGCGGTTTCGGCACCGCGACACAGGAAGCCGCACCGTCGACCGTCGTCGTACGCTCGCTGCTGCCCGCCCTGGGTGTGAAGCCCCTGGAGATTCCCGCCGAACCGGCAGCCCAGTTCGCCCTCTACCGCAGCCTCACCGCGGATCGACGGCTGCTCGTGCTGCTCGACAACGCGCGCGACGCCGAACAGGTGCGGCCGCTGCTGCCCGGGTCGGCGCGGTGTGGCGTAATCGTGACCAGTCGCCACACGCTGCCCGGCCTGGTCGCCGCCGACGGTGCCCATGCTGTCGCACTGGACCTGCCCAGCACCGCCGAGGCACGCCAACTGCTCGTCAGCCGCCTGGGTGCGCAGCGGGCAGCCGCCCAGCCGGCCGCGGTGGACGAGCTGATCAGCCGTACCGCGCGGTTGCCCCTCGCCCTGTCCATCGTGGCCGCGCGAGCCGCGGCCCGGCCCACGTTCCCACTCCAGGCCATCGCGGACGATCTGGCGGTGAGCCGGGGCGGGCTCGCCGCCCTGGCCACCGACGACGCCGCCACCGACCTGCGCACGGTGCTCTCCTGGTCGTACCGTCTGCTCAGCGCGGACGCGGCCTGGTTGTTCCGGCAGCTCAGCCTGCATCCCGCCGGCGACGTCAGTGCGGCGGCGGCAGCCAGCCTCGCCGGGTCGCCGGCGCACCTGATCCGGCCGGCGCTCGACGAGTTGACCCGGGCGAACCTGCTGGCCGAGCAGTCCCCCAACCGCTTCCGGTGTCACGATCTGCTCCGGGCCTACGGGGAGGAGTTGACGGACGCACACGACTCCGCGGCCGACCGCAGAGCCGTCCGGAAGCGGGTGCTCGACCACTACCTGTGTGCCGCCGGTGCAGCGGCGAGGCTGGTCGACACCGGCCACCAGACGATCGATCCGTTGCCTCTGACCGCTGACGCGGCACAACCGGCGTTCGCCGATCACCGGTCCGCGCTGGCCTGGTTCACCATCGAACAGCGGGTGCTGCTGGCCGCTGTCGACGATGCGGTCGCCCACGGCTTCGACGCCCACGCGGTGCAGTTCGCCCAGACCCTCACCCCCTTGCTGAGCCGCATGTCGCAGTGGCACGACCTGGGCGCCGTCCAGGCCATCGCCGTCGCGGCCGCGCGTCGCCGCGCCGATCCGCGGGCCGAGGCGCTGGCACACCGGGACCTTGCGCTGGCGCACCTCCAGCTCCGCCGTTACGAGGCCGCCCGCCATCACCTGCGCAACGCGATGGCGCGCTACGACCAACTCGGCGACCGGCCGGGGCAGGCGAGCACACACCTGTACCTCGCCTGGGTGTACGACAGCGAGGGCAACCCCCGGGAGTCGCTGCCGCACGGCAGGTCGGCGCTGGCACTCTCCAACAGCAGCGACGATCGGCGCGGCGAAGCCGCGGCACTCAACACGCTCGGCTGGAGTTACGCCCGGCTGGACGAGCACGCACGCGCCATCGACTACTGCGAACGGGCGCTGGCACTCCAGGAGGAGGTCGAGGACCGGCTCGGCACTGCCCACACCTGGGACAGCCTCGGATTCGCCTATCACCGCCTCGGGGTGCACCCGACCGCCGTCGCCTGCTACCGGCGGGCTCTCCTGCTCTACTCCGACGCCGAGGACCAGTGCGGGAGGGCCGAGACGCTCGTCCGGCTCGGCGACGCCCACCAGGCGGTGGGCGACCACGACACCTCGACCGAACTGTGGCGAGAGGCGTGGACGATCCTCGACCGCATCGGTCATCCGGAGGCCGTCGAGTTGTCCGAGCGGCTCGCCGCGTACCGCTGAGCATCCCCTGCGGACCGTACCCGGACCGGCATGGATCCGACGTGGATCGAGCATCGGCACGCTGGACAGATGTTGACCACGAAGAGATCCACCTTCTGGCATCGCAGCGGGGCCCACCATCGACGCCGCCCGCTCCTCCGCCGCCTTCCGGCCGTCATCGCGGTCCTCGTCGCCCTGTCTCTCAACGCCCCACCGGCGTTCGCCGCCACCACGGCGACCGCGCCCGGCGGCACCGGGCCGGTCACCGGTTCGGTCGCCGGAAGCACCACCGGCGGGTGGAACGGCCGCATCGACTGGCGGGCGTGCTCGGACCAGGCCGACGATCCGGGTACGCGATGCGGCACCCTGCGCCTGCCCGTCGACTGGGCCCGACCGGGAGGGGAGACCTTCGAGCTGGCCCTGGCCCGCCGTCCCGCCGCCGACCCGGCCGCTCGCATCGGTGTCCTGGTCTTCAACCCCGGCGGCCCCGGCCTGTCCGGGGTGGACGTGGCGCTGACGGCCTCCAGCCAGCTCGGGCCGGACGTGCTGCGCCGCTTCGACATCGTCGGCTTCGATCCCCGGGGTACGGTCCGTAGCGCACCGGTGCGCTGCTCATCAGCGATGTTGGCCCGGCACCCCTCGCTGGCACCCGCCAACGCGGCCGAGTTCGAGCGACTCCGCACCTACAACCGCCAGTTGCGCGAGGACTGCCGGGCGCAGAGTGGCCCACTGTTCGACCACATCGACAGTGTGAGCGTCGCGCGTGACACGGACGCCATCCGGGCGGCACTCGGGGAGCGGCAGCTCAGCTTCTACGAGTGGTCCTACGGCACCCTGATCGGGCAGGCGTACGCCGAGCTGTATCCCGACCGCGTCCGCGCACTGGCCATGGACAGCGTGATGGACCACAGCCAGGGGGTCGAAGGGTACTTCCGCAGCGGGGCGGCCAGTAACGAGGCCCTGTTCCACGAGTTCGTGACCTGGTGCGACCGGACCCCGAGCTGCGCACTGCACGGACGTGACGTGCCGGCGCTGTACGACCGGCTGATGCGCCGTGCCGATGCCGGCACGTTGGTCGACGCGGGCACCGGCGCCACGCTGACCTGGTTCGAGCTTGGGTTCGCGACATTCGTCAACTTCTTCGACTCGACCTGGGCCGACCTCGCGAACATGCTTCTCGCGTTGGAGCGGGGCGAGGCCGCTGATCCCCCGCTGGCGTCTCCGATGGTGTCGGTCGACGGCGACGAGGAGCTGACCGAGTACGCCCTACCCGCGTTCTGCCAGGACTGGTCGCTGCCGGTCAACGGGTTCGCCGAGTGGAACCGGTACCTGGAGCTGTCCCGTGCCGCGGCACCGCACCTGCGGGCCTCCCCGCTGGTCGTCCGCTTCGCCGCGATCTGCCTGGGCTGGACGGCGGTCAACCCGCAGCATTCGCTGCGGGTGCGGACGAGCACCCCGGTGCTGTTGCTCAACGGTCGCTACGACCCGGCCACCCCGTACGACGGGGCACAGCGGGTGGCGCGCCAACTCGGCACGCATGGCCGCCTCCTCACCTACGAGGGGTCCGGCCACGCCAGCTACCCACGCACGGAGTGCACCCGCAGTAGCGTCGACCGTTACCTTGTCGATCGAGTCTTGCCGCCGGCCGGCGCGAGCTGCCCGTCCGCCCCGGTCTGAGCCATCGTCTCGTCCGGACGAGCGTCGACGACAACGTGACACCCGGGTCGGCGCCGAGGCTGAGGGCCTCGGCGCCGACCCGGCGTTCGCTGGCGGATCGTCTGCGTGGGCTTCAGGTGCAGCGCCACACCAGTGGTCGGTACCCCTGGTTCTCGTACACCGCACCGACGACGGTCAGGCCGTCGTCACTGATCCCATTGGCCGTGTACGTGCCCGCCTCGGTCGCTCGGACGTCGGGCCGGCCCGGCAACCTGCGGGATGTGCCGTCCGGGGAGACGACGAGCGGCGCACCGTCGCCGACCAGCACGTCACCGTTGCCGGCGATCCCGGCCGCCCCGGGAAACGGCAGCAGGCTCGCCGCCCCGGTCGTGAGCTCCCACCGCACCGGCAGCATCTGCACGGCACCGCCCTTGTCGGCACCGGGGACCATGCCGACAGCCCAGTTGCCGTGCGCCGAGTCGACCGAGGCGTGCGGGTAGCCGTCGGGCAACGCGAGGGCCTTCCCCGTCCCCTGCGGCGTCCACCGGTAGGGCAGTTGGCCCATCGTGCCGACGACCGTGCCGTCCTCGGTGATCCCGGTCGCGGTGGATCCCGCCTGGCCGATCAACCGGTACTCCTGCGGGTGGTTCACCGACCACAGCACGGCGTGGTGCGAGTCGTTGGCACCCCTGGCCGTGCCGGCGATGTCGCCTCGGCCATTGACCGCGTGCACGAGGACCGCGTCGTAGCCGGGCGGGGTGGCCAGGAGACGCAGCGTCCCATTCCGGTAGACCCAGCCGGTGCCGTCGCCGTTGGTGCCGATCACGTACCCGTCCGCGTTGACCGCGTTCCCATGCCGCACGGCGGCCGGCAGGACAGTTGCCTGGCCGTCGGTCCAGAGCACGACCCGTCCGTCCTCGTTGCCGGTACCGATCTCACCGACGATGTGTCGCCCGGTGGGGTCGACGCCGATCGCCACCGCGACCGGTCCGTGGATCGGCTGCGGCAGCCACGACGCCTCGCAGGTGAGCGACGCAGCCGGGGCGGTCGACGTGCTCACGGTCGGTGATGCCGCGAGGGCCGGCGCTGCCGGAGCGGGCTCTCTGGCGACCCCGCCGAACTGGACGGCGCCCACGACGCCGAGCCCGGCCAGCACCGTCGCCGCGGCGGCACCGCTGGCGCGGCGGCGCTGTCGGCGACGCCGGCCGTCGCGGATCGCGCGGCCCACGTCGACTCCCGGCTCGGGAACCGGCGCCGAGCGCAGCAGTTCGGTGATTCGCTGGTCATCCAACAAGGTCATCTCGAATTCCTCCCGGCCATCTCGGTAACGGCGAGCACCTGGCGGATCGCCACCAGCGCACGAGCCGTCTGCGACTTCACGTTGCCTTCGGAGCAGCCCATCGCCGCAGCCGTGTCGGTCAGCGACAGATCACACAGAAACCGCAGGACAAGTACGGTTCGCTGGCCGCGGGGAAGATGGGCAAGCGCGGCGACCAGGCTGTCCCGCTCGGCCACCTCGTCGTGTGGCGTGACCGGCCGCTCCGGCTCCGGTGTCGACCCGAACAGCCGGACCTTCGCCCAGCTCAACCGCTTCTCGTCGACGAGCTTGTGGACCAGCATCCGGTGCACGTACGCGTCGACGTTGTCGGCCCGGCTGACCTTGCGCCAGTTCACGTACAGCGCGGTGATCGTCTGCTGCACGACGTCGTCGGCCAAATGGGCGTCGCCGCACATCAGGAACGCGGTCCGATGCAGGCTCGGCAGTCGCGCGGAGACGTACTCCACGAACTCCCGCTCGCCATCAATCATTGAGGCTCCCTCCTCCGCACCCTCGACGGGTCCGGACGACCGTCAGGTTGCGTCGACGCCGAGGTACGGCGGGGTGCCAGAGCAGCGCCGGTGACCGTAGCACCGCTGACCTGCCGGAGAACGTTCTGTCCTCGCCGTGGAGAGCAGGTTCCCCCCTGCGAGGGAGCGTCTTCCCCTGTCGGCGGGGGCCGCCCGCCGCGGCGCAGCGGAAGGATCAGGTGCATGACGACATCGGCATCGACCGCTCGTAGGAGCAGCCGGGGCCTGACGTACGCGGTGCTCGGCTGGGCTGTGGCATACGGGGGCGTGCGTCTGGCGTGGACCATCGGTGGAGCCCCGGAGTTCCGGCAGTTCGGGTCGGACCTGCTGGGGTTCACCGGCTGGTGGTCGGTGGCGTTGTGCGTGGCCGCGGGTGCGGTGGCGGTCGCCCTGGAGCGGGTGCCGGCGTGGCGGCCGGCGCTCGCAGGAGTCGCCTGGACGGTTGCCGGTGCGCTGGTCGCGGCGGCGGCGATCCTGCTGCCGGAGTTGGTGGGCTTCCTGTTCTTCACGGTCGGCCCGTACTTCGAACCGATTGCGTTCGCCAGCCGGCTCGGTTGTGTCACCGGAGCGATCCTGCTCGCCCTGGCCACAGCGCGGTATCAGCGACGTACCCGGGGTGGCTGTCCGGACTGCTGCCGGACAGTCACCCCGGGTACGCGACGCGCAGCACCCGCGCGGTGGGCGTGGTGGGCCGCGTACGCCGCGGTAGCCGGCCTCGTCACCCGCTTCGCGGCTCAGGTCGTGGTGGGCTTCGACGGTCTCACGCACGACGCATCCGTGATCGGGTTGGAGATCGGTCTGTTGCTGGCCGGGGTGCTGTTGCCGCTGGCACTCGTACACCGCTGGGGTGAGATCTGGCCGGGGTGGGTGCCGCTGCTCGCCGGCCGGACGATCCCTCGGCTGGTGTTGCTGGTGCCCGGCTTCGGGCTCGGGGCGGGCATCGTGGCCTACTTCGGCATGGGGATGGTGCAGTTGCTGTCCGGATCGGTCAGCCAGTTCTCCGACGCGTTCCTCTGGGTGGCGCTGTCGGCGTACTGCGTCCTGGGGCTCGGCCTCCTCGTGGGGTCGAGCGACTACCACCTGCGTACCCGCGCCGCGTGCACGGCCTGCGGCCGGTGACAGCGCCGATCATCCTGCGGCGTGCTCACCCTCTGAACACGCCTGCGCGGCCATGCGCACGGCCGCCGTCGCGGGAGCCTCAGCCACACGCTGGGGCTCCCGCTCGGCGGCGGGCAGATGGTCCTCGTAGGTCGTGCGGCGGTCAGTGTGAGTGGCGGGGCACGGCACTGCCGCTGCCACCGACGAGGAAGTCGAGGTCCGCGCCCTCGTCGGCCTGGAGCACGTGCTCGCTGTAGAGCCGCGTCCATCCCCGCTCGGCCACCACCGGTGGTGGCTGCCAGGCGGCGCGGCGTTCCGCGAGTTCCACGTCGCCGACCAGGAGCTCCAACTGCCGAGTCGGGACGTCGACCCGGACCAGGTCTCCGGTACGCACCAGTGCGAGCGGGCCGCCCACGGACGCCTCCGGAGCCACGTGCAGGATGCAGGTGCCATACCCGGTGCCACTCATCCGGGCGTCGGAGATCCGCACCATGTCGGTGATGCCGTCGGCGAGCAGCCGCCGCGGCATGGGCACGTTACCCACCTCCGGGAAGCCCGGGTAGCCGCGAGGACCGGCGTTTCGTACCACGATCACCGTGTCGGGTGTGACATCGAGGTCCGGATCGTCGGCCGCGACGACGTAGTCCTCGATCCGGTCGAAGACGAGCGCCGGGCCGGTGTGCTTGAGGAGGTGAGACGAGGCCGCGGAGACCTTCAGTACCGCCCCGGACGGCGCGAGTGACCCGCGCAGCACCACGGTGCCCGAACCGGCGGGTTGGAACGGTTCGGCGAAGGTGCCGATGACGTCCCGGTTCCAGCACTGGGCGCCGCTGATGTTGTCGGCCACACTGTTCCCGCTGACGGTGACGTGGTCCAGGTGCAGCAGCGGGGCGATCTCCTTCATCACCACCGGAACGCCGCCCGCGTAGGCGAAGTCCTCCATCAGGTACGCCCCGGACGGCATCAGGTTGACGAGCATGGGCACGTCGGCGGTGAGGGTGTCGAAGTCCTCCAGCGACAGCGGGACGCCGAGGCGTCCGGCAATCGCGAGCAGGTGTACGACGGCGTTGGTTGAGCCCCCGATCGCGGCGTTGACCCGGATGGCGTTCTCGAACGCATCCCGGGTCAACACCGTGGACAGTCGTTGGTCCTGTTCGACCATGGTGACGATCCGGCGGCCGGCGGCCTGCGCGAGCGCATACCTCCGCGAGTCGACCGCCGGTACGGCGGCCGCTCCCGGCAGTTGCACACCCAACGCCTCCGTCACGCAGGCCATCGTCGACGCGGTACCCATGGTCATGCAGTGACCCCGGCTGCGGGACATGCCGACCTCGGCCTCCGAGCAGTCCGCGGC
Source organism: Micromonospora luteifusca (assembly GCF_016907275.1). Lineage (NCBI taxonomy): Bacteria > Bacillati > Actinomycetota > Actinomycetes > Micromonosporales > Micromonosporaceae > Micromonospora > Micromonospora luteifusca. Next base: position 581,134 of record NZ_JAFBBP010000001.1, read on the forward strand.
GGTCATCCGACCGGCGCGCATCTCCTCGGTGAAGCGCCAGACGACGGTGCCAGACCCGATGTCCTGGCCACGGAACTTGCCGTTGAGCATCGGCCCGCCAGTGATCATCAGAGTCGGCAGGTCGACGCTCGCCGCGCCCATCAGCAGGCCCGGGGTGGTCTTGTCACAGCCGGAGAGCAGGACCACCCCGTCGAGCGGGTTGGCTCGGACCAGTTCCTCCAACTCCATCGCCAGCAGATTGCGGTAGAGCATGGTGGTGGGCCGCATGAGGGGCTCGCCCAGGCTCATCGCGGGGAACTCCAGCGGCAGGCCACCGCTCTCCCACACACCCCGCTTCACCGATTCGGCCAGGTCGCGCAGGTGGGCGTTGCAGGGTGTCAGCTCCGACCAGGTGGTGGCGATGCCGATCACCGGTCGCCCGTCGAAGACGTCGTCCGCGAACCCCTGATTGCGCATCCAGGACCGATGGATGAACCCGTTGCGGCCCTCCGCACCGAACCACTGCTCGCTGCGCAATGGCCGATTCGTCGTCGACATCAGCACACCTCTCTGTCACTCGTTCTGCCGCGGGGTGAGCGGCGATCAATATGCGCGTGGTGGATTGGCTGGTGGCACGAGCGTGACCTACCTGAGGCCTCCGACGGAGAGTCCGCCGCGCCAGTGACGTTGGAGGCTGAAGAACGCGATGATCAGTGGGATCACGGACACGAGTGAGCCCAGGATGATGAGGCTCCACAGGGAAGTGGTTCCCGCGTTGTTCGCGGACGCGATGCCCTGCCAGAGGCCGAGGCCGACGGTGACGGGAAAGAGCCGGTTGTCGGAGAGCATGGCCAGGGGCAGGAAGTAGTTGTTCCAGGAAGCCACGGCCGACAGGAGAAGCACGGTGACCACCGCGGGGCGCATCAGTGGGAGGGCGATCTGGATGAACGTGCGGACCTCCCCCGCTCCGTCGACCCGCGCCGCGTCGAGGAGCTCGTCAGGGACCGCGTCGCGTGCGTAGACGTGCATCAGGTAGACGCCGAACGGGTTGAGCAGCGACGGGAGGATCACCGCCCAGACCGTGTTCGTCAGGCCGAGCCGGCTGAACAGGATGAAGGTCGGAATGACCAGGGCGGTGGCGGGCACCATCAACGCGCCGAGCACGATCGCGAAGCTGAAGCGCCGGGCGGCGAACCGGTACTTGGCGAACCCGTAGCCGGCCATGACCGCCAGGACCGTGGCACCGATTCCGCCGGCGATGGCGTACAGCGTCGAGTTGAGCATCCACCGGAGGTAGATGCCACCGTCGTAGGTGAACAGCTGCTTGAGGTTGCCGATGTAGTCGATCTGGTCGGTGAACCACAGGGTGTTACCGCCACCGAACAGGCCCGGCGCGTCCTTGGAGCTGTTGACGATGACCCACCAGAAGGGCACGAGGAAATAGATCACCAGGAAGCCGAGGAGGATCTGCAGAGGGAGATAGCGTTGCGGTCGGCGGGCGCCTGCGCGGACGCTGGTGCGGTCAGTCATCAGAGGAAACTCCTCCGCTTGCGGGTGAAGAACAGGAAGGCGTACACGCAGATGAAGACGATTCCGCCGAGTGCGAACGAGATCGCCGACCCGTAGTTGAAGTTGGCGAGCGAGAACGCCTGTTGGTACGCGTACATGTTGGGGGTGAAGTCCGACCCGATCGTGCCGGCGGCGAGGAATCGCAGGATCTGCGGCTCGTTGAAGAACTGCAGCGTGCCGATCAGCGAGAAGACCAGGATCAGGATCAGCGCGGGCGCGATCAGCGGGATCTTGATCCGCGTCGCGACCTGCCATCGTCCGGCGCCGTCCATCCGGGCGGCCTCGTAGAGCGTCGGATCGACCCCCTGCAACGCGGCGTACAGGATGATCATGTAGTAGCCGGCCCACTGCCAGGTGACGACGTTGAGCAGGCCGTAGAAGATCAGGTCGCTGCTCAGGAAGTCGGGTGCGGTGGCACCGAACAGCCCGAAGATGTCGGTGAGCGGGCCGAAGCCCTTGCTGTAGAGGAACCCCCACATCACCGCGCCGATGACGGTGGGGATCGCGTAGGGAAGAAAGATCATCAGGCGGGAGAAGCGAGCGAACAGGGTGGTCACCGCGTCCAGAATGAGGGCCAGCGCGAGCGCGATGACGATCTGCAGCGGGATGGAGACGAGCGAGAAGCGGATGACGAACCACGCCCCGGACAGGAAACTCGGGTCGGTGAACGCCTTCACGTAGTTGTCGAAGAGGACGAAGCTGGTGCCGCCGATCAGCTTCTTCTGAAAGAGACTGAGGTACAGCGCGTATCCCAGCGGCGCGATGAGGAACGCCAGGAAGACGACCCCGAATGGCCCGACGAAGAGCCATCCCATCAGGTGCTCGCGGAGGTGCACTTTGCCGCGGATCTTGCGCGACTCATTGTGAGCACGCGGTGCGCGCTTCTCGGTTACGAGTGTCATCTTGGTCTCCGGGACGTGGACGCCGACGGTCGAGGGGTGGGCCGGCCGCCCAGTGCCGGCGCGGCCCACCCATTCGGTCACTGAACGGTGAAGCCTTGTTCCTTGGCGTACTTCGCCACGTCCTCCTGGAGCCGGTCGGCAGCCTGGGAGCCGGTGACAGAGCCCTTGATGACCTCGCTGATCTGCTTCGTCATCGCGTCGAGGTAGTACTGACCGAAGGGGGCGTAGGAGACGCCCTTGTAGGCGTCGGCCGCGGGGACGTAGACCTCCTTGTTCGCCTGCTGGCCGTTGAAGAAGGCCACCTTCAGGTCGATGAACGCGGGATCCTTGAGGGCCGTGAGGTTCAGCGGGAAGATGATCTGGTTGGTCCAGCCGTCAGTGAGCGACTCCTTGTCGGCGTAGAGGCCGTAGGCGACCTTCGCCGCGAGGTCCGGCTTCTTCGCCTGCTTGGTCACCGAGAAGGCCGACCCACCCCAGTTCACCTGCACCGGGTTGGCCGCGTCCCACTGCGGCAACGGCGCCACCGCGAACTTGCCGGTGTCCTGACCCTTGCCGACGCCCGCGCCGGTGAGATAGCCGGGTGCCCACGCCGCCGAGATGTACGTCGCGTAGTTGCCGTTGATCACGCCGGAGATGTACTCCGGGGTGAACTGGTCCTGCGTCCCCACCAGGCCCTTCTTCGCGAGGCCACCCCAGTAGTCCAGCACGTCCTTGGAAGGCTGGTCGTTGAGCTTCACGCCGATCGCCTTCGGCTGCGCCGGGTCGTAGATGAACGGAGTGGCGCCCTTCTGGATCTGGAGCGCCATGGTGAGCGCCGAGACGTTCGCGCCGAGGTCGCCGAAGAGCGGGCCGCCGGCGTCCTTCACCTTCTGCGCGGCCTGCTCGTACTCGGCCCAGGTCTTCGGCGGGGTGATCTTGTACTTGTCGAAGATGTCCTTCCGGTAGATCATCGCCACCGGACCGCCGTCGACCGGGACGCCGTAGACCGCGTCACCGACCGACACGTCCTTCCAGGCGCCATCGCTGTAGTTGGCCTTGACCGCGTCGAAGCCGTACTTCTTGATGTCGACGAGCGCGCCCTGGATCTGGAAGGTCGGGATCCGGTCCGCCTCGACCATGATCACGTCAGGCGCGCCGGTGCCCGCCGAGATGGCCGTCTGGAACTTGTCGTACTCGTCGCTGCCCTGCCCGACGTTGGTCCAGCAGACCTGCACCTCGTTGTTCTGCTTGTTGAAGTTGTCGACGACGAGCTGCGTGTTGGGGTACCAGCCCCACATCGTCACGACCGGCAGGTCCTTCTTGGTGATGCTGTTCGTGCAGTTGCTCGCGTCGCTTCCGCCCTCGTCGGAGGAGCAGGCGACGAGGCCGCTCCCGGCCGCGAGCATGGCTACCGTGGCAAGTAGTCGTTTCGTCTTCATTGACGTGATTCCCTTCGGGGATCGCGGTATACAAGGGGCGGTGCGCCTACATCGAGGGCTGGCGATCGACCGGGACGAGTAGGGGTGATACGCCCCTACTCGGTCCTCGGCCGATCGCGTTCGTGCGGATTCTCGAATTGCTCATGTCCGAGGGGCACCACCGGGGGCAGAAGCCCTGCTCCCGGTGGTGTCGCCCGAACGGGCTCCTAGCGCTTGAACAGCCGTGGCGCCAGGTCGATCAGGTTCTTCTGCCACACGTCCCAGCCGTGCGGCCCGGGGGTCACCCCGTCGAACTCGTAGCGGATACCGAGGTTGTTCAGCGTGGTCAGAGATGCCATGAAGCTCGGGTACACGAAGTCGGTCTGGTCGCCGACGTACAGACGCAGCATCTTGGTCCCGTTGTTGATCGCCGCTACGTCGACCCCGGAGCCATTACCGAATCCGGCCGAGAACGCCGCGACGTAGGCGAACTCACCCGGATAGGCCCGGAGAACCCCCAGCGCCTGCCCGCCGCCCATCGACAGACCGGCGAGTGCCTGCTGCGACGAGTCGCTGGAGATGTTGTAGCGGGCACGGGCCGTCGGGACGATGTTCTCCCGCAGTTCCCTGTTGAAGTTCGACGAGTTGCCGTTGCCCATCACGACCACCATGGGCACCAGGTCACCGTCGAGGAACTGATGGTCGAGGATCTGTTTGGCGCGCCCCATCTCGGTCCAGTCCGTGTAGTTCTGGCCGCTGCCATGCTGGAGATAGAGCACCGGGTACGGCTGAGCCCGCCCCGGGTCGTACCCGGGTGGGGTCCACACCAGCGCGGTGCGATCCTGGCCCGCCACGGTGCTGGAATAGGTCATGCTCTCGACCTTGCCGCCCTGGCCGGCGGGCACGTCCGACAGCAGGCGGGCGCCCGGTCCCGGAATGAAGAAGGTGCTCCACATCGGTTCCGAGGTCACCTTCGTCGGGTTCGCGACGTCCTTGACCGCGACCCGGTCCACGATGAACCGGTAGTAGTAGAACCACGGCTTCAGGGGACCCACTGTCGCACGCCACCGGTCACCATCGCGGGTCAGCGGCACGCGCAGCCAACTGCCTCCCGGCGCCCAGTTCGCCCACACCGTGACATGCTGGGCGTCCTTGAACTCGGTGGTGGTCTCGAAGGTGACGAAGCCGTCCTTCGTGACGAAGGGGGTCGGAGTGGTGCCAGCCGGCGGTGGGGTGAACTCCCCCTCCAGCGGTTGGTGACCCGGGCTCGGGCCGTGGTCCGACACGTGCCCGAACAGCCGCGGCACGAAGTCGACGAGGTTCTCCTGCCAGGTGCGCCAGTTCGCGCCGCCGTCCGGGTTGACCCCGTCGAACTCGAACGTGACACCGGCTCGATCCAACGCATCCGTCAGTCGATAGGTGGGGTTGTGCGCGGGATCGGTCACGTTTCCCGTGTACAGGCGCAGCAGCTTGACGCCGCGGTTGATCGCCTTGGCGTCCTTCCGGTCGACGCTCGGGGCGGCGAGCCCCGAGAACCAGCCGACGTAGCCGAACTGACCCGGCTTCGCGAGGGCCGCACCCAGCGCCTGCGTCGCCCCGTCGGACACGCCCGCGATGGCCTGGTGCGCCGGATCACGCAGGACCCGGTAGCTGTCGCCGACCGCCTTCCGGAGGTCCTTCAGCTCCTTGTCGTCCGAGCCGTTGGCATCGTTGATCACGACCACCATGGGCTTCATGGCGCCCTCGGCCGAGAGGTTGTCGAAGATCTGCTTGGTGCGGCCGAGGTCCAACCAGTCGGTGGCGGCTACGCCGTCGCCCGATTGCAGGAACAGCGTGGGGTAGTTCTTGGGGCCCTTGCCCGCGTACCCCGGCGGAGTCCAGACCAGGGCGGAACGCTCACCGTTCCTGGTCCGGTAGGTCAGCGTCTCGACCTTGCCACCGGCTCCCGAGGGCGCATCCACCAGCCACCGTGCCGAGTCACCGGTGACCAGGAAGGTGCTCCAGAGAGGCTCGGACGCGACACTGGTGCTGTTCGTCGGATCCTTGAGGCTCTTGGTGTCGTCGGCGGTGACCTGGTAGTGGTAGAGCCCCGGCTCCAGCGGGCCGAGGAAACCCGACCAGGCGTCACCACGGCGGGTCAGACCGAACTCCGCGACGGTGGAGGAGGGACCGAAGTTTCCCTCGACGACGACCTGTGACACGGAGCCCAGGTGCTCCTGGATGTACGCGGCCGGAACGCTGAACGAGGCGTAGCGGTCCTGGGAGACCTCCAGCCACGGCGTGTCCGCCCTCGCGGGTTGCTGGGCGACCAATATCGCCGCGAGTGCCATGACTCCAGCGGACAACGCCGCCGTGAGCCGACGCACGCCCGATCGGCGTAAGCGCCCATGGTACGGTTCGACTACCACGCTCCACTCCTTTCCTGTGCCGGCCGCGGATGCGACCCGATTGACCGGCTCAACTCATCGGTGGATCCTGCCGAGCGTTTGCGTCCACACCCCCTTCATGTTCTTGCCACGGCGCACCTGGCGTGATCGCCCGGTGCGGCGCGATGTCGGGCGTGACCGGGTGGTCGCGCCGGTGGTCGTGTGTCACGGCCCTGCCGTGCTCTTCGGTGGCGCGGTCGAACGGCGGACGACAAGGCTGGTCGGAAGCACTATTTGGCGCGCGCCCTCCCACTCGTCGGTCACCAGTGACTTGAGCATGCGCGCGGCCCCGTAGCCGAGCTGATACATCGACTGGTCCACAGTGGTCAGCCCCGGCTCGGTCAACGCCGACTCCGGTATGTTGTCGAACCCGACGACGGACAGATCCGCGGGGACGGAGAACCCCAACTCGGTGGCGACCTCCAGCACCTTGAGGGCCATGCCGTCGCTCGCCGCGAAGATCGCCGTTGGCGGATCCGGCCGTTGCAACAGTGCGCGAGCCAACGGGGCAGCCGACTCGGGGTTGAAATCCCCTTCGCCGATCAACGTCGGGTCGACCGGGATGCCGGCGCCGGCCAGTGCCGCCCGGTAGCCCTCCTCCCGCGACCACGCCGCCGCCAGGCTGGAGCGGCCCGCGATGAAACCGATGCGCCGGTGGCCCAGGTCGAGCAGGTGCTTGACCGCGGTGGTGGCACCCGCGAGGTTGTCGGCGGTCACCGAGGGCGCTGCCGAGCCCCGCACCGGGTCGATGGCCACGACCGGTGTCCGGCTCTGCACCTCACCAAAGGGCGTGACGACGATGCACCCGTCGGTGAGGGTGCCCGACAGGCGCGTCACGTGCCGCTGCTCCCAACCCTCCAGATAGGACCCGTAGAGATCGCTGTTGGCATAGATGATTAAGTCGAAGCCCGATCGGCTCAACGCCTTCATCACCCCCTTGAGCACCTCGGCCGTGTACGACGGGAAGCTGTGCGCCACGAGGCCCAGAACATTGGTGCGGCTGCGCCGGAGGCTCGAAGCCACCAGACTCGACTCGTAGCCGAGCTGCTCGATGGCGGAACGGACCTGAGCGATCGTGCGGGCACTGACGCCGTAATGCCCGTTGACCACGCGCGAGACGGTGGCGGTGGAAACGCCGGCGGCTCGAGCAACATCACTCATTGTTACCGGCGCATTGACCTCGATCATGCGACTCCCTCTGGACTGCAATCGTTATCGGTTACGTTTCCAGGGTGTTGCCAACGTAACTGAGAGCGTTAACAAACACAAGACCCTCTCGCCCTTGAGCAGGCCCCGATAAGGCGGTCCTACCAGGAGGGTTTCCAGGGCACGACTCATCATCAGTCGCCGTCGCAGATGCGCGAACAACTGTCACTCTCGGTGGCCGATGTGGAGAGGCCGATCCCGCGCTGAATCAACAAGTTGACATCGGGACGGCACGATCAGTCAGGATTCGTTCCCACCCCGGTACGGCGAGCCCGTCGTCTCAGCCAGGGCCAGACCGCAGCGCCCCGCCGGACAGATCCCGGACCTCGGCAGTACCGGTGTAGACCTTCGGTGTCGCCGCTCCGCCCGCGTCCGCACTAATGACAAAGCTGCCAGCGAGGATGCGATCGTCGGACGAGAAGCCCACGTACACCTCGATCTGTCCGGGTTCGACGGTGTAGTCCATGTTGCGGTCGTAGAAACCGAGCTGGGCCGTGGGCAGGTCGAACCGTACGGCCACCCGCTGGCCGGCGGCGGCCGAGACACGGGCGAAGCCCTTCAGCTCAAGCACCGGTCGGGTGACCGTTGCCTGCGGGTCGCGGACGTAAAGTTGGACGACCTCCTCACCCGCCCGGTTTCCGGTGTTGGTGATCGTGACCTCGACACCGACGCTGTCTCCGGCACGGACCTCCGCGCGGTCCACCGTGGCACCGTCGATCTCAAAGGGCGCGTAACCGAGACCGTGGCCGAAGCAGTATCGAGGCGTGACCGGCGAATCCACGTAGTCGCCGTGCCAGTGCGACCGCCCGCCGGACACCTTGTGGCCGTAGAAGACAGGTATCTGGCCCACGCTGCGGGGATACGAGATCGGCAGCCTTCCGCTCGGGTTCACCTCGCCGAGGAGAACCTCGGCGACCGCCTGCGCCCCGGTCTCCCCGGGCAACCAGGCCATCAGCACCGCGGCGCACTGCTCGTGCAGGAAGTCACTGCCGACCGGTCGACCTGCGACGAGCACCGCCACGACGGGGGTGCCGGTGGCGACGACGGCGCGCACCAGCTCTTCCTGCACACCCGGAAGGTCCAGACTCGACCGGTCCCGCGACTCACCGGTGGTCGCCCTGGGCGTCAGCCCCGAGCGGTCCCCCAGGACCAGCACCGCGATGTCGGCTGCCGCGGCAGCCGCGACTGCCTCGCCGAACCCATCGGTCGACGGATCGACCACATCGCATCCCGACACGTAGCGCAGCCGGTCGCCCAGCCGGGCCAGGAGCTCGTCGCGCACCGTGGGCACACCGTCGGTACTCTCGTCGATCTCCAGATCATCCGGGATCGTCATCATCTCGCCGAGCAGGCCCCGCCGCTCGCGCGCCTCGATCAACGCCTCGATGTGGGCCGCGAACGAATAGTCACCGAGCAGGTGTCGGGCATCGTCGGCGTTGGGCCCGATGAGAGCCACCGTTCCAGCATCCGAGAGCAGCGGCAGCACGCCGTCGTTCTTGAGCAGGACGAGGCTCCGGCGAGCGATCTCGAGCGCCACGTCCCGGTGCCGCTCCGCATTCGCCGCCGTCCCGACCGCACCCTCGTCGACGTACGGATCCTCGAACAGCCCGAGTTCGAACTTGTGCCGGAGGACCCGGGAGACCGCCTCGTCGAGCCGAGCATCGCTGACCTCGCCGGCGTCCAGGGCGTGCGTGAGGGCGCCCGCGTACGCGTCCGTCGCCGGCAGTTCGACGTCGACACCCGCGGTGAGTCCCAGAGCCGCCGCCTGCTGTTTGTCCTGCGCGAAGTGGTGGTAGGAGTGGAGGTCGTTGACGGCGAAGTAGTCCGAGACCACGCTTCCCGCAAAGCCCCACTGCCGACGGAGGATGCCGTCGAGGAGCTCCTGGTTGGCGTGGCACGGGATGCCGTCGAGTTCGTGGTAGCCGGCCATCACCGACTGCAGCCCGCCTTCGCGGACCGCCGCCTCGAACGGATACAGGTACACCTCGCGCAACAGCCGCGGCGGCAGGTGGGCCGGTGCCCAGTTCAGCCCACCCTCGGATGCTCCGTAGCCGACGAAATGCTTGGCCGTGGCGATGACGCCGTCCGTCAGGTCGTCGCCCTGAAGGCCCCTGACGAAGGCCACCCCCATCCGGGCCACCAGGTACGGGTCCTCGCCGTAGGTCTCCTCCGTCCGACCCCACCGCGGGTCACGCACGACGTCGAGCACCGGCGAAAGCCCCTGGTGACTCCCCATGGCGCGCATCTGTGCGCGAACGGCGTCGGCCAACTGACCGTTGAGCTCCGGCGCCCAGGTGCTCGCGACCCCGATCGCCTGCGGGAAGATGGTCGCCTCCCGCGCCATCACTCCCGAGCACACCTCCTCGTGCACGATCGCCGGAATCCCCAGCCGGGTCTCGGTCACCAGGAACCGCTGGATCGCGTTGGCGGCCTGGGCCACCTGCGCCGCCTTCAGGTTGGTGGCTCCGGCGACGCGGGTCACGTGCCCCAGGCCGTGTCCGAGGATCGGCCGGGCCCGTTCGGCGGAGAACCGCCCGCCCTCCAGCACCGCGAACGCCCAGGTGCTGCCCAGTTGCGCGAGCTTCTCCTCCCGGGTCATGCGTGCCAACAGGTCCGACACCCGCACCTCGACGGGCACGGTCGCGTCGACGTAGCTCGGCTGAGTCGCTGGCTCCACAGTGGTCATCCGGTCACCCCAATCACCGCAACGACGTGTCATCTGGCCTCATCGGTCACGACGCCCCCGGCTCCTGGTCGCGAGCACGGACGCGAGCGGTGGCGGCGAGGCGAACCCGGGAGCAGGACACCCGATCGGGTGGGGGCCGCGGAGTGCGGGCCGCCCGACGTGAACATTGATCACGGGCGTCGTGTTCCCTTACGTAAACGTAATCGGTAACGTTTACATTGATCGAGAACGTAATCGACGGGCATCGCGTTGTCCAGAGCCCACACTGCCCCCACCACCCCCCGGTCCCGGCACGGCGGCGGAGATCTCGGCGTCCGGACCGCGCACGAAGGGAGCCAGTCCTGAACCCCCACCTGTACGCAGCGCCGGAGCACCTGGCCGGCACCGCAAGTCCCCTCCCCTACCGGGTGATGTCGTGAACAGGGCGCGTTTGACCCTGGACCCACGTCGACGCGTGGCACCGGTACCACGCCGGCTCTTCGGCTCGTTCGTGGAGCATCTGGGTCGCTGTGTCTACGGAGGCATCTACGAGCCGGGACACCCGACGGCCGACGCGGACGGCTTCCGCGCCGACGTCCTCGCGCTGGTCCGCGAGTTGGGCGTCACCACGGTCCGCTATCCGGGCGGCAACTTCGTCTCCTCCTACCGGTGGGAGGACGGCGTCGGCCCGGTCGACCAACGACCGGCCCGACTCGACCTCGCCTGGCACAGCCTGGAGACCAACGCGTTCGGGCTCGACGAGTTCATGCGCTGGCTCGGCAAGGCGGACGTCGAGCCGATCATGGCGGTCAACCTCGGCACCCGTGGCACCGCCGAGGCGGTGGACCTTCTTGAGTACGCCAATCACCGCGGTGGGAGTCACTTCGCCGACCAGCGCCGGGACAATGGCACGCCCGACCCGTACGGGATCCGGCTGTGGTGCCTCGGCAACGAGATGGACGGCCCGTGGCAGGTCGGTGCGCGGACCGCAACCGAGTATGGGCGCCTCGCCGCGCAGACCGCGAAGGCCATGCGCCGATTCGATCCTGACCTCGAACTCATCGCCTGCGGCTCGTCGCACTACGGCATGCCCACGTTCGGCACCTGGGAACGCGACGTGCTCACCGAGGCGTACGACGACGTCGACCTGATCTCGCTGCACGCCTACTATCAACCGGTCGACGACGACCTGCCCAGCTTCCTCGCCTCTGCCGAGGACATGGACAGGTACATCGACTCCGTCACCGCCATCGCCGACTCCGTCGGGGCGATCCGCAAGTCGACCAAGAAGATCATGATCGCGTTCGACGAGTGGAACGTCTGGTACCAGTCCGCCGCACCATCCAAGCCGCCGAGTGGTGAGGACTGGCCGGTCGCGCCGCCACTGCTGGAGGATCACTACAGCGTGGCCGACGCCGTCGTCGTCGGCGGCCTGCTCATCAGCCTGCTCCGGCACAGCGACCGGGTGACCGCGGCGTGCCAGGCCCAACTGGTCAACGTCATCGCACCGATCATGACCGAACCAGGGGGCTCGGCCTGGCGCCAGACCATCTTCCACCCCTTCGCCCGCACCGCCCAGCACGCCCGGGGAGCCGTGCTCGACGTGCTCCGCGACGGCAGCACGACGACCACCGACCGCTACGGCGAGGTCGACGCCGTCGACGCGGTCTCCACCTGGGACGAGAGCACCGGCGAGATGACCGTGTTCCTCGTCAACCGCGTCACCGACACCCCTGCCGAGGTGACCGTCGACGTCAGCGGCGTCCAGGTGACCGGGATCATCGAGTGCGTCACGGTCGGCGGCACCGACCTTGATGCCCGGAACACGCCGGACGGCCCGGACCACGCCGCCCCGCGCGCGAACGGCACGGTGCAACAGGCCGGTGCCGGTGTCCAGCTGACGCTTCCACCCGCGTCCTGGAGCATGCTGCGGTTGCGGGCCACGGAAGTGACCCCGTGATCGGCTGACCATCGGCCGACGCGCCCCGGCCGCCCACTCCTGGTTGTCACCAGGGGTGGGCGGCCGGGGGTTCCGCAGCGTGCCCAGGGGTCAGGCCTGGGTTTACCGGGTGGCGACCGGAGCGCTCTGGGATTCGTTGAAGAGCTTGTCACCCTGGTAGTGGGCGACGATCGGACCGTCCAGCTCACCGTGCACGGTCTTGTTCAGCCGGGCGACACCGTTGTGCACCGGGGCCGACCCGAGGTGCGTGTCGCCGGCATAGAAGTCGACCTTGCCGGAGGGTGCGGCGGTGGTGGTGCTGACGGCACCGACCGTCGCGGTGGCGGTGACCTTGATGTTGTGCGTGGCGCCGGCGGGCGTCGTCGTGACGTCGAGTCCGGTGGTGGTGGAGCGGAACGTCAGGGTCCGCAGGTAGTGGTCCAGCAGGGGGCGCCAGACGTGCCAGGTGTGCACGCCGGGCACGTTGTACTCGTCCAGTTCGACCCCGGCGGCCCGCAGGGCGGCCGCGTTGCGCTGCGAGTTCTCGGCGATGTTGCCCAGGCGGTCCTGGAGCCCGGTGCCGATCATGATGCCGCCGGCCACCGCCTTCATGCTGTCGACCTGCGCCGGGGTGGCGGCCGGTCCGCCCGCGCTCCAGGCGGCGTGGTAGCCGAACAGGTCGGTGTGGTCGTACATGAGGGTGTATGCGCGGCTGCCACCGGCGGAGAAGCCCGCGAACGCGCGGTCCTGCGGACGGGTGGCGACGTGGTAGTTCTGCTCGACGAACGGGAAGATGTTGTTCCGCAGTTCGTTGACGTAACCCTCGTTGCCGCCGGGCAGGCCGTTGAAGTCGGTGGACACGATCACCATCGGCTCCACGGCACGATCCTCGATCGCGTTCTCCAGGATGAGGTGGGCCATGCCCTGCATCGTCCAGGCCGTCGAGTGGTCACCGCTGCCGTGGCTCAGGTAGAGCGTCGGGTACGGCGTGGCCCGGTTGGGGTCGTAGCCGTGCGGCAGGTAGACGACGATGTCGTGCACGCCCGGAGGGTTGGTCGACAGCGGCGAGGTGTACCGCCGGGACTCCAACTTGCCGATCTTGGCGACCGGCGCCTGGTAGCCGGTGTCGTACGTCGGGAACTTCTTGCTCTCCGGGACGTAGATCGTGCTGCGCACCGCGCCGGGCGCTCCCGGGTACTGCGGCTGGATCTGCCACTGGTTGGCGGGGTCATCGTGCAGGGTGCAGCCGGTGGCGAGCTCGTTGGTGCAGTCGTGGGTGAACGCGTAGCGGAAGGTGCCCGCGGGCAGCGGCGTGGTGAACGTCCACACGCCATCGGGGCCCTTCTGCATGGCCTGGATGTGCCACGGGGTGGCCGCGACGTCGCCGGGCTGCCACTCGGCGGGTGGCCGTGCGTCGCCACAATCCTGGCAGGAGATGTTCTCCGGTCGGGAGTAGAACCAGTCGCCGTAGATGTGGACCTGCTGGACGTCCGCGGGCGCCCGGTACCTGAAGGTGACCGCGTACCCGGTTGGTGCCTTGTCGGTGCGGGTGACGGTCGGGCCCAGCGGCGCGGGCGGCGCGGCCGACGCCGCGGGGACGGCGACCGTGCCGGCCGCGACGGTGACGGCGGCGAGCAGTGCGAGCATCAGCCGACGCCTCGGCGCCGGCGTCAGGGGACGGGGGATTGCGACGGGCATGTACCTGCTCCCTCTTCGGCGTGGTCAGGCCGCAGCAGCGGGCCAACCGACAATTCGATGGTGAGGCGAACGAAATACCAGTACCGAGCGATGCCGCGATGTGAGCGTTAACATCGCTCCCCATCGAAAATACAATCATCCATTACGGACGGTCAAGACTGGACGGGGCATTTATTTAGACGGATTGCATAGGCATTAATTAGGGCAGCATTCAGCGGCGCGCCCGAATCGAAGGCGCGCAAATACAGCTCGAACCTTCCTGGTCGCGACCGTGCGTAGACCGGTCGCGACCAGAAAGGCCAGGCGTATGTGACCTACCGACGCGCTATGCCACCCCTGATTCCAATTTTCCGTCAACTCGCCGGGGAATGGTTTTGTACTCGTCCCGTAGTTCCTCGGGAAGGACCCAAACCGGCGCGTCCTGCCACGCCAGCGGGCGAAGGAACCGCCGGATCGACGTGGCGCCCACCGAGGTGTGCACCGCGTTGGTCGACGGCCAGGGCCCACCGTGGTGCTGGGCCCACGACACGCGGACACCCGTGGGGTAGCCGTCGAAGACGATGCGACCCGAGCGGGCGGCGAGCACGTCGACCAACCGGCGTACGACACCGGCGTCATCGGCCGGTCCGCGATGGATGGAACCGGTCAGCGACGGTGCGACGGTCGCCAACACGGCGTCGAGTTCGGCGACGTCGTCATACCGGACCACGACCATGAGCGGCCCGAAGCACTCGTCGGCGATCTCGGTGGTCAGGCCGGACAGACCGACCTCCAGCAGCATCGGCGCCACGGTGAAGCCCGCGCCGGGCTCGACCTGGGGCCGCGCGGAGACATGAGCGCCGGCCCGCTCGAACGCCGCAGCCTGATCCTCGTACGCGTCACGGATGCGCTCGTTGAGCAGGACCGCACCGCCGGCGGCGGCGACCCTCCCCCGCAGCGCGTCGACCAGGTCGTCAGCGCCCGGGTCCGACGGGAGGAACGCCAGCCCCGGCTTGGTGCACAGTTGACCGCCCGAGCCGGTGAAGGAGGCGAACAGCCCCTCGGCGATCTGGTCACCCCGGTCGGCTGCCGCACCGGGCAGGACGACGATCGGGTTCACGCTGCTCAGCTCGGCGTACAGGGGAATGGGATCAGGGCGTTCGTCGATGGCCGCCTGGATGGCGCGGGCGGCACCGAGGGAGCCGGTCAGAGCGGCCGCGCGGATCGCGGGGTGGCGCACCAGCGAACGGCCCGCCTCCTCCCCGTACACGGTCGCGATCACACCATCGGGTCCGCCCAGGTCACGGATGGCCGACTCGATCGCCTCGGCGGAGGCGTGCGAGGTCAGCGGGTGGGACGGGTGGGCCTTCAGGACCGTGGGGCAACCCGCGGCGAGCGCGGCGGCGGTGTCGCCCCCGGCGACCGAGAAGGCGAACGGGAAGTTGCTCGCCCCGAAGACCGCGACCGGCCCGAGAGGTACGAGCATCCGCCGCAGGTCCGGGCCGCGCCCGAGCGGTGTGTCGGCGGCGTGGTCGATGGCCGCCTCGACGTACCCTCCGTCGCGCAGGACGTCGCCGAACATCCGGAACTGGACCGCCGCCCGCGTGAGCTCCCCGTCGAGTCGCGCGTGACTCAGCCCGGTCTCCGCCTCCGCGGCCGCGACCAGGTCCACGCGACGGGACTCCAGGGACGCCGCGATCGCGTCCAGCAGGTCGGCTCTGCCGAGTCGCCCCTGGCCGGACAGCCACTGCGCCGCTCGGGACGCTTGGCCGGCAATCGCCTCCAGCTGAGACTCGTCCGTCTCGGTGAGATCCGTCGCGCGACTGCGACCGTCGCGCGGATCGACCGTGTTCACCACGTTCACAGCAGTTCTCTCCTCGCCAGATTGCTCATCAGATCGCGGACGCCGAACTGCCAAGGCTCGCACTCCTCGGCGTGCCGCACACGATTGACCAGGGTGCCGAGCGCCGGGCAGCTGATCCGTACCACGTCGTCGACCTTGTGGGTGAAGCCCTCACCGGGGCGGTCGCGGTCCTGAATGGGGGCGAACATCGTGCCGAGCATCAGGGCGGCGCCGTCGGGATAGTAGTGGTGTGGGCCGATCAGCTGCCGCACCAACGCCTCCGGCTCACGCGACATCTGGGTCATCTCCGAGACCGCCTCCAGTCGGAAGCCGTCCACGCCGTGGACCTCCAGACCCACTTCCAACTCGCGCACCTGCTCCAGGCCGAACCGCTCGTCGAACAGCCTGATCAGCGGGCCGAGGGCACACGAGGCGTTGTTGTCCTTCGCCAGGGGAAGCAGGAGCGCCGAGCGGCCCTCGACATCGCGCAGGTTCACGTCGTTGCCGAGGGTGGCGCCGACGACCCGACCGCTGGACTGGACGATGAGCACGACCTCGGGCTCCGGGTTGTTCCAGGTCGACGCGGCAAGCACACCGACCGGAACGGCGGTGCCGACGGCCGAGAGGATCTGCCCCTTGGTGAAGATCTCCGCGTCCGGCCCGATGCCCACCTCCAGGTACTGACTCCACATGCCCTCGGCGACCAGCAGATCCTTGAGCTTCTCCGCCTCCGCGGAGCCCGGAGCCAGGCTGTGCAGATCCGCACCGATGTCGGCGAGCATCCGACGGCGGAGGTCCGCCGCGAGCGCCAGGTCTCCCCGGGCCCGTTCCTCGATGACGCGTTCGATCAACGAGACGGGGAAGGTCACCCCGGCGGCCTTGAGCGCCTGAAGGTCGACCGGGGCGAGCAACCAGGGCCGGTTGTGGTCGCGGTTCGTGGCACCCGTGTTGGCCAGTATCTCCCCGAATCCGCCCACCCGCGGCCCGTCGAGCCCGGCCACCGTGGCGGCGGGATCGGGTAGCTCGCAGATGTCCCGGACGGTCGGGAACCGGTGGCTGATGTCGATGACCTCGCCGCCTCGGACGGCCACGGGTGCGGGGCCGTCGACGGACGGGTCCCAGATCCGGCCGATGAGGACGCTGTGCTCGGCGTCGTCCGGCAGCGCCTCGGCACCGGTCCCGAACCAGTCCGCGTCGGCGGTTAGCCCGCGGGGCTGTGGCACCGTCATGAGCCGCTCTCCAGGTTGAAGAAGGACCGCTCGTCCCGAGGACGGATGTCGTAGACGGCGTCCCGGAACATCTGGAGCGGATGCGGTGTGAATGGGTGCTGCTCGATCGCGGCGAGATTGAGCTCGATGCCCAGTCCCACCCCGGTCGGGATGAGCACGTCGCCGTCGTCGGTCAGAACCAGCCGCTCGTTGGTGATCTCGGGACGCCAGGGCACGTCGGTCGCCATGATCTCCAGATACCGGAAGTTGGGCAGCGTCGCCCCGAGTTGCAGCGTCGCGGCCGTGCTGAGCGGACCACTCGGGTTGTGCGGCGCGAAGCCCACGTAGCTGGTCGCCGCGAGCGTGGAGATGAAGGCCAGCTCCGCGATCCCGCCGGCGTGCGTCACGTCGGGTTGGACGAAGTCGACCGCCTGACGGGCGAGCGCCGGTGCGAAGCCCTGCCGGCCGAACCACCGCTCCCCCGCCGCGATCGGCACCGGCGACGAGCGACGGATGTCGACGAGCGCGTCGAGGTTGTCCGGTGGGCACGGCTCCTCGAACCACACCGGGTCGAACTGGGCAATCTCCTTCGCGACCTTGATCGCGTGCCGGACGTCGAAGCGGCCGTGCCCCTCGATGAACAACTCCACATCGCGGCCCACCGCGCCGCGAACGGCGTCGATCTGCGCGAGCACCCGGTCCAACTGCTGGGTGGTGATGGTGAGGTCGTAGTTCTCGAACGGGTCCCACTTGAGGCCCCGGAACCCGGACTGCACGGTCCTGCCCGCGGCGGCCGCGTAGTCCTCCGGCGTGACGGCGCCGGAGAACCAACCATTCGCGTACGCGCGGACCCGGTCCCGGGTCGCACCACCGAGGAGCCGTGAGACCGGGACGCCGAGCTGCCGCGCCGAGATGTCCCACAGGGCCATCTCCAGCGAGCTCAACGCGGTCATGATGACCGGGCCGCCCCGCCAGTACCAGTCCCGCGCGGTCTCGTAGAGGATCTTCGAGATGCTGGTGGGATCCAGGCCCACCACCGCCTCGGCCAGCTCGGCGATCGCACCCTGGACGGCGCGTTCCTTGCCCTCCAGGGTGGCCTCGCCGAGCCCGACGATCCCCTCGTCGGTGTGGACGCGCACGATGACGAGGTTCGTGCGGTAGAAGTCGACGACGAGCGTGTCGACGGAGACGATCTTCATGTTTCGACTCAACCCTTCACCGCACCGGCGGTCATGCCGGACACCACGTACTTCTGGACCAGCAGGTAGAAGGCGACGGCGGGCAGCGTGAACAGGAAGGCCACGGCCATCACTGTCTGGATCGGCGTGCCCAGCTCACCGATGAAGTTCGCGATGCCGACGGAGGCAGGCTGCAGGTCCGGATTGAAGATGAACGTCACCGCGAACACGTACTCGTTCCAGGCGTGGAAGAAGGCGATGACCGCGGTCGCCGCGATCGACGGCGCGATCAGCGGCACGTTGATGCGGGTCAGGGTGGTGAAGGGCCGGGCGCCGTCGGCACGCGCGGCTTCCTCCAGCTCCTTCGGGATGCCGTCGATGGCACCCTTGAGGATCAGCGCGACGATCGGCAGAACGAAGGCGGAGTTCACGAGGATGAGGCCGGTCAGCGAGTCGAGCAGTTCGAAACGGCGGAACAGCGCGAACAGCGGGACGACCATGAGCGCCTCGGGAAGCATCTGCGTGAACAGCAGCACGACGGTCACCAGGGCCTTGCCCCAGAACGAGAACCGGGACAGCGCGTAGCCGAGCGGGATGCCCAGGCCGACGGAGAGGACCATCGTGCCGACGGCGATGATCAGGCTGTTGAGCAGCCACCCACCCGCCTTGCCCTCGGCCAACGCGTCCACGAAGACCCCGAACTGGCCGAGGTCCGGCGTGAGCCGGGGCTTGTCGGCGAAGAGGTCGCTGTTGCTGGACAGCGCGGTGACGAACATCCAGTACAGCGGGAACACCGCGACGCCCAGTACGACGAGCACGGCGACGATCCGTGCGGTGACACCGAAACGGAAGCGCCTCATCGGACGTCCCCCTTCTCCACGGCACGGGCGACCAGGCGGCTGCCGATGATGACGATGAGCGAGATGACGACGCCGACCATTCCGATGGCCGCCGCCGATCCGAGTTCCTTCGAGTCGAATGCCTGCGAATAGAGGTCGATGACGAGCGTCTCGGTGGCACCGACCGGCCCGCCCTTGGTCATCAGCCAGATCAGCTCGAACCGCCGCAGCGACCAGATCGTCATGAGCAGCGCCAGCAGACCCACGGTGGGCTTGATGACCTGCCAGGTGACGGCGCGGAAGGTGGCCCATCGTCCTGCGCCGTCCATGTGCGCGGCCTCGTTGAGCTCCGCGGGAACAGACTGCAGCGCGGAGAGCAGCACCACCGAAGTGAACGGGAACAGCTGCCAGATGGTCGTCGCGAGTACCGCCGGGAGCGCGTAGCGGGAGCTGTCCAGGATGGCACCACCCGGCACACCGAGTCCCACGGCGTCGAGGAAGCGGTTCACGATGCCGTACTGCGCGTTGAGCATCCAGGTCGCGATGAGCGCGACCGCGATGCCCGGAGCGGCCCAGGGGACGGTCACGAGCGCCCGTGCAACGCCGCGGCCCCGGAATTTCTTGTTGAGCAGGAGCGCGACGACGAGCCCGGCGCCGATGGCGACGACGACGCAGGTGATCACGTAGACGATGGTGATCAGCAGGGTGCGGTGGAATTCGGGGTCGCCGAAGATGCGGTTGAAGTTGTCGAGCCCGACCCACTCGCTCTTGGTGGGGTTGAGCAGTCTCGTCCGGGTGAAGCTGAGGTACACCTCCTGGAGGAGGGGTACCGCCTGGAAGACGAGGATGAACAGGGCGGCGGGGGCCAGGAACAGGTACGGCGTCCACTTGCTGCCCAGCGGGCTGGGCCGACGCCGGGCCCCGGCCCGGGGTGTTGTCTTCGGTGCTCCGGTCTGCTCGACCACAGTCATCGGGTTTGATCCTTCGGGGGGAAGGACGCTGCCGGCGCACGGATCGTCGCGCCGGCAGCGTCGCCGTGTCGAGCTGTCAGCGGACCAGTTCGGTCGCCTGCTGCTGGGCGCGATCCAGCGCCGACTTGAGGTCGGTCTTGCCCTGCAGTGCCGCGACCACGTTCTGCACGACCACCTTGCGGATGTCCGGCGTCTTGGCCTCGAACCCCAGCACGATCTGCGGCAGGCTGGTCTCGGTGAGTCCGTCGAAGACGGGGAGGAACGGGGTCGCCTTGAGCGTCTCCGGGCTGCGCTGCGTGGTGGTGGCCACGCTGCTCGCGCCGAGGATCTCCTGCAGCTTGACCTGGTTCTGCGGCTCCAGCGCCCACTTGATGAAGGTGCCGGCCTCGTCCTTGCCCTCGCTGGCCTCGTTGACCACGATGGGCGCGAGGATCGCGCCCTGCTTGCGGACCGGGAACGGGATGGGTGCGACGTTGAAGTTCAGCTTCGCGTTCTGGCCGCGCGTGGCGGTCACGTAGCCGCCGTTGTTGAGTTCCATCCCGACCTTGCCCTCGGCGAACATCCGCCGGAACGTCGCCGCGTCCGCTCCGCGCGGGATCACGTTCGCGTCGTACAGGTCCTTGAACGCCTGCAGGCCCTTGAGGTTCTCGGGCGAGTTGATCGTCAGGTTCTTACCGTCGGACCACGCGCCGCCGAAGCCGTAGACGTAGTTGAAGATGTCCTGCCAGACGCCGGCCTCCTCGGCCTCCGTCTGGCGGAACGCCAGGCCGAAGACGTCGCCCTTGGTCAGCGACTTCGCCGTGGAGGCGAACTGCTCGTAGGTGGTCGGCGGCGTCGGAATCAGGTCGGCGTTGTAGAACATCGCGTAGTTCGACGCTTCGAAGATGATGCCGTGCCGGACACCGTCGTGGACCATGAACTGGTCCGGCTGCTTGAGCAGGTCGTACTTGCTGGCATCGACAAGCTTGTCCAGCGGCGCGACGAGGCCGGCGTCCGAGGCGGCCTCGAACTCGGGCATGTCGAAGCGGACCAGGTCAGGCCCCTTGCCGCTGCCCATCTGGGTGAGCACCGTCTGGCCGAAGGTCGGGTACGGCACCGCGGCGGCGGAGACCTGCACCTTGTCCTGGCTCTGGTTGAACTCGTCGAGCCACTTTGTCAGCAGGGGTCCACGACCCGGGTCGCCGAAGGTCGAGGCGGCGAAGGTCAGTTTGGTGACGCCGTCACCGGATCCCCCGTCGGAGCCACAACCGGTCAAGAGAGTGGCGACCAAGCCGAGGGCACATGTCGCCCTGGCGAGGCCGAGATAAGCGCGCTGGTTACCCATCGTTACTCCACTGTTACGAGTCAGAGTCATCTGGATGAAATTGCAACGATCGTAGCGCCATGTGCAACGGTGTCAAGTGGCGGTTGCGCATCGCGTCAACTACATTGCATATATTGCAACGGATGCGATGGCGTATCCGTCGCGCGAGGGGAGACAGAGCCTTGGCGCAATCGATTCGTCGCGCGATCGACCTCATCCGTCGATCGGCGGAGCACCCACTGTCGCTGACGGAGGCGGCAGACGTGCTCGGCGTCCACAAGTCCACAGCCCTGCGGATCCTGCAGACACTGGAATCCGCGCGCTTCGTCCGCCGGACCGGCGCGGGCACCTATGTGCTGGGCAGCGGGGTGATCGAGCTGTCCGAGCTTGCGCTTGGCTCGATGGACCTGCGCCAGTTCGCCGCCGCCCACCTGCGGGCGTTGCAACGCGAGACCAGCCACACCGTGCACCTGGCGCAACTGACCGGCGACGAGATCATTTACATCGACAAAGTGGACAGTCCAGCGTTCGACGCCGTAAAGCTGCCGTCCCGGGTGGGGCGCGCGGTTTCGATCTACGCGAGCGCCGTCGGCAAGACGATCCTGGCGTACCTCCCGCCGGAGGAACGCCACCGACTCCTCTCCCACGTCGTCTTCGAGAAGTTCACCGACACCACCTTCGCCGACCACGACTCGCTCGAAGCCGAGCTCGCCCGCATCCGCGAAAACGGCTGGGCCACGGACGACGGCGAGCACGACGCCTACGTCATGTGCATAGCCGCGCCCGTCAGGGATTCGCGGGGCCAGGTCATCGCCGCCGCCTCGATCACGGCGATCGAGGTCATCGCGAGCCTCGACACACTGAAGAGCAACCTTCCACTCCTCCTGGAGACCGCGAACCGGATCTCGTACGAACTCGGCTACACACCCGCGTCCCCCGCGAGCCTGGACGACTCCGACGACGGATCGACCCGTCTGACGATCGAGTCGACTGAGCGACGGAGGGTCGGGACGTAAGCCGTCCGTTACTGACCGGGGGTCTCGGGCGGGGTCCAGTACCACGTTTCGAGCAGCTTCGGCTGCCCGAGCCCGTTCACCCTCTCGACGGGGGCGTCATCGCCACGGACATATCCGGCGGACTGGGCGACGCCCTGCGAGGGCACATTGCCCTGCACGATGCCGAGCCGCAGCCGGGAGAAGCAGAGCTTTTCGTGGCAGAACGCCGTCATCAGGCGCAGGGACCGCGACGCCAGGCCCTGGCCACGGTGTGCCGGGCCGATGGCGTACCCCAACACCCCGCTCGCCACGTGGAGCGCGACGAGGCCGAGCGGCTCTCCGCCGTCGCGCGTCACGGCCAGATCGACGATGCGCTGTGCACGGCGCTGCCGGATTCTGGCCAGGAAGGCGTCCGCGTCGAACGGAGCAGGAATGTCGGTGTTAGCGGCCATGTCATCCGCGTCGAACAACCGCGCCATGAACGGCGTGTCGGAGTCAGCCCATTCCCGCAGCACCACCCCCTCCCCGGTCAGCACGAGAGGAGAGTCGGTCGGATCGACCGCTGGCACATTTGTCGATTCACAGCCCACGCAACATCCTTACACGGGCGTTTCCCCATTTTCATCGGGCCACCCTCATCGAAGGCTTCAATTGAATTTTCCGCCCCGGTGTCTCTTTTTGATTCGAGCGATTCGCAGGAATAGCTTCTTCCTCGGGCTGAGGCTTTCCTCCGGCTCGGGACGCGGCGACCCGATCAAGCGACGCAGAACTCGTTCCCCTCAGGGTCCTGCATGACAACGTGGCCGAGGACGTCGCCGTACCACTGCTCACGGACCACTGTGGCGCCGGCGGCGACCAGCTCGGGCACGCGCTGTCCGATCAGTCGGGCCCGCTCGCCCATTCCCCCCGGACCTGGACCGGCGACCCGGATATCGATGTGCACCCGGTTCTTGGCGGACTTCCCCTCGGGCACCTTCAGGAAAGCGATCGCCGGGCCTCGACCATCAGGGTCGATGATGGACGCGCTGTCTGGCTCGTCGAAGCCTGGCTCCTCGACATAGCCCAGAGCCAACGCCCAGAAGGCAGCGACCCGCTGAGGGTCGTCGGCGTCGAACCCCACCGTCCAGAAGGTCGCCATGGCACCAACGTACGCGAGCCGGGCCGGAGTGCTCAGGCTCCGGTGAGCCGGTGGTGCTCGTCGGTCTCCAGGTCGATGAAGGCCTGGATCATGCCCCGGTAGATCCGCTCGATCAGGTCCGGGTCCGCGCCGGCCTCGTTCGCCAGCGCACGCACCCGGGCCACCACCTGCGCCACCCGGTCCGGCGCGCGGACCGCCTGCCGGTCGCCCTTGAGTGGTGCCGCACGCCGGACCAGTGCCTCCCGCCGGGCGAGCAGCCCGACGAGCTCACCGTCGAGCTCGTCGATCCGGGCGCGGATCTCGGCCAGCGCCGACGCGGTCTCCGTCATGCCGGAATTTCTGGCACGGACGACCGGTGGCCTCCGTGGCTCGCCAACAGCGCGTCTGCCACGATTTCGGCGTCGGCTTGCGCGACCTCCGCGGGGTACTCCGGCAGCAGGTCGTCCCAGATGACCAGCCACGACCCGTACAGTTGGGTCTGCCCCTCGGGTCGGGCGAAGAACCACACGTGCAGGTGCGCGCCACCGTCTCCGACTCGATAGACGTGGGCCCGCGAGACGTGCGGCAACGCCTGGATGTGGCGGACGATGCGAACGCTCAACAACCCCAGCTCGGCGGCCAGTTCGTCAGGTAGATCCGCCATGTCGTAGTGGTCGCGCGGATACAGCATGAGCAGCAGCGGAACGCCCACTCCCGGAATCCGGGCCAGCCGCCAGTGATCGTTGAACCAGATCCCTTCGTCCCGGTCGCGGCAGGCATCGCAGTCCGACGGATCCTCGCCGTGACGCGCGGGTTCCGGGAGCACCGGCGGACGCAACGGCGCTACGCGCAGCCCGGCCGGGTCGAAAGGACTGATATCCCATCCCGTCATGTCCGCCAACGGAAGCCGGCGCTCGCCGTCCGCGGCGGCGACTGCGTGGTCATAGAACTCATCCGGTCGCAAAGCCATGCGGCGAAGACTAGTCCGACAAGATCCGGGCCGGGGAACCACTTCCCGGCGGCGAGGGAACGAATCCCCCCTTCGGGAGGGATCGGTTCTGCTCCCACATCGTCCACCGTAGAGGTCACGCAGGGCCGCGGCGAAGCGGCCCGGATCGGGAGGACGACCATGCGTCAAGCATTCGGATGGGGCATCGCCGCGGTGGCGATGCTAGTTACGGCGACGGCGACGGCGACTGGGGCCGCGGCTGGGGCTGCGGATCGCGGGCCCGCGCGGGTGACCGGATCAGCGGAGTTCGTCCTGCCGTACGGACAGGACGGGGACGTACGCTCGTTCGCCTTCGACGTCCGGTCGGCGCCGTACAGCCGCACCATCCTGCTTCCGGGAGGAGAGGAGGTGAGCTCGCCTGCCGACGCGACCGGCACGGTCTGGGTCGAACACCGGCTGGCCACGCAGAACATCACCGTGCGGTTCGAAGCCGCAGTCGACTGCATGATCACCAGCCCCGGCCACGCGACCCTGACCGGCATCGTCACTCGCGCCGACGAAATGGCCATAGGGCACCTCGGCAAGCGCGTCGGTTTCAGCGTCCAGGACGGCGGTCGCGGCCGCGACCGCGTCGGCTTCACCTGGTCGGCCAGCTTCGACCAGGACGAGGCAGCCAATTGGGGCCCGGCCCGAATCGGTACCTGCCTCGCGCCGGCCGCGTTCGCCACGGTGAGCCGCGGGGATTACACAGTGCGGCACGCCCAGTTGACGGCGCCGCCGAACGGCGACTGACGTGACCACGGGGTAACCGGAGCATGGCGGGGCGAGAGGGCCGCCCCGCCGTGGCGCGTCCTGCTTTCCGAACCAGCGCTTCCCATCGGCCATCGTGACGGCACGCGGGACGGCAGGTCAGCCGCAGGCAATCTCCGCACCGGCCTCGTCCTTGGTGGGCCGCTGGATCACCTGAATCTTGTCCACCACGGCCAAGTCTCGGACATCCACCAGGAGAGCACAGTCGAACACCCGGCTTTTCGTCGTGACCCGGAACGACTCGGGCATCGCTTCCAGCGTGCCTGCCGCGAGCAGATCCGGACGGTCCTTGAAGAGCTTCCGGTAGTTCTCCCACGCCTGTTCCCGGCTCTCGAACTTGCGTTCCACCGGCTCCAAGGCGTCGAGCGCAGACTCGACAGCGGCATTCTGCTCGTCGGTCGCGTCCTGCTGCAGGAAAACGCTGACGACGTACTCGTGGGGCTGGGTCCGTGTGACGGCAAGGGTTACCGCCGTCGCGACGAGTGCGCCGACGATTGCCGCCACCCCACCCACGAGCACCAGCGGAATCCACGGCCCCTTGCGGGAAGCGGGCGGTGCAGGCGCGGCGGGCGACTCGGACGCCGCGGGCGGGCCTTCCGCAGGGAGCGGCTCGGGCAGGGACGAAAAAGAGTGCGACTCCGACACGGCGCACAGTAAAGCAGCACCTGCGGTTCCGCGTGGTGCCCGCGACCGTGTGGTCCTCAGACGCGGCTTCGTCCCGAGTCGAGTGGCATTTCCCAGCCGCGGGCCAGGGCGGCGAATTCCTCATGGAACTGCGGGAAGGTCTTGTCGACGCAGGACGGTTCGTCAAACTCGATTCCCGGCGTGCGCAGGCCGGTCACGCTCATGCTCATCGCGATGCGGTGATCTGAGCGGGTCCGCACCAGCGCTCCGGTCGGGGTCCCCGGGTCGATCTCGAGCCAGTCGGGACCCGAGCGGGTGGACACGCCGCAGGCAGTGAGCGCGGTGGTGATCGCGTCGATGCGATCCGACTCCTTGACCCGACAGTTCGCCACATCGGTGATACGGGTCGGCGCATCGGCGAACGGCGCGATTGCCGCCAGGGTCATCATGGTGTCGCTGATGTCGCGCATGGCCACCGTTCCTGGTGAACGCAGCCGGGCCGGGCCGGTGACGGTGACGCTGTTGTCGTCGACGTCGACCCGGCAGCCCATGGTCGGCAGAATCTCCGTGGCGAACCGCAGATCGCCCTGGCTCGACCGCCGGCCGAGACCCGGCACCGTCACGGTGTTTCCGGTGACGGCGGCAGCGGCGAAGAAGTACGACGCCGTCGACGCATCCGGCTCGATCCGATACTCCTGAGCTTGGTAGGTGCCCGGCGGAATCGTGATCGTGGAGTCCTCCCAGCTGGACTCGACCCCGAACTGGCGCATCATCGTCAGCGTGAGATGCACGTACGGCGCGGAAACGGGATTGCGTGCCCGCACCTTGAGGCCGTCACGCATCGCCGGTGCCGACAGGCACAGCGCCGACAGGTACTGGCTGGAGAGGCTCGCATCCACCTCGATCGTGCCGCCGTCGACGCGTGCGCCGTGCACGACCCACGGCAGGCTGTCCCCCGGTGCGGCGTCGACCCGCACACCGAGGCCCCGAAGCGCCGTCAACAAAGACCCCATGGGGCGTGCACGCATCTGCGCGCTGCCATCTATCACATAGCGCCCCAGTCCCAGCGCTGCCAGAGCCGGAACGAACCTCGCCGCAGTGCCCGAGTCGTTACACCACACCCTCGCCTCCGTGGTCGGCGGACCGGCCGGATCACCGGTCACGGTCCACACCTCGGGCTCGCGGGTCACCGGAAATCCGAGGCTGTCGAGGCCCTCTGCGAAAGCCACCGTGTCGGCCGCGACCAGCGGAGCCACCAGACGGGTGGTCCCCTCGGCCAGAGCCGCGATGACCAACGCTCTGGCCATGATCGACTTTGAGCCGGGAACGCGCGCAACTACCTCGCGGGGTGCAGACCTCATGCAACGCTCTCCTAGCTCGCCGGGCATGGCACCACCAGATTAATCAGGTGTATCAGCGCCATCCGCTCAGCCGGCCCCGGTCTCAGACGGCGGGCTTGCTGTCGGTGGCGGCCTCCGAGAGGGCTCGTGCGGCAGGCGGCCCATTTCCGTCGTAAGGTGCACCTCACAACACGTGTTGGGTTGGAGGCTGCGGTGGTCGCGACGACGGTGACCGACGCGATGGTGGCCGAGGTCATGGCCGAACTCGCCGGACTTGAGGACGCGAAGATCCGCGAGGTGAACGCGAGACACGGTGACGATCACGGCGTCAACCTCGGCAAGCTTCGCGCACTCGCCAAGCGGCTGAAGACGCAGCAGGAACTCGCGTACCGGCTCTGGGAGACGGAGGAGACCGCGGCGAGACTACTGGCGCTCCTGATCTGCCGCCCGAAGGCGTTCGAGCGTGACGAACTGGACGTCATGCTGCGCGAGGCGCGTGCACCCAAGGTGCACGACTGGCTCGTGAACTACGTCGTGAAGAAGAGCCCATACGCCGAAGAACTGCGACTGGCCTGGTTCGTCGATCCGGATCCCGTGGTGGCGAGTGCGGGCTGGGCGTTGACCACCGAACGCGTGACGAAGAAACCCGAGAGCCTCGACCTCCCCAGACTGCTCGACGTCATCGAGACGGAGATGAAAGGCGCCCCGGATCGCCTGCAGTGGGCGATGAACCACTGCCTGGCTCAGATCGGGATCGCGCATGCCGAGCACCGCGCCCGGGCGATCGACATCGGCGAACGCTTGGAGGTGCTCAAGGACTACCCGACCTCCCCGGGCTGCACGTCACCGTTTGCACCCACCTGGATCAGTGAGATGGTCCGCCGAGCACGATAAGGAGTCCGTCGCGTCAGTGGTCATCGTGCAACTCGGCCAGGTCGCGGCCCCTCAGTCGAGACAGAACTCGTTGCCCTCGACGTCCTGCATTGCGAGGCACGACTCGTTGTAGTCGTCGGCGAGCAGTAGCTGCACGCGTACCGCGCCGAGCGCGGTCAGTCGCGCGCATTCGGCCTCGAGTGCGGCCACACGCTCTTCCCCCACGAGCCCGGTGCCGACCCGCACGTCGAGATGCAGCCGATTCTTGACGACCTTGCCTTCGGGGACGCGCTGGAAGTAGAGCCGCGGGCCGACACCTGAGGGATCAACGCAGGCGAACGCTGAACCTTGGCGCTCTGGCGGCAGCGTGCGATTGAAGTCGTCCCAATTCGCGAACCCGTCCGGTGGCGGCGGCACGACGTACCCCAACACCTCGCACCAGAAACGAGCGACGCGCTCAGGCTCTGCGCAGTCGAAGGTGACCTGGAACTGCTTGACCGACGCCATCGACCCACCATAGAGACGGGGTCTCATGTTGCCCCCACCACCCCGTCCAGGTCGTGGTCATCGAGGCGCGGCTCGGTCCGCTGCACCCGCCGTCGGCTTGACAACGCTATAGCTATCCGTTATCCATTGACGATCTACACAAAGGATGTGCCGGGTTGCAGGACGTGGTGCTGGCCATGCTGGCGAAGGAGCCGACGCATGGGTACGAGCTGCGCAGCCGGATGCGTGCCGCGCTCGGCCCGCTGGGCGAGGCGATGAACGCCGGGCAGATCTACGTGACGCTGACCCGCCTGAGCAAGGCCGGGCTGGTGACCTCAGAGCGGTCCGAGGGCCTGCCGGACCGGCCCGAACGCCGGGTGTACGCGTTGACCGCGGAGGGGCAGCAGCGGGTCACCGCCTGGCTGACCGAAGTGAACTGGCCGAAGCCTGACCTCGCGGAGTTTCACCTCAAGCTGGTGGCTGCCGCGTCCGCCCGGCTGGCCGATCCGCTGGCGCTGGTCGACGCGCAGCGGCGCGAGGTCCTGCGCCGGCTGCGCGACGCGCAGCGGGCCGCGTTGGGCCGGTCGGTGGATCCGGTCGCCGGGCTGCTGCTGGAGGGTGTCGTGTTGCGGCTGCGGGCCGACCTGGAGTGGTTGGAGGCGTGCGAGCGCATGTGGACCACGCGTGATCGGACTGGACGGAAGGCGGAGGCGTGACCGGATCGACGGCGTTGCAGACACGTGGGCTGACCATGCAGTACGGCGAGGACAGCGGGCTGGTGCGCGCGGTCGACGAGGTTGACCTGGACGTGCCCACCGGGCAGTCGCTGGCGATCATGGGGCCCAGCGGCTGCGGCAAGTCGACGTTGCTGCACCTGCTCGGCGGGCTGCAACGGCCGACCGGTGGGCAGGTGTGGCTCGGCGACCGGCGGATCGACGCGATGAGCGAACGGGCCCTCGCCCGGCTGCGGCGCGACAGCGTCGGGTTCGTCTTCCAGTCGTTCCACCTCATGGACGAGCTCACCGCGGTGGAGAACGTCGAGTTGGCCGGGCTGCTGGCCGGCCAGCAGCCCGCCCGGGCCCGTAAGCGGGCGCTGCACCTACTCGACCGGGTTGGGCTGGCCGACCGCGCCGCGCACCTGCCCTCGGCGTTGTCCGGTGGGCAGCGCCAACGCGTCGCCATCGCTCGCGCGTTGAGCAACGAGCCGCTGGTCGTGCTGGCCGACGAACCCACCGGCAACCTGGACAGCGCAGCCACCCTGGAGGTCCTACGGCTGTTCGAGGAACTGCGCACCGCGGGACAGACCCTCGTGGTGGTCACCCACGACCCGCGCATCGCCGCGGTCGCCGACCGGGTGATCGCCATGCGCGACGGTGCGTTCGCCGACGACAACCGACTCGCCAGCACCGGCACCGTCTACGACGAGCGGCGCTGACATGTCCGGTCGCCTCCTGTTCGTCTGCCGGCTGCTGATGCGGGACCTGCGCCGCCGCCGAACCGAAACCGCCCTGCTCCTGGCCGCCATCACCGCCGCGACCGCCACGCTGACCCTCGGCCTGGCCCTCAACGAGATCGCCGACCGGCCGTACCAGCAGACCCGGACCGCCACTGCCGGACCGGACGTGATCGCGACACCCCGGGCCACCGGCCAAGCCGCGTTGGACGAGCTCGCATCGCTTGCCACCGCGGCCGGCGTCACCGACCACAGCGGCCCCTTCCCGATCGCTTACCTGACGATGACGGCCCACGGCAAATCCGCGCACGCCGTCATCGAGGGCCGGGACACCACACCCGTATCGGTCAACCGGCCCGCCGTGACCGACGGCACCTGGGTACGCCCCGGCGGCGTGGTCGTCGAGCGCGCCTTCGCCGACGCCCTCGGCATCCGCACCGGCGACACGGTCGACATCGACGGCCACCCGCTACGGGTGATCGGGACCGCGGTCACCGCCGCGAGAGCGACGTATCCGTACGCCGGATGGCACTATCCGGGCAGCCCCTTGGTCGAGCGCGGAGGCCTCGTCTGGGTCGACCGCAGCGACACCGCCACGCTCGCGGGCAGCCAACCGCTGTCGTACACCCTCAACATCAAACTCGTCGACCCGGCGGCGAGCACCACGTACGTCGTCGGCGACCAACTCACCACCTGGCAAGAGATCGACCACCTCAACGGTCGGCTGTACGCCGACGCGCAAATCACGCTGCTCGTCGGCAGCTGGCTGCTCAACGGCCTTGCGCTGGCCGGCGTCGCCGGCATCGTCGCGGGCCGGATCATCGGCCAGCGCCGCCGGGTGGGGCTGCTCAAGGCCGTGGGCGCCGGGCCGGCCATGATCGCCGCCGTCCACCTCGCCGAGTACCTCGTGATCGGACTTGCCGCCGCCGCGACGGGCCTGGCCGTGGGCTGGTTCGCCGCACCCGTGCTGATCCGCCCCAGCGCCGGACTCATCGGCTCCGTCAACACCGAGCCACCCACGCTGCGCACGGTGATCGCCGCCACGGCCCTCGCCCTCGTGATCGCTGTGGCAGCGACCCTGGTGCCGGTGGTGCGCGCCGCTGCCACCAGCACCGCCCACGCGCTGGCCGACGCTGCAACACCACCGCGGCGTCGGCGGATGCGTATCTGGCTGTCGCGGCAGCTGCCCATCGCCCTGCTGATCGGGGTACGCATCAACGCCCGCCGGCCCCGCCGCGCCCGGCTGGTCACCGTGAACACCCTGATCACCACGACCGCGCTCGTCGCCATCCTCATGGTCAACACCCAAGTGGTGCGCTTCGACCTCGGCTACACGGAACTCGCTAACCCCCGGGTGGAACGAAGCGAGCAGGCCACGCTCGTGCTCATCGTCGTGTTGTGCATCCTTGCGCTCATCAACGCCGTCGTAAGCACCTGGACCGTAGTCCTCGACGCCCGACAACCGCTGGCCGTCGCGCGGACGCTCGGCGCCACGCCCGCGCAAGCCGGCATGGGCCTGGCGCTAGCGCAACTGCTTCCCGCCATACCCGGCGTCGCCGCGGGGATCCCGGCCGGCATCGGGCTTGTTGCGTTCGTCAGCAGCGGCCAGGTCCAGTACCCGCCCGAGTCCCGGCTGCTCGCCATCGCACTCGGAGTCCTGCTCGCCATCGCCGCACTCACCGCCATCCCCGCGATGGTTGCCACACGGCGCCCGGTCGCGGACACACTCCGGTCCGCACCTGCCTGACAGCCCCCAACGGCCTGAATCCGCCCGGTCACGCTGGGGCACCTCGATATCCACTGCGGGAACCGAAACTATATCCGCGACGGATATACGTCAAAGGGCGAGTCAGGCTTCGTCCCAGCGCTCGGCGTCGGCTTCCCACCCGGACGGCGCTGCCCGACGTACGTCGTCTGTGCCGACCACCTGCAGGTCGGGCGCTCGGACCTTCACAACGGGGACATCGAATGCGAACTCCACGTTCCGCCCGTCTGCCAACGAGACCGTCACGTGCGTGTCGGGACCTGCCGGGTGGTTGTCCATCCATTGCACGTGGACGACCTCAGCCGTCAGGGACCCGTCCGGATGCATCCTCCAACAGGCCGCCGACATGATCGACTCCATGTCGCCGATGTGGCGGTATCTCGCCCGGCGGATACCGCCACATCGGCGAAGCGGAGTGGATCTGATAGGGGCACCCCATGCCGATCGACAGCGGCTGGCGCGAGATCGCCGGCGCCACACTGGTCTGGATGCAACAGCACCTCCGGTAACCGCCATCTCCGACATGGGGCCACTGTCAGGTGTCGGCGACAGCCGGCGTCGTTGAGGCTCGGCGATGTTACGATCGAGCGTCGTCGATTCCGCTTCGCGCGCCGTATGCATTCGCAGAACGCATCGACAATCTACCGACGGGGAGATCATGACGAGCCGCAACCAGACACCCCGTGCGATCTGGTCACGCATCATTCCCGCGACCATCGCCCTCGGCTCGCTGGTCGCCACCACGATGACCGGGCCGGCGCCCGCCGCCGCCGCGATCACCGGTCCCGCCAATCCGGTGGTCACCTGGGACCTCAATGCCCAGACGGCGATCTGGGACATCGCGGCGCAGCAACCGAACGAGCAGGTGCGCAGCTTCGCAATGGTGAGCGGAGCCGTCTACGACGCGCTGAACGCGATCGCCGGCACCCCGTACCAGCCGTACCTCGTCGCACCGCCGTCCCGCGGGACCGAGTCGGCGGACGCTGCCGTCGCCGCCGCCGCCCACGACGTGCTCGCCGCCCTCTTCCCCGCTCAGCAGGAGCGGCTCCGCACACAGTACGACGCGGCTCTCGCCGCGATCCCCGACGGGCGCTCGAAGCAGGACGGCGTTCAGGTCGGGGCACGAGCCGCGGCCGCAATGGTCACCGCCCGGCAGGACGACGGCGCGTTCGGCGACCAGCAGTGGCGGAATGGCACAGCGCCCGGCCAGTGGCGACCCACGCCCCCGCTGTTCCTGTCCCAGGGAGCATGGACCGGGCACATGCGGCCGTTCCTCATGCCCCGGGCGTCGATGATCCGCACCCCTGAGCCGCCACGGCTGACCAGCAAGGCGTACACCCGCGACCTCAACGAGGTGAAGGAACTCGGCTCGGCGACGAGCACGGTACGCACCCAGGACCAGACCGAGGCCGCGAAGTGGTGGCACGACCGGCGATCCGCCTCCTGGGAGATCAAGCGACAGCTCGCCACCACCCAACGGCTGGACGCCCTGCAGACCGCGCGCTTCTTCGCGATGACCGACCTCATCGTGGCCGACTCGGGAGTGGCGTGCTTCAGCCAGAAGGACTTCTGGAGCTACTGGCGTCCGGTCACGGCGATCCAACTGGCCGACACGGACGGTAACCCGAGGACGGCCGCCGACCCAGGTTGGCAGTCGTTGCTCGTCACGCCACCCTTCCCCGAGTACCCCTCCGGCCACGCCTGCGGCACCGGTGCGCGGATGTCGCTGTACCGATACTTCTTCGGCCGAGACGACATCGCATTCAGTGGGTCCAGCGCCGACTCCGGCACCACCCGCCAATTCAGCAGCTTTTCGCAAGCGCTCGACGAGCTCATCGGCGCGCGCGTCTGGGGCGGCGTCCACTTCCGCACGGCCGACGTCGAGGGGGCGAAGCTTGGTGAGGAGGTCTACCGCTACGCGGTCCGGCACTACTTCCGCCCCCTGCGGTAGCCCGCCGGCCTGACCTGCCCGGCTGAGATTTTCGGAAGGCAGGGACGAAAACCTGACCGGGCGGTGCAACCCCGGGGCGCGACCCCCGCGTCGTACGGCCGTGACAGTCAGTGCAGAGATCGAGAACACATCCATCCTGGTCGGTGGAGAGGAAAAACCCGGGTGAGGCGGGCCGACGAGGACGACTTCCACGACTTCGTCGCGTGCCGGATGGATCGCTGGCGACGCAGCGCCTTCCTGCTCTGCCAGGACTGGCACACCGCCGACGACGTCGTGTCGGCCACGGTCGCGAAGCTCTACCGGAACTGGCGCAGAGCGGGTCAGGCGGACAACCGTGACGCGTACGCCCAGCGGGTCCTGACCCGCGCCTGGCTCGACGAGCGACGCCGGCCCTGGAAGCGACGGGAACAGACGAGCGCGACGCTGCCGGACGTGGCCGCGGTGGTCCCGGAAACGGTCACCGACCGTGAAGGACTCGCCGCATTGCTGCGGTCCCTCGCCCCGAAGCAGCGGGCGGTGCTCGTGCTCCGCTACTACCTGGACTATTCGGTCGAGGAGACCGCGCGAACCCTCGGCATATCCACCGGCACCGTCAAGAGTCAGTCGGCACGCGGGCTGGCGAACCTGCGCACCGTCGTCACCGGCCAGTCTTGAGGAAGAGGCAGCAGATGGGTCACCAGTTGTTCGACGAGTTGATCGGCACACCACCGGCACCCCGGGTCGATGTGGAGCGCATCGTCCGACGCGAACGGCGCGCTGGCAGTGTCCGACTGATCGGGGGCCCGCTGGCCGCCCTCCTGGCGCTGGTGGTCGGCGTCGGTGTCGCCGTACGCGATCAGGATCCCGGCCCGGCTCCGGGCCCGCCACTGGCCGCGCCCACCCCCACGGCCACGGACACCGGGTTCCGCCTGGTCTTCGATACCGACGAGAGCGCCGAGGCCAGCGCGAACCGCCTCAGCACGGAGTTCGAAGCCGCGCTGCGTGAGGTCGCGCCCGGGTCGACGTGGTTCTGGATCCCCGACCACGTCGACGAGGCCCGCAAGCCGGACGGACGGCCGCCGGTGTTCACCCACCACGGCCGGGACGACATGGTCAGCGGCGGATCCGGCGTGTCGTACCAGGGACGGAAGGGCCCGCTGGGCGTGTCGATCTCCCCGGACGTCTTCGAGTCGGAACCCGCCGGCCGACCCGGTGACTCCGTCGAGCCCGCCGGGCCCGCCGGGTACCACTGGCCG